>JAAYCB010000157.1 GCA_012744395.1 Pirellulaceae bacterium
CAATGCCAGGGCCGTCGCCACGGTCGCATCGACCGCATTGCCGCCCTGGTTGAGCACCGCCAGGCCCACGTCGCTCGCCGGCGGCGAGACGGTGACAACGATGCCGCGCGCCCGCTCGGCCGGCTGCTGCGCGCGCTCCGCGCCGAAAATCTGGCCCGAAAGCGCCACGGCGACCAGGATTGCGAGGAAGGTCCGAACCAGGCGGCTGCGGTATTCGACAATTTGCACGGCTTTGGTCCTCATTCTGGTGCAGGGCAGGTGAGATTGTCGCGGAACGGTCGGCGGCATTGTAACACAAGGCAGGCGCGACAATCGACCACGCGCCTCTGGAGTGCGACGATTCACCGCCGCTTTCACCCAAGCGGCAGACTCTAACCCGACGCGTCAGCGAGGCCAGCTCGGTCAGCCGTCCTCGCTTACGCGTCGGGTTGAGAGCCGTCCTCGCTTACGCGTCGGGTTGAGAATCGGCTCAAGAATGATCGGGGGGCGATAGCGGCGATCGACCGCTGCACGCGTACGCCCGTAAGTCTGTTGAACCAGCGAGTCAAGCGTCCCTGCCAGGTTGATTCTGAACGCTGACACCGATAGCATCTGCGTCCTCTCCCGGGGGGGGTGACTGGAGGTGGATTGCTGCTCCGCAAGCTGCCGCACCGGGCAAGGACCATCAACGTTGACCGACCGCCTTCTGCATTGCCCATCAAGCGCACAGCCTTGACGCGGCCCATGAGCTTGTTCCAGAAGCATGATTGTTCTCTGCTTACACCGAAGGCCCTGCTCCAAACATCCGTCCCGACGCTACAGCCAGCGGTGTCCCCTGGCCAAGAACGTCGGAACAAAACCAGGAAATGCAACTGATTGCTGATCGTTGGACTTTTTACCACCCCAGCGCTGCCTGGCCCTATCGAAGGGGACTCCCCTCCCTCTCGTCCGGGCCAATCGAACTCGCGGACGATAGGCAGAGTCTCTGTCGATCGTTCCGCGTGAGCGGGTGTCATGGCGATGGCGCTTTGCGGAGTAAGCCTGCTCACCCTGTTTTGGAAAGACAAAAAAGAAAGCGGCGCTGAATCGCCGCATTCCGAAAGGAGGGAGATGGCAATCCTGATTTGCATGCCCCAAGCACGCGAAATGGCGTCCCGGCTATCCGCCAGGACGCCATTGCTTTTTCTCGGGCTTATCCAGATCAACAGATCAGGGGCGCCGCCTGCGGCAAAGAGCTACTGCGGCCAAGCCAAGACCCCACACTGCCAGCGACGCTGGTTCGGGTGTATGATGCAACGTGTCTCCCTCCTCGGGTGAATCAGGATCCTTAAGGTTGATGAAGCTCTCGCTTCCTTCGTTCGCAAATCCTTGCACGTGGATGCCGATTCTCAAGTCACGCCCGCCATCAAGCGCGTCGACAACATCGGCCAGCGTCTTGCCCGGCAGCAAATCGAAGGTAATGTCTAGGTATTCCCCAGGATTCACACCGTTCGGCTGCACTGGGGGGTCTGAATCAGCCAAAAAACCGGCTGTGACCTCGAAATCTATACTCTTGCCACCCGGCAAAACTGGGGGACTAGCTTCCTGGGCAAAGGAGACTCCAGAACCCCCTGAAATACTAGCGATCCCCAATAACGTGCCATCGTCAAAGTACACATCCGTGATCGATGACTCGGCCGATCCCAGGTTGTAGAAGTGGAACTGGACTTGGTCCGTTACCCCAATCTCAATGACATCGACAAAGAGTTGAGCTTCACCAATTGCCATACTTTCGCCGGAATTGGCAGTGATGGCGTCAAATCCATACGTAGCAAGGACAGCACCTTCAGCCGCGATTGGCACGCTCAGTAGTGCCACGGACAAAAACGCCCCAGTATGCAACCTGCTCATTTTGCCCATTGCCCCTATCCTTCGTCAAATTGTGTCGATGAATCTGTACTCGACTGTACTATATTTACCGCTCGTCTCCAATTTCTTACAAATGGTTGCAGGAATTTGGGCAAGTTTCCTGGGTTATCCCAAGTTAATCTGGCAGCCAGCCTCTCTATTGCAGCGTGCAATCGACCTGGCAGCAGAGCGACCCCGTCTAAAGTGCTGCATTATTCCTTCCGTTTGTTGTATATCCGTCTGGCCCCCAGCAATTGCGCCTCCAATATCCGCAGCCAAGAATTGGCGGAATTTGCAGAATCCACAAGAGGTTGCCCTGCCGTCACATCCTAGAGTTCTGATCCACATTCTCGGCTGCCTGCACTTCTGAAGGCACCTCCTCCGAAAGCGTCGCAGCTAGAAATCGTTCTCGTGACACCAGGCCGATTCCGCCCATTCTATCGGTTGTGCAAATATAACCCACCGTGTGGGTGGGATGTCGCGCAAAAGTAGGGGTAACTCTTCCTGTGCCCCCCAAGGCCCCACAATCCTCCTATTGCCAGTTCCCCCCCTTGCCTGCTATTTTTGTCACCCAAGGGCAATTGGAGACCTTCCAGCGAAAGTCGCCACGCTGCGGTCTCTGATCGGGGTTGCGGTCGAATCCGCTTCGCTACCAAGCGGTTGGGAGGGTAGGACTGCTTTGGCCGCTGCACCCGCCAAGTCTACTGGAAATCAAGTTGCCTCGTCTCATCTACTCTTTCGCCTTGCGGTTCCGTTCCCATTGATGCGCAGATTTCGTGCGCCTGGAGAGCACCATGTCCCGTCTCAATCAGCGTCAGTCAGCCCCTTCTAGCCGTTCCCATCGCACAAGCCGGCGCGAGCGGACACTCGCCATCGAACCTCTGGAATCGCGCCAACTGCTCTCCGTCGTGGGGGCTCAACCCGAATTGCGAACCGCTCCGGCGATCACCGCGCAGCCCCCCGACGCGCTGCAAACCGCGGCGGAGGTTGTCGGCGCTGGCGTTCTCAGCCAGTCCTCGCTGGCCGTGCCCCCCCTCTCCAGCAACCCGGACGCGACGGCGAAGATCTACCTCGACTTCGACGGCCATTTCGAGTCCACCTGGGGGACGTACAGCGGTATCAGCACGCCCGTCTTTAGCCTCGACTCCGACCTGACCAGCTTCAGCACCAGCGAGATTGCGGCGATCAACCAGATTTGGGCCCGCGTCTCGGAGGACTACGCGCCGTTCGATATCGACGTGACGACCATTGAGCCGGCCAGCTTCGCTGACAAGATGGGCCTGCGCGTATCCATCGGCGGCAACGGCAGTTGGTACGGCTCGGCCGGCGGGGTTGCCTACGTTGGCTCATTCACCAACTACATCGTCAACACCGTATACATTTTCCCCCAGCAATTGGCCAACAGCGCAAAATATATCGCGGAAGCCTCGTCGCACGAGTCGGGGCACGCTTTCGGACTCCGGCACCAGAGCCGCTACGACGCAAACGGCACGAAGACGGAGGAATACCACACCGGCGACGGCGACTGGGCGCCGATCATGGGCACCAGCTACTACAAGACGCGAACCACCTGGCACAACGGCACCAGCACCATCGCCGCGACGATCTATCAAGACGACATGGCCGTGATCTCCAACACGACCAACGGCTTCGGCTACCGCGCGGACGATCACGGCAACGCAAGCAAACCCACCCCCCTGGTCTTCTCCGGCAATACCGCCACCGCCAGCGGAATCATCGAGAAGATGGACGACCAGGACGCCTTTTCCTTCTCGACCACCGGCGGCAGCGTGACCATCACCCAGAACGTCGCGGCGATCGGCGCTAACCTCGATTCAACGCTCGAGCTGCGGACCGCCACCGGCACGATCATTGCCTCGGCCAATCCCTCGACCAGCTACGGGGCAACGATCACGGCGAGCCTGGCCGCGGGCGACTACACGATCGTCACCGCCAGCGCGGGCCAGTACGGCTCGGTCGGCCAGTACACCGTCACGGTCAACGCCAGCACCGCGCCCGCCAACCAGGTCCCCCAGGCGGCCGACGCCACCTTCTCAATCGCCGAAAACGCCGCGGTCGGCACGCCGGTCGGCACGGTCACCGCCACCGATGCGGACAGCCCGGCGCAGACGCTCGCCTACACGATCACCGCCGGCAACAACGCCGGCGTGTTTGCGATCAACAGCGCCTCGGGCGAGATCACCGTGGCCAACAACTCGGCGCTGGACTACGAGGCAACGAGCAAGTATACGCTCACCGTCGAAGTCACCGACAACGGCACGCCGAACCTCTCCGACACGGCAACGATCACGGTCAACGTGACCGACGTGAACGAGACGCCGCTTCTGGCTGATGCAACCTTCTCGGTGGCCGAGAATGCCGCCGTCGGCACACCGGTCGGCACGCTCACCGCCGCCGATCCGGACCGCCCGGCCCAGACGCTCAGCTACGCAATCACCGCCGGCAACCCGTCCGGCGTGTTCGCCATCGACAGCGCCTCGGGCGAGATCACCGTGGCGGACAACGCGACGCTGGACTACAAGGCAACCAGCCAGTACGTCCTGACGGTGCAGGTCACCGACAACGGCACGCCAAACCTGTCGGATACCGGCACCGTGACGATCAACGTGACCAACATCAATCAGGCGCCCGTGCTGGCCGACGCCACGTTCTCGCTGCCTGAAGACGCCGCAATTGGCACACCGGTCGGCACGCTCGCCGCCACCGATCCGGACCGCCCGGCGCAGACGCTCACCTACGCGATCACCGCCGGGAACGGCGCGGGCGTGTTCGCGATCAACAGCGCTTCGGGCCAGATCACCGTGGCCAGCAATTCGACACTGGACTACGAGACGATCAGCCAGTACGTGCTGACGGTGCAGGTCGCCGACGACGGCACGCCGAGCCTTTCCGACACGGCAACGGTCACGATCAACCTGGCCGATGTAAACGAGGCCCCGGTGCTGGCTGACGCGACGTTCTCGCTGCCTGAGAATGCCGCGGTCGGCACACCGGTCGGCACGCTCACCGCCACCGATCCGGACCGCCCGGCCCAGACGCTCCGCTATGCGATCACCGCCGGCAACCCGTCCGGCGTGTTCGCGATCAACAGCGCCTCGGGCGAGATCACCGTGGCCGACAACTCGACGCTGGACTACAAGGCAACCGGCCAGTACGTCCTGACGGTGCAGGTTTCAGACAACGGCGCGCCGAGCCTTTCGGACACGGCGGCGGTCACGGTCGACGTGGCTCCGATGAACCGGCCGCCCCAGATCGTCACGGTAGGTGAGCACTGGGCCGTCAAGGGCGAGCAGCTTTCGTTCGTCGTCTCGGCCTTCGACCCCGACGTTCCCCAGCAGACCCTGCGGTATTCCCTGGAGCCGGGCGCTCCGGCCGGCGCTGCGATCGACCCGGTCACCGGCCTCTTCTCCTGGACGCCGGACAGCTCGGCCGAAGCCCGAAGCTACACGGTCGACATTTGCGTGACCGACAACGGAACGCCTCCACTGGCCGACGTGGTCAAGATGGCGATCAACGTGGCCGAGCCGCTCGGCGCCGCCGACTCGCGGAGCCTGCTGGACGTGCCGGCCGCGGAGTCGCACTGGTATGCGCTGTCGACCGTTCGCGAAGGGTTTTTGACGGCCGAGGCCGCGTATGCTGGGACCGGCTCGGTCTCGATGGCGATCTACGACGACCAGGGGCAACCGTTGGCCTCCTCGACCGGCAGCGCGGGGCTTGCGCGGATCGACATTCCGGCTGCCGCCGGCGAGGCGTTTTATGTCAAGGTCGCCACCACGGCAAGCGCGGTCGATCTCAGCCTGGCCAACCTGGTCTCGCAGGCCGGCGGCACGCTGGCGGTGTTCGGGACCGGCGCGGACGACGCGTTTACGTTCGACGCCTCTGGTCGGCGGATTTCCATCAACGGCCTCGTCTACCAATTCACCGCCGCGGAGGCAACGAACGTGACGTTCGACGGCGGCCCGGGCAACAATGCGGCCACGCTCAAGGGGACGGCGGACAGTGAAACGGCCAAGCTCTACCCGGGCCGAGCCGACTTGCAGGGAGCGGGCTACGAGGTCCACGTGGTCAACACCGCGTCGATTACCTTCGACGGCAACGGCGGGGCCGACCAGGCCTATCTGAACGACTCCGATGGAGACGACACATTCGTCGCCAGGCTGGGCGACTGCATGCTCTCGGGCGTCTCCTCGGCGGGAATCGGCTACTCCAGCCGCGCGCTGAACGTCGCCCGCGTGAACGCTCTTGGCAAAGCCGGCGGACGCGACGTGGCCGAGTTCCACGAGTTCGCCGGGAGCACGTTTGTCCGCCGGGGATCGTTCGCCAATCTCTCCGGCAACGGCGTTTTCTACGAGGGGAAGTTCTTCGAGGAGACTCTGCTGGTGACGTTGGCTGCGCCGGATGATCCTGGGGGGTCGGGCGGCAAGACGAAGACCCCGCCGGGCAAATCGCAAACGTTGACCGCGGCGGAGATCGCACTGATTGACCAGGCGATCGTCGAGGGCGCGCCCGGAGCGGCCAAGGCGCTCGACCGCGACGGCGAGGCCGCCTGTCCCCCAGGGTTGCTGCGAATGGCCACGGCGCGCGTTTTCGCCGAGCTTGGGCGATCAGCGTAAGCCATATACCCAGGGCGGCGCGAGCGCGGCTACGCCGCGACGGCTGATCGCTGACGGCTGACGACTATCCCGGTCGTCACGGATCAATAATCCGCCTGGTCGAGAATCTCCTTGCCGCAGCTGGTCACGAGCGACGCGTAAACGGAGATCGCGATCGACTCGGCGAGCAGCCGCGCGCTGCCGTCGCCGAAGACCACGTTCATGCCGCCGGGATGGAAGGCGAAGGCCTCGCTGTTGTTGGTGCAGTTAAGTGCGCAGGGGCCTCCGGCAGCCAGGCCATCGTAAGTAAACCCGTGCAGCGGAACCTGGTTCTGGTCGTCGGCCCAGCCGGCGCCGAGCACGCGCCCGCCGGTCACGGGAGGGTTCCCTCCGCCGGGCGCACTCTGGCTCGGGCCGAGCCCGAAGCGGGTGTAGAAGTGGGGCCGCCCGGCGGCTTCAACCAGCGCCAACGTATTGCTCAGGCCGTCTTCTACGTTCACGTCGCGGATCGGCTTGCCGGTGGAGATCATTCCCCGGGGATCCTTCGGCGGCGCCGCGTAGCCTGAGTCGATCACGATCCGCGCTACGCGCGCGGGCGGCGCGTAGTCGCAGACCGCCGTGGTTCTCTGCGAATCGATCCGGTCGACGCGGCCGCCGTCGGGGCACGAGGGGCAGAGCAGCACCGCGAGCCGCTGGTTGACAACCTCCTGGTTCGCCGGGTCGTCCCAATCGCGGTTCCACTGGTATGCCTTCTCCAGGGCCGGTTGGTCCAGGTAGGGGAGCAGCGAGGGGACCCATCCGCGGCGGGGGGGCCCCGGGGTCGCGGCCATGGGAAACACCCGCGCGGTGGAATGGTATTGCTGGATCGCCAGCGCCAACTGCTTCAAGCGGCTTTGGCACTGGACCCTTCGTGCAGCCTCCCGGGCCATTTGCACTGCCGGCAGCAGCAGGGCGACGAGAATCCCGATGATGGCGATGACCACGAGGATTTCGACCAGAGTGAAGGCCCGCCTGTTGGATCGTCTCTTGAACATCGCTCGTCGTCCTTCCTGGCTGATTGGCCACCGCCGGCGGCAGCGGCGGCACGCCTGAATTGTAGTCTATCTCGCTCTCGGCAGGGTGGTCCAGAGCGGCCCAGCGCCAAACGCCCTGCCCAACCGGAACGCCTTCCGGAGTCGAAACCTCCGGCACAACCAGACCGCCAGCGGCGGGCCACCGCCCCACCGCCGCAAATCCCCACCAGAGGTAGGGTAGTCCCCGGTCTTACGGCACTGGATGCGACCACCAGCGTCGGCCCCCCCCGACCTAAATGGCCTACAGATGGCATTTCTGTCAAATCAGTTTTTACTCAACCGGCCCAAATACCCGATCTTGTCCAATGCGTGTTTCCACGGGACAGGGGCTGTTTGGAGAGGTAGACGATGAGCCGGCGCCCGATTGAGCCAACCTGGCCGTTTCTGTGCATTCTGACCGTCCTGTTCATCCTGAGTGCCGCTGCGCCTCGGGCATGGGAGACGACGGTCCGAACGAACGGCATGCCCGCACCCAATCAGGATTCGGCGGCCGGATTGTCGCAGAGCCGTGTCCAGGAGCGCCTGCCGACAGCGAAGGCCGTGGATCAAACGCTCACCGACTTGTTTGCCGCGGCCAATCGCGCGGAGGCTGTGAAGAAGCCCCGCACGGTGGATGCACCCGGCGGGTTGGTAATGGCCGTGCCCAGTCCGCGGGTGGCGGCGGTGCTGGATGGGCCGGGCGATTCGGGCGGGTCGCCGTTGCCGGCATCCGAAGAGGAAGTCCGGCCGGCGGAATCGTCCGCGGAGGCGGTGGCGGTGACGGTGGACGCCGGGCGGCCGGACGATGATCCCGGCGCCGGCGACGTGGCGGGCATTTCGCCGATCGAGCCGAGCGCGATTCGCGCGATGGCCGCGGCCGTCCCCATGGGGCGCGATTGGCTCGGCTCGGACGCGCCTTGGACGGAGCCGGCCTCGATTGTCGCGCTGTTGGAGCCGCTCGCTTGGGAGTGCGGGATTGGCCAGTGGGCACGGGCGATGGCCCGCGAAGTGCGCGTCGCGGCCGCCGACCTGGCGGCGGAGTCGCCCGGCGTCAAGGGGAGAATCGAGGGGCTCGAGTCCCTGGCCGGGGAGGGCCGGTCGCTGGCCGGCCAGGTGAAGGACACGCCCCTTGAAAAGCCCCTCCAGAGCGCGTGCCAGATGATCGATCGCCGGATCGTCGTCTGGAAGCGACTCGCCGAGGCGATCGCAGACGGGTATCGGCCGGCGCCGGTTCAACGCTTGCGCTGCCAGGCGCGTTTTCGAGACACCCTGTCGATGCTGGCGAGCAACGCCAACGGCGGCACCTGGCGGCGGTTTTTGCAGCTTGACCAGCTGATGGTCGCGGTGTCGAGGACCGCGCCCGCGTGGTCCGACGAGGATCGCAAGTTGGCCCGTGCCGTTCTCTTGAAGCTCCATGCGGCCAATCTGTCGGCGGACCAGCTTTCGTTCATCCGCTCGGAGGCGTTGACCGAACTGCGGCAATGCCTTCACGAGATGGCGACCGAGCGGGCCTCCGCGGCCAGGATCGTGGAGAGCATCGAAGCGTTCGAGCGGACCTGGTCGGCGGGCGCGGGCGAGCGGCTGGCGGCCGAGCGGCTGCGGCTGGCCCTCTCGACGCATCCCCCCTATGCACGGCTGGCCGAATGCATCGCGGAAGTCTACTGCGCTCCGAACGTCCGCATTGCGGTGACCGGTTACCTGCTGAACCAAATGGTGCCCGATCGGAAACCGGAGTACCAGTGGGTTCGCGACTCGGTGATGGGGCACCCGGTGCGCGGCCACAGCCTGACCAGCGCCCATGTCAGCCTGGTGTTGATTTCCGACCCCGATCGGCTTCGCGCGGCGCTGAACGTCGAGGGGCTCGTCGATGCGTCGACTGCGTCGACCGCCGGCCCGGCCACGTTCTTCAGTGACAGCCAATCGGCCTACCAGGCGGTGAAGGAGCTCGAATTGACGCCCCAGGGGATCGAGTTTCAGCCGGTGGAGGTCGACGTGGACAACCGCACGCGGTTGCGGCAGGTTCGCACGAGTTTCGACCTGATCCCGCTGCTCGGCCCGGTGGTCCACGACCTGGCGCGAAACCAGCACGAGAAGAACCGGCCGCAGATTCGCCGGGAGGTGCGGCGGAAGGTGTGTGCCCAGGCGAAGGAGCAGATCGACGAAGAGGTCGATGCGCGGCTGGGAGAGCTCAACCAACGGCTCAAGGAGCGGGCCCTCGATCCGCTCGCCGCGATGGCGCTCCGCCCGATCGTGACGCAGGCCGAGACGACCGAGGAGCGGATGACGATGCAGCTTCAGTTGGCCGGACCGTGCCAATTGGGCAGCCACACCCCCCGGCCCTGGGCGCCGGCCGACAGCGTGCTGAGCCTTCAGCTTCACCAATCGGCGGTCAACAACGTCCTCGAACGGCTCGAGCTGAATGGCCAGACGCTTTCGATCAAGCAGTTGCGCGAGCGGATCGCCGAACGCTTTCGACGGCCCGAATTGCTCCAGCAGACCGGCGAACACGACGACGTGGTGATCAGCTTCGCCGCGGAGGACGCTGTCCGGGTCGACTTCGAAGGCGGGCGGTTGGCGATCTCGCTGGCGATCAAGCGGCTCGCCAAGTCGCCCCACGAGTGGACCGACTTCCGCGTCCGCGCCAATTACTGCCCGGTGGTCACCGAGCGGTCGGCGCACCTGGTTCGCGACGGGGTTGTCGAGCTTTCCGGGCGGATCCGCGCCGGCTCGCAGATCGCGTTGCGGGGCATCTTCAGCAAGACCTTTTCGAAGGACCGGGTCTGGCCGATCGTGCCGGAGAACCTCGCCGCCGACTCGCGGCTCGCGGGTCTGGAGATCACGCAGTTGCGCATGGAAAACGGCTGGATCGCGCTGGCCGTCGGGCCGGAGCGGGCGAAACCCTCGGTGGCCGAGCGGACACGCACGGCGACGAAGTAACGGAGGAGCGGACCGGCAAATCGCCGTCTTTTCGTCTGGTTCCCAGGCTCCCGCTGGGGACCGGGCCGTCGTCACGGCTCCGCCCCTCCAACCGGGAACGCATACCGCGCCAGGCGCGAATCGACGGCCGGGCTGTCGAGGTACGCCCGCCAATCGTGCGCGCGCCCGACCTGGCATTCCACGCGGACGCGCTCAAAGCAGAGCCCGGCGTCGCTCAGTCGCCGGGGGCAGGCCGGTCCGGCAAACCCCAGCGCGGTGGACCGATCGTCGCGTCGCATGCGGGGATAGAGCCGCAGGACGGGGTCCAGGCAGTTGCCCGTGATCATCAGTTGGTCGATGCCATGAAGCGCCAAGCCATGGCGGCTGCCGGGCAGCAGCCACTCGCTGTCCAGTGCAGCGGCGATGAGCATGACGCGCGCCGGCCGCCGCTCCGCCTCGGGCCCGTCCCGCTGGAGCTGCCAGCCGTTCAACTGTCCGCCTTCGGCCAGGTGCAAGGCGCCCGCAATCACCCGCGCCCCGAAGCTGTATCCGATCAGCAGTACCGGCGACTCGGCCGGCAACCGGTCGAGCCACGCGGCCAGGTAGTAGCTCTGCACGTCGCTCCGCGCGGCCTTCACGAGGGCATCCCGCCGGGGGCCGCCGGCGGTCCGGTCGGCCGGCCAGGCCCAGATCACCAGCCGGAACGGCTGATCGGCCGAGACGCGCCGGAGCCGGTGGAAAATGGGCAGCCCCTGGTTGACCGCCGTGCACAGGTCCGCGCGATTGCCGTGCACGAAGACCACGAGGGGGACTTCAGCCAGCGCCGGCTCGAAAAACGCCTCGGCCGTGGCCGCAGTCCATCCGGTGTGAATCGCGTCGCGCCGCCGGTAAGAGAACCGATCGGGGTCGAACCCGGCCGGGCAGCCCGACGGCGCGTGCCGCGTACTGACGATCCACGCCGCGGCGGACGGCTGCCGGGCCTCGGCCGCCGCGCCCTTTACGCCGCAACCGCCCGGCTCCTCCGCGGCGCGGGCCGGGCAGGAAGACGTCGCCAGAAACGCCCCCCAGGCAATCGTCGCGATCAGTCGAACGGGAAATGCTCTGTTCATCGGATGCCGCTCTCATGCATTCCGGGCGAGGCTCCCGGCGGCCGCGCCCGCAAACCTTCACGCTCCAGGCGGGTTGGGGAGGGCGGTTCCGTTGCCTTGCGGCGGGAGAGCTTTGCCGGCCAGCCGGGATTGCCGCCGCGCCCGCGCAGAATGGGGATCTCCCCGGAAACGCCCACTCGGGGTCGGATCATCTGGGGAAAGTCTAGCTTCTACTGAGCGGGATGAATGCCTGGCGGCGGCGGAATGTGGCAAGAAGTCGACACGTTGCGTTTGCACTTCACCGGCCATGGGGTAGAGTTGTCGGGTTGATGACTCCTTGCTGTAGAAGGAACGGACAGGAGAAGCGGGTTATGAGGAAGTTGCTGGTTTTCGCCGTCTTGGTCACCACGCTCGCGGCCGCTGGATGCGGAATCTGCGACCGCATGAGGCGGGGGTCCCTGTTCCAGTCGTGGACGACCACCGAGGTGCCGTGCTACGAGTCGTGCGTCACGTGCTCGCCCGAGGATCCCTGCGGGGCGTGCGAATCGTGCCTGCCGGGGATCACCGACTCGGTGCCGATGGACTCGCCGATGACCTCGCCGCCGGCGTCTCCGCCGGTGCTGCCCTCGCCGGGCATCTGACACGGTCGCCCGCTGGCGATCGGTTTCGGCGGCCTGCGACCGGGTTCTTCCCAGACCCGGGCAAGCGTCCCGGCAAGACGCCTCCAGCCCGTGGGGGGGCGCGTCGCGGGCGCGGACGATTCACTGGTCGAAGATGCCCGCGCCGAAGTCCTTGCGGCCGGCGTTGGCGGTCGAGTCCGGGGACCGCCGCGCGGGGATTCTGTGCGGTCCTCGAGGCGTTTCGGCGGGCTGGATCTGGGTCGGCGTCACCGCCGGCTTCTCGTCGGCCGGGTGCGCTTCGTAGTCGTCGTAGTCTTCGTAACTGGAGACGTACCCCGGCTGCGCCGCGCGGGCTCTTTCCTGCTCGAACGCTTCGATGACCTTCTGCTGGATCATCTCACGGCAGCCGCTGTTGATCGGGTGGGCGATATCCGCATAGAGCTTGGCCCGCCCCTCGTCGTCGCGGACTGCCTCGGGCTCCTTCAACCGCGTGCCGCATTGATTGCAGAACGCCGCTCGCAGATGGTTCTTGCAGCGGCACTTGGGACAATGCGCCGTCAGCTTGCGGCTCGGCATGGCGACGAAGTGTCCTCCCGATCCCTCGATGATCTTCAGATCGCGGACGACGAAGCAGTCATCAAACGTGATCGAGCAGAACGCTTTCAAGCGCTCGCCGGGCTCATCCATTAACTTGATGCGAACCTCTGTGATCTGCACGGCCTGACTCCTTTTCTTCGGGTCTCTTGGTGCGCATTCAAAGTCCACTCCGCCGCCGGCTGGAGAGCCAAAGGCCCCGGTACGATGCCGCCGCCCGCCCCGAGCAGTCTTCGCTCTGTGTTCCGCGGATGGCAACCGCCGCCCCCCGGGGCGAACCCCGGGCGGAACACCCTCCGCTCGCGGGACGCGGACTCGTCACGAAGCGCCGCGCGCCGCCGCAACCGAAAATCGTCCTTCTGCAATACTTGCCGCGGAACGTCCTTGGTCGTCGAAATCACACGCTCTGGGCAGAGGCACTTCTAGCGGCAGCCTCGCACTGCATAGACCGTCCCGATTCCGCGTGTTTGCAGGCGGCGAGCAACGCGCCGCGCGTGGCGCGCGTGCCGGCACAGCCCGAAACAGCAGCTTCCACTGCCTGTCATCTGGTACCCAACGCAGTCAACGGTTTCCAACGCGCGCCGGACTCTTGCAATCCACGGCGAGAGAAGCGACGCGGACGTCTCCAAACGGTTGAACATCGTCTCCGCCATTCGCTTCAGGTCTCCGCGGGCAAACGCCTCGGCAAACGGTCGGACAGGGCGCGGCCTGCCGGCGATTCGGCAAGTCCGGTAGACATCCGCCGTCCTCAATCCCTCCGGAGGCCGCACGACGACCAGATGCAGGATTGGCGAACCGGGCGCTGGCACGATAATCTCTCCCCGCCCCCGGCAGATCGAAGCGGATGAATGAAGAAACAGAGGGACATCGCTCCCCAACTCGGCCCCGACCTGGGCCAACCGCTCGCGGGGCCAGTGGAGTCCCCAAACCACGTTCGCCGCCGCCAGGGCGGCGGCCGCATCGCTCGAGCCCCCCCCTAACCCAGCCGCGGTAGGAATCCGTTTCCGCAGAGAGACCCGAGCGCCCAATTCGGCGCCCGCCCGCCGGCGAAGCAACTCCAGCGCGCGAACCACCAGATTCGCCGAGTCCTCGGGGACGTCGCCGCAAGGGGCTCCGCTTGAGGCAAAAACAAGGCGGAAATCAATCCGGGGACCCGCCCGCCCGCTCAAGATCAGCGTGTCGTATAGGTCGATCGGGTAGACGAGGGTCTCCACTTCGTGGAATCCGTCGTTCCGCCGGTTCAACACTTCGAAGAAAAGATTGAGTTTCGCCGGGGCGCAGACAACCACCCCGTCGGCAGTCCTCTGGAGGTGCATCCTTCACCCCCCTTTAGTAGCAGCCACGTGATCAATGGTTACACTGCCTCTCTATCGCCCGCCAATGAAAAGCGACTTCCTCAAGGGCGGTGGACAGCTACTACATCATCCGGCGATTCTACCCCTGCTGCAATTGGCGGTCAACATGGACACCCCCAATTTGCGGCAATCCGCGCAAAATGGCCGAAATTATTCGGGGCCGCGAGTGATTTGCAGCAGAACGCTCTCCGATTCGGTCCCCGCCAATGGAGAGGTGGCCAGTTTGCGGAGGCACATCCCCTTCAAGCTGCCGCGATGCCGGGCTTCGCCCCGTTCCGCGACCCAGGCCGGGCCCTTCAGCACCAGCAACCGGTGGAACGAGCCCCAGTGCGGCTTGAGCCAGGTGAGGATTTTTTGCAGCCGGGCGACGGCTCGGGCGACCAGCGTGTCTCCCCGCCACTGCTCGAGCACAAGCTGGACATTCTGGGCGTAAACCGGGACACAAAGGTCCAACTGGGCCACGATGTCGGCCACCGCCCGGGCCTTCTTCCCCACCGAATCGCAGACCGACACATCCAGGTCGGGCCGCAGGATCGCCAGCACGACGCCGGGCACTCCGCCGCCGGTGCCAACATCCAACACCTTCTCGCACTCGGCGAGTTGCCGGGCGAACAACAGACTGTCGACCAGGTCGCGGCCGACGAACTTCTCGTAGTCCGTGTGCCGGGTCAAGTTGAGCTTCGTATTCCAATCCCAGAGCGCGCGGCAGTAGAGCGCGAGCCGCTCGATCTGGTCGTCGGGCAATTCGATCTCATGGCGCGCCATCGCGGCGGCGAGCGGGGCGGCGGACGATTTCACGCAACGGTCTTCCTGAAACAAGGGCCTGGCACGGGGCGGAGTCGGCCAGCCGGATTGCCTCGGCCCAAGCCACCCTGGGGTACACAACCGGCGCCGGCGGCCGAGCATCGGCCGGCCGATCCCCTGAGCCTCTCCAGGGCCACGGGGCGCGCCCTGCGGCGACCGGCCCGAAGGCGATTGCATCGGACGGGGCAACTCAGTAGCATACGGGGCGCGATTCGAGGGGAAGTCGCCGCGTCCAATAGCGGTTTGCGTCAGGCCCCACGCTGTTTTCCCGGAGAGAGCCTGCTGAGCAACCATTTGACTGGCTGTGGTGTCTTGCGTCAAGCGGCCGCCGTGCGGCGTCGAGCCTCGCCAGGGCACGACGCTTCACCGGGTTTCCAAGCTCCGGCTTGGAAACCCGGATTGAGCGTTCCCAAGCTGGAGCTTGGGAACAAGGGGGGAATGGGAACGAGGTAGAAGGGAACGAGAAGGAGACTTGCTCGTCTTCATTGCACGATGGCACAACTACTCGACCGTGAAGAATACATCGAACAGGCCTATTTCTATCGCACGCTGAATGAGCGGATGCAGCAGGGCATGTCGACGCAGGAGTTGCTCTTGGCGGTGCGCCAGGAACTCCTGGCGACCGCGAAACTCCCCCTGGCTCTCGACTTCTTGCGGACGGAGCTGAAACACACCGGCGGGTTCGCCACCGCGATGGCCAGGATGGACCACTACTTCACGGCGTTTCAGACCTTCGTGATCCGCGAAGCCGAGCGGCAGGAAGGCCGTTTCGATTTCCGCATCGCGCTGGAAATCCTCGAACGGGAGGCAAAATACCGGTCCGAGAACGCCACGCGCCAAGGCATCTTCTTCTTCCAGTTCGAGGCCCTCTGCCGGAATCGGCTGGGCTACGACGCCGGACTCGAAGCAATGGCCGCCGATCCGGTTTACGACGAGGCCTGGGGCCAGTGGATTCTCACGGTTCGCCGCCAGGTTGGGCTGATCGACCTGGCCGACATGGTCTACGTTCGCAGCGAGTACTACCGGATGACACACGAAGACATGGACAGGGCGGTCCTGTTCGGCGAAAAGGAGGGGAAGATCGCCCTGGCGAACCGCCGAAAGGACCCCGTCTACCTGTTCTCCGCGCTTGCCCGGCATCTGGGTTATCCGAGTGTTCCGCGGCCCAAACCGCCGACGGACGAGGAGAACCTCGTCCCCCTGCTCCGCCAGCGGATCGAGCGGCTGGAGATGCGGGTTCGGCTCATGGAGGAGGAACTTCGCGGCGGGATCAACCTGGCCCGGTTCTTCGTCTCCGATTCGGAAAACAAGGGGTCCTAGATGTTCTTTTCGATCGACGGCGGCGACGGCGCCGGAAAAAGCACCCAGATCGACCGGCTCTGCCAGTGGCTGGCCTCTTGCGGCCACGAGGTGGTCGCTTGCCGCGACCCGGGCAGCACGCCGCTGGGCGAAGCGATCCGCGAATTGCTGCTGAACCGGCACGACCTGCCGATCCACCGCCGCAGCGAGATGCTGCTCTACATGGCCGCAAGGAGCCAGTTGGTCGAAGAGATCATCCGGCCGGCGCTCGATGCGCGGAAGACCGTCGTCTGCGACCGCTACCTGCTTGCCAACGTGGTTTACCAGGGATATGGCGGCGGCCTGGATGTCGAGATGCTCTGGGAAGTCGGCCGCCTTGCCGCCGGAGACCTGATGCCCGACCTGACGGTCGTCCTCGATCTTCCCGCCGGCGAGGCGGCCGCCCGAATCCGGCGGCCGCTCGACCGCATGGAGCAGCAGGGCGTCGATTTCCGCGAGCGGGTGCGCCAAGGGTTTCTTACGGAAGCCGCGCGGCGGCCCGGCCGGATTGCGGTCGTCGATGCCCGAGGTTCGATTGACCGGGTCGCGGCCGAGACCCGCGCCGCCGTGGAGGCGGCGATCGAGCGATCGTCGCCCGCGCGCCGGCAGTAGCGCCAATTCCACCGGAGGGTGAAAAACGATACAATTCAAGTTGGCCGCGGCGCTGGCTGGATTTCCAGGGCGCCGCCGGCGTCCCATTCTACCCCTGCCGATCTGTCGAAAATGACGCTCGAACCCCGACGAATCACCGTTCCCCAATTTGTGGCCATGAAGGCGGCGGGCCGCAAGATCACGATGCTCACCGCCTACGATTACGCCATGGCGCGGCTCGTCGATGCGGCCGGTATCGAGGGGATCCTAGTCGGCGACAGCATGGCGGAGGTTGTGCAGGGCCACGAGAACACCCTGCCCGTCTCCCTCGATGAAATGATTTATCACGCCGAGATGGTCGGCCGCGCGGTTCAGCATGCCCTGGTCATCGTTGACATGCCCTTTCCGAGCTTTCACCTGGGCAAGTACGCAGCCGTCGAAAACGCCGCGCGGATTCTCAAGCAGACCCGTTGCCAGGCCGTCAAGCTGGAAGGCGGCGCCCAGCGGGCCGAAGTCATCGAGGCCCTCGCCTCCTCGGGCATTCCCGTCATGGCCCACGTGGGCCTGCTGCCCCAGAATGTCCACCGCCTCGGCCGATATTCCGTCCAGCGAAACCGCGACGAGTTGCTCGCCGACGCGCGCGCGGCCGAGTCCGCCGGAGCGTTTGCGATTGTCCTGGAATGCATCCCCGCCGAAATCGCCAGCGAGATCACCGCGGCGCTGGCAATTCCCACCATCGGCATCGGCGCCGGCGCCGGCTGCGACGGGCAGGTCCTCGTGATGCATGACCTGCTCGGGCTGACGCCCGGCCGGATGCCCCGGCACGTGAAGGTCTACGCCGACCTGAAGGACCAGATCGTCCGCGCGGTCACCGAGTATCGCGACGAAGTCCGCGGCGGCATGTTCCCCGGAGAGGGACAGACGTTTCATTGAATAGCGGTCAGCCGTCAGCTATCAGCTATCAGCAAAAAAGGGCTGGCGGTTACGGAGGTGTAAAGGGATCATGGCGGTTTTTGCGGGGTCTAACCTGACAGCTGATGGCTGACAGCTGATGGCTGACAGCTGACAGCTGACAGCTTCCAAGCGAGGCTTGTTCCGTGGCGAATCATCTTGCCGACGCCTTGAGTCCCTATCTGCTTCAGCACGCCGGCAATCCGGTGGATTGGCATCCGTGGGGAGCCGAGGCGTTTGAAAAAGCCCTCCGCGAAGACAAGCCCGTGTTTCTCTCGGTCGGCTACGCCGCCTGCCACTGGTGCCACGTGATGGAGCGCGAGAGCTTCGAAGACGAGCGGATCGCCAGGATGCTCAACGAACATTTCATCTCCGTGAAGGTCGATCGGGAGGAGCGGCCCGACATCGACGCGGTGTACATGGAGGCCGTCCAGGCGATCAGCGGCAGCGGGGGCTGGCCGATGTCGGTGTTTCTGACCCCTGATCAGAAACCGTTCTATGCCGGGACGTATTTCCCTCCCCAACGGCGCGGCCGCATGCCTGGGTTCGATGAGATCCTTCAGGCCGTCTCCGATGCCTGGAAGCGCCGTCGCGAAGAGGCGATCAGGCAGGCGGACAACCTGGTTTCCTTGCTGCAAGCCGATACGCTTGCCCGGCTGCCGGCGGCCAAAGACCAGGCCGAACTGGCCCAACTCCCGGCGGTGGCGGCCGCGGCGCTCAAAGGGTCGTTCGATCCCCGCTGGGGCGGATTCGGCGGCGCGCCGAAGTTCCCGCGGCCCGTCGATCTGCGGGTGTTGTTCCGCCTCTGGCATCGATCGGGCGAGGCGGAACTGCTGGAAATGGCGACGACGACACTCGACCGGATGGCCGCCGGCGGAATTCGCGACCATCTCGGCGGCGGCTTCCACCGCTACAGCACCGACGCCAGTTGGCTCGTCCCCCACTTCGAAAAGATGCTCTACGACAACGCCCTGCTGGCGACGTGCTACCTGGAAGCATGGCAGATCACCGGCCGCCCCGGTTACCAGCGCGTGGCGCGGGAAACGCTCGACTACGTGCTCCGCGAGATGACCGGCGAGCAGGGCGGCTTCTATAGCAGTGAAGACGCCGATAGCGAGGGAGAGGAAGGGCGGTTCTACGTTTGGACTTTCGGCGAGATTCAAGAGGTGCTGGGCCGAGAACGCGGGGCGGAGGCGTTCAGCCGGGTCTATGGAGTCAGCGAGCGGGGCAACTTCGAGGGCAGGTCGATCCTGAACTTGCCGCGACCGGCTGCCGCTTGGGCACAAGAATTCGGCCTCGATCCGGATCAATTGGAGCGGGAGCTGGACGAAAGCCGGGCGCGCCTGCTGGCCGCGCGCTGCCGGCGCGTGCGGCCGTTCCGCGACGACAAGGTCCTTACCGGTTGGAACGGCCTGGCGATCGAGGCTTTCGCGCTTGCCGGCGCCGCCCTCGGCGAAGCGCGCTACCTGGAAGCAGCCGCTCGGGCGGCCGATTTCCTGGACAAGTACCTCCGCGATCGCCAGGGACGTTTGCTGCATTGCCGCCGCGACGCACGGGCCAGTCATCCGGCCTATCTTGAGGACCACGCGGCGCTGGCTTGCGGGCTGGTGAGCCTGTATGAAGCCTCGTTCGACGAACGCTGGATCGATGCCGCCATCGCCGAAGCGGACGGGATCCTCGCCGAGTTCTGCGATCCGCAGCGGGGGGGGTTCTATGCGACATCCGCCCGCCACCAGCGCCTCATCGCGCGCAAGCAGGACCTGCTCGACAGCGCCGTGCCCAGCGGCGGCGGCCTGGCGGCAACGGCCCTCTTGCGCCTGGCAAAGCTCTGCGGGCGCGACGACTACCGCGAGGCGGCCGAGGGCGCGCTGGAGGCCGCCGCCCCCGTCATGCAGCGGGCGCCGCAGGCATCGGGGCAGATGTTCGCGGCCCTCGACATGCTCCTCGGCAAGACCCCAGAACTCGTCCTGCTATCCAAAGGCGACGCGTCCCGGGCACTCCCGGCGGCCAGTGGAATCCACCGCCGCTACCTCGGCAGCCGCGTGCTGGCGTATCGCGGTCTGCCGCACGACGCCCGCCGCGGCAGTGGACTGGAGGGGCTTTTCCGGGGCAAGTCGCAGGGGCCGCGGGGAGCCCGGCTGTACGTCTGCGAAAACGCCACCTGCCGAGCACCGATCGACGGGCCTGAGGCGATTGCCGCGGCGATTGGCGACCTGGCTGCGCCGCGGGGCGTTACTCCCTCTCCTGGCGACGCTGGAGAATGAGTTCCACCCGGCCGGCGGGGAAGCCCACGCGGGCGGCGACCGGCGACCCTTTGCCCTTCGTCATTCGTGATTCGACATTCGACATTCGTCATTCACCTCCCCCCCATCTCTTCACCAGGACATGGTCGATCTGGAATTGATCGCAGATGCGGGCGACGATGAAATCGACGAGGTCCTGGACGCTGGCCACGCCATGGTAGAAGCCGGGCATGGCGGGCAGGATCACGGCGCCGGCCTGGGCGGCCTTGCGCATATTGTCCAATTGCGTGATCGAGAGCGGCGTCTCGCGGGGGACGAGGACGAGCGGCCGGCGCTCCTTGAGGTGGACCTCCGCGGCGCGGTGGATCAGGTTGGTCGAACTTCCGTAGACCACGGCGCCGAGGGTTCCGCACGAGCAGGGGCAGATGACCATTCCCTCGGTCAGAAACGAGCCGCTGGCGATCGGCGCCATCAGGTCGTCGCAATGGTGGTAGTGGATCGTTCCCGGTTTGCCCGTGGGAAACGACAGGACGTTGCTCGATTCGCTCGAGATGCCGGCCAGGCCGCGGATGCGGTCGAGCTTTTCGTCCTCGCCGTGGCGGTCCTTGTCGAGCATTAGCATCGCCAGGTCGAAATCCTCCAGGTCGACGTCCAGCCCGAGTTCATGGCGGATGACCTGGACGGCGGCGCGGCTGATCGTCAGATGGACGTCGCACCCGGCGGCGCGGAGGACTTCCACGAGCCGCAGTGCATAGACCGCGCCGCTTGCTCCGGTGACGGCGACGACGAAGTTGCGCTTCATTTCGCACCTGTATAGAGGGTGGCGATACCGAAGGTGAGCGGATCGAAGTGGACGTCGGCCAGCCCCGCGGCGCGCATCCGATCGGCAAGGGCGGCGCCTTGGGGAAACTCGCCGACACTGGCAGGAAGATAATTGTAGGCCGAGTGGCCGTTGCGAGCCAAGGCTTGCCCGACGCGGGGCAGGAGATAGCGGAAATAGGCCTGATAGATCATGCGGATCGGCCCCGCCGCGGGGATCGAGAACTCGAGCACGGCGACCCGGCCGCCGGCCCGGCAGACGCGGACCATCTCCCGCAGCCCGCGATCCGGATCGCTGAGGTTGCGCAGGCCGAACCCCACGGCGACCACCTCGAAGGTGCTGGCGGAAAACGGGAGCCTTTGCGTGTCGGCTTGCAGAAACGCGACGTGGCGCTCGGCGGCGGCCCGGCGGGCCTTGTGTTTTGCGATCCGCAGCATGGGCCGGGCGAAATCCGCCCCCACGACGCGGATCGCCTGCCCTCCAGCCCGCCAATAGGCCAGGGCCAGGTCGCCCGTCCCGCTGCATACATCGAGCACGGGGCCGCCGCCGGGCGGGACCAGCCGAGTGGTCTTCCGCCGCCAGCGCCGATCGATGCCCATCGAGAGCAGATGGTTGAGGAAATCGTAGCGCGGGGCGATTTCGCCAAACATCCGCTGAATGCGATCGGGAGACTTGTTGACGGGAGACATCGGGTAACGGGTTCAGGGTTCAGTCTTTGCTTTCCACTCGAACGCTGAAAGCGTTCCACAACCCAGCCCAGGGTCGCGCAGCGCACCCTGGGTCGCGGATGGCGTAGGCCGACACGCACCCCGAAGGAGTGCCACAATCGGCAATACAACGTCTTTCGTCACCAGCCGCTCCTCGGGCGTTTTCAAGCAGGCGGTTACCGCTCCTCGTCGCCGTCGAGCGGCGCGGTGGCGTCGAGCAGCATGCGGCCGGGCGCAGGCTCGGCCAGAAAGGCCTCCGGTGGGGATTCCGCGAACTCGACGCCGGCGGACGGACTGGTATGGCGGGAGACCGCCGCCCAGACCTCCTCGGGCTGGTGCACGTCGACCTGGTGGTCAACGACAACGAGGAATCGCGCCGGGACCATTTGCGGCAGCGACCAGAAGGCTTTGGCGAACTGCCGGGCCTGGCCGGGATATGTCTTGTCGATCGATGCCAGCGCCCAGAGCCGCCCAGCCCCAAAGGCCGGCAGTTCCAGGTCCACAAGCCCCGTCAACTGGCGGCGGAGGAGAGGCAGGAAGACCTGGACAAGGCACCGGTTGACGGTCCGCGCCTCCATGCCCGGCAGGATCGCGGGAAACACCGGCGTCACCCGATGGGTCAGTGCATCAATTTGGACCGCGGGCGCGGGGCGCAACAGGCGCGGTTGGCCGATCGCGTCGATCGTCCAGCCGGGTTCGATTGCCGGCCGGTTGGGATCGATCGAGCCTTCCAGGACGATCTCGGCGTCGGCCGGGACGGGCAGATCAATCCGCCGCGCGGCAACCAGTTCGCAAGGACTGCCCTTCAGGTATCCGGCCAGGGAAAAGACGTCGGCCGCGGCCTCCAGCGGGCCGCTGGCCACGAGCAGGTCGAGCGGATCGCCGCCGAGGACAATCGCCACCGGCATCGGCTGGCCGCGTCGCCGGTACTCGGCGAGAATCCTGGCCGGCTCCTGATACGGCGCCCAGCAGGCGGCCAATTCGGCCCTTCCGGTGATGCGAAACTCATAGCGGCCGACGTGCAGGCGGTCTTCGCCGGGCGGCCGAGTGACCAGGCGCGCGGCGCTGAGCGACGCCGCTTCCCCCTCGACGAGCAGGGTTGGGGCCGGCAGCCGGGCCAGGTCCACGTCGCCCCCGAGGCGGACAATCTGCTGGCACGGGCCGCTGCGGACGATGCGGGGGTGTGATTTTTTCCAGCCGCCCGGCCGGTCGCCGGCGAGCCGATCCAGCCAACTGCCCGGCTCGCCCCCTTCGAGGGCCTGGGCCAGCCGGGCCGCCGGTTCGTCGAGCGCGGCAGCGCGAAACGCCCGGCAAACCCGCTCGGGCGTGGCGAACAGGTGGACCGCGAGGGGAACATCGCGGTCGGCGACCTGGCCGAGGAGCAGGGCTCGGGGCGACTCGGCGGCCCGCCGGGCCGCCTCGAGCTCCGCGCGGACCGGGTCGGTAATCCGATCGAGTTGGCCGGCGGCCTGCAATTGTTCGAGAAAATCAGCGAAATTGTGCGACGACATGCAGGCCATTGTACGCGTCGCGGGCCGCCGTGGGCAGGCCGGCCGCGCGCCGCCGAATCAGCGCAAGTCTGCGGGCACCGGGCCGGCGGGCATGGACCTGGACGGCTGTTTGCGTGTAAAGTAAGGGGTTTTGGGCCACGCTCCGCGAGCCGCTTTGGGGGCGGCGGCGGGTCTGCGGCCTCGCGCGGTTCGTCGCGGATGTTGTTTTCCCAGAGTCTCAGAACAAGGCCATTGTCATGGAAATGGACCAATTGGTTGCGCTCTGCAAGCGCCGCGGTTTCCTGTTTCAGTCGAGCGAGATCTACGGCGGCTTGCAGGGCTTCTGGGACTACGGCCCCTTGGGCGTCGAGTTGAAGCGGAATGTCCGCGAGGCCTGGTGGCGCGACATGGTCGTCGCCCACAACGAGCAGCTTCCGCCGCCGGGGGCGCCGTCGACCTACGAAATGACGGGCATCGACTCGACGATCATCATGCACCCCCAGGTCTGGAAATGCTCGGGCCACTACGACCTGTTCCACGACTACATGGTCGACTGCCGCGAGTCGAAGGGCCGCTACCGCTATGACCAGATCAACGGCCGCTGGGTGGAGGCCGAGGGGCGGCGCGTGTTCGTGGCGACAACGCTCGGCGGCGAGGAGGCGATTGCCGACACGGAGCAGAAGGCCCTGAAGTTTTTCAACCTGCGGAAGAAGCATGCCGATCGGCTGGCCTGGCTCGGCTCGGTTGTGCCGTTGACGACGGTCGCCGAGTTCAGCGCCGTCCTCGGCCCGGATGCCAAGGCGCTCGGCACGCTGACCGAGCCGCGGGAATTCAACCTGATGTTCGAGACGCACACCGGGGCGATCCGCAACGAGAGCAGCAAGACCTTCCTCCGCCCCGAGACGGCCCAGGGGATCTTCGTCAATTTCAAGAACGTCCTCGACAGCACGCGGGTGAAGATTCCCTTCGGCATCGCCCAGATCGGCAAGAGCTTCCGCAACGAGATCACGCCGCGCAACTTCACGTTCCGCTCGCGCGAGTTCGAGCAGATGGAGATCGAGTTCTTCTGCCGGCCGGCAACCTCGCCCGAATGGTACACGTATTGGCGCGACCGCCGCTACCGCTGGTATCAGGACCTGGGCCTGGCGGGCGAGCGACTGCGGCTCCGCGATCACGACAAGGCGGAGTTGAGCCACTACTCGTGCGGCACGGCCGACATCGAATACGCCTTCCCCTTCCTGCCGCCCGGCGAGTTCGGCGAGTTGGAGGGGATCGCCCACCGCGGCGACTTCGACCTCCGCAGCCACATGGAGGGCAAGCTCGTCCGCGAGGGGGGCGAGCTGGTCGTCGAGAAGGACGAGCACGGCCAGCCTCGCTACCGGGGCAGCGGCAAGGACCTCTCGTATTTCGACGAGGTCGCGAAGGAGCGCTTCGTGCCCCACGTGATCGAGCCCTCGGCCGGGGCGGATCGAGCGACGCTCGCCTTTCTCTGCGAGGCCTATTGCGAAGACGAACAGCCCGACGAAAACGGCGCGCCCCAGAAGCGCGTGGTGATGAAATTTCATCCGCGGCTGGCGCCGATCAAGGCGGCGGTCTTCCCGCTGGTCAAAAAGGACGGCATGCCCGAGGTGGCCCAGGAGATCTACGGCCAGCTCAAGCCGCACTTCCACACGTTCTACGACGAGAAGGGCGCCGTCGGCCGTCGCTACCGCCGCCAGGACGAGGTCGGCACGCCGCTGTGCATCACCGTCGACGGGCAGACGCTCCAGGACGGCACGGTCACGATCCGCGACCGCGACACGCTCGAGCAGTGGCGCGTGCAGAAGGATCAGTGCGCGGCCGAGGTCCGCCAGCGGCTGGGGATGTAGCGGCTAAGCGAACCGGCCGAAAACAGACGATTTACGAAGCCTCACACGGAATCACTTTTCGAGATTCCACTTGGACGGCGAGCCAAGACACCCAACGCCCCCTCTACCCCATCGTCTCCTTGAGCAACTCAACCGCCGCGGCCGTCATCTCCCGCGCCGCGGTCGGCTGGTACGGCGGCAGGTCGACGATCTTGGGCACCACGATCGCCGAATACTCGCCGGCCTCGTAAGCCTTGGGATCGGGCACGTAACCGATCGAACCGTCGGCACAGCCGATCACGAGCGTATCCTTCAGCGGCGAATCGCGGCGGATTGCCAGCCCGTAGAAGCTGTAAAGTTCGCCCGGGTGAAACAGCATTCCCACCGGTCCCAGCCGGATCGCCCCAAGCGTGATCGGCAGCGACTTCACGTTGTGATCGCGGTGCTCGTTGCCGGCATACCAATCCGCGGCAAAACCGGCGTCGACCCACGGGCCCGACGCGCACTTGCTCGGGTCGCGGCGGTACTCGTCAATCCACTGCCCGAACCGCTCCATGTCGAAAGGAACGTTGAACGGCGCACTCCGCGCCCGCAGGCAGTCGACCGTTACCGGGGCGGCCTCGGTAATCGCCTGCTTCAAGGCGGGAGTGACGGCCGCCACCGTTTGCCGGATCTCACCCCGCCAGTCGCTCCCGTCGCCCGGGTTCACGTCGCCGAGGTGCCCCTGAAGGAGCGACGGGCGCAGCCCCAGTTCGCTCTGGATCTCCCTCGCCACCTCGCCCGGCCAATCGGGGCCCGCCTGTTGATCGGCATAACAGACCACGTGCGCCGAGAAATGATACCACACCAGGTCCGGCTTTTTGCCCGCCCGGCGAAAGACCAAGGCGTGGAGCATCGTGTCGAGCCAACGCTCGGCGTCGGTCGACTCGGGACCGAACTCGGCGTCGGTGCGGGCAACGCCCGGCTTCACCGTGCGGTTGTGACTACCGCCCGTCGCCCGGCACTTGCCCAGCGACATTTCAGCCGGCGCCAGATCGGCCTGGGCCGCCACAATCGCCTCGACCGTGCGCTGCTCCACCGTGGCCATGTACTCCGGAGACATCCCGCCCCATTGCCGCAACGTGAGGAAAGTCGGCATGCTGTGATCGTGCGTGGCGACCACGTGGATGTTCTCGGCCGGAATTCCCGTCCGCCCCGCGGCCGATTGCTGAATCCGCGCCGTCATCTCATGACTCACGCCCAGCACGTCGAGCGAACAGATCGCCGCTTGCGTCGGGCCAAAGGCCAGCACCAGCGCCCGCACCGCCGCCGGCTGGCGAATCCCCTTGACCCGTCGCTCCTGCCCGGGCGGCTTGTGGAAGCCGGCCAGCTCGATCCCCAAAGGCGGCGTGATATCGGCCACACCCTCGCCCGCCCGCAGGCCCTCCGCGGCCGCTCCCCTGGCCGAGGTTGTTCCAAGAACCGCCATTCCACCGACCATCGCCGAGAGAAACTGCCGTCGCTGCATGTCTCAATCTCCAGGAAACTAGGATTCCTTCTCGTGAAACCTCCAACATGGTACCACAAGCCGCCCCCAGGTTTCCAACGTATGCCGTGGAATTGAATGACCTTACGTGATTCCTGGAAACACACGGTTCCAGTCAAGATAGCCGCGTGGGCTTGCCCCGCGCTCCGTTGTTTACGAGACTTGTCGAAGCATGACCGAGCGCGGGGCAAGCCCACGCGGCTATCAATCTCTCGCAAATCCCTCCGGAAATCACGCAACGCCATTTGCAGACGAATTCACCGCGTCCCAAACCGGATATTGCGCGTATGGTCGCCAATCGTCACATCGGGTGAGTCGGCGGTCGCGACTTCTCCGAACCGGACGACGTTCTCGAACGTCAGATCCTCGACCGCATGTTCCTCGTCGTATCCGACCACGCGCATCTCTCCGCGGAAGTTCTCCCGCCTGCCGGTCACAGAGATGTCTTTGAACACGCACTCCGAGAGACGCCCCGCGCGGGTATACTTCCTGCCCGACACGGCACAGACCATCGGCCTGGCCAGGACCAGCACGATGTCGCCCCCGTCGGCGTTGATCCGAAAGTTCTCGAAACGCATCCGCCGCATCACCATGTCGTCGCTCGGCTGCAGAAAGAAGACGGCGTGGGACCAGAACTCCTCCGGCTTCCGATACGTGGGGCTGTAATGGAGCACGTCGATGTCGCGGGCCGTAAGATCCTGCATCAGCTCCGTTTCGCACTCGTATCCGATCCGGAAAACGTTGGCCAGGTCCGTCCAGAACTCGCACGCCTCGATCGTCATCTTCTCGCACGCCTTCCGGTCGTGTCCGGTCAGCCCCTTGATCGCGATGCAATCGTCCTGGGTCCGGATAAAGCAATTCCGGATCGTAACGTCGCACGAATTGACCAAGTCGATTCCGTCGTCATTCAGCACCCGCGAGCCGCAGATCTTGACGTTATCGATCAACACGCCGTCGCACCCATTCGGAACGAGCGCCCACGTCCAGGAACCGCGCAAGATCACGTCCCGGACGACCAGGTTCTTGCACGACGTCATGTCCAGCATGAACCGTCCCGGCCCCTTGAGATGGGGATACTCGTTCCCGTCGAGGATGCCGCGCCCGCGCACCGTGATGTTCTCCCCCTCCGCCCGCACGGCCCCCTTCACCACCGCCCCGCCGGCCAGGTACAGCGTCTGGTTGTCGGTCAATCGGATATTCACCGGATTGTGGATTCCGGGTCCGAAATAGACCACGTTCGGATCGTCCGGTTTCGGCGGATCGGTCTCCAGCGGATTGGCGAAGAGCAGCAGCGGGCTGTTCCGCCCGTCGCGCTCGATCGCGATACGAAACGGTTTGCTCGCCGTGAACGTCAGGGCGTTCGGCTTCTCCAGCGTGGGCCGGATCCCGAATCGCTCGGGCAGAATGCTCGCCCCTTCGAGCGACTGGGGCGACGTCACGCGTACCGTGACTTCTCCCGAAAAGTCGAAGGAGGCGAAATAGTATTTCTTGTCGAAGAATTCCGTCTCCGCTCGATAGACGTCGACCGGGTTGCCGTCGACCTCCACGCGGTAATCCTCCGTCGCCGCCTCGCCCGCCGGGGCGGGATAGGTGACCACCCGGCCCTCGGAGTCGGCACGCGCCTTTATGGCCCCCATGCCGACGAAGAGAACCATGCCACAGCAGAAACAGCCGAGCCACTGCCGGCACGTTGTCTTGTTACCTGTTTCTCTCATGATTCGCCTCGTATCATGTTCACTTGTTCCGCTGAGAATTTCTTCAGACGCCATTCCCGCGAAGGCGGGAATCCAGACCGTCTGTCAATGTAGCGGTCGTGGCGGGTTCTTGACAACGCTCCGCGGATGATTCAAGCTCGAAACGGTCTCTCCGGCGGGGGGGCGTCGCAAGGCCGAACAGGTTGAGGCCGGTCGCGTGCGGAGAATCGTCATCGACATTCCGGCACCACGTGACCGTGACGGGACCGTGTGGAAAGGGACATTAGTGATTAGCCACGCGAAACGTCTCGTTGCGTTGTTGCTCGCCGGTTGGTCGATCCTCGCTCTGGCCGCCCCGGCGGCGACTGAGGAATCGAAACTCCAGCGGCTCAAGTACAACCACCCGGGCCTGGCGGTCGACCTGGGGGCAGGGCTGTGGGCATGGCCCTTGCCGATGGACGTCAACGGCGACGGGCGGATCGATAGGATCGTCAATGAGGAGGACGTGCCCTACAACGGCGTCTACGTCTTCGAGCATCCCGGCACGAACGACAAGCTACCGGTCTTCAAGCCGGCCCGGCGGCCCAGCAACGGCATGATCAACGCCGAAGCGGCCAAGGGGTTGAAGGTGCTGATCGAGCCGTTCGACGCCGGCATCGCCCGGGTCGGTTTCTATGAGGCCGAAGACGGCGCGGTCGTCGAGTTTATGGAGTACTACAACAAGCCGAAAGAGTAGATCCGGACCATGAAGGACAACCAGCGCGGATCGTGGATCGCCGTTCTCTGCGCGGTGGCGTGGGCGTTGGCCGCGGCGAACGGAGCGGAGGGATGGGCTGCGGACTGGCCGACCCACCGGGGCAATAGCCAGCGGAATGCAGTCACGGAGGAACGGCTCTCACTGCCGCTCTCGCCGGTCTGGCTCCACCTGCCTCGGTTTGCGCCCGAGCCGGCCTGGCCGCCGCCGGCAAAACAGGATTTCTGGCACGGCGAGTCGAACCTGGCGCCCCGCGTCGATTTCGACCTGGCCTACCACGTGGCCGTCGCCGGTGACTCGCTCTTCTACGGCTCCCCCGCCGAACACGCGGTCCACTGCCTGGACGCCGGCACGGGCGCCCTGCGCTGGTCTTTCTTCACCGAGGGGCCCGTGCGATTCGCCCCGGTGGTGCGGGACGGCAAGGTCTATTTCGGCTCCGACGACGGCAACGTGTACGGCCTCAAGGCGACTGGCGGCGAACTGCTATGGAAGTATCAACCCTCCTCGGACGACCGCCGCTTGCCGGGCAACGGCCACATGATCTCCTTATGGCCCGTTCGCACAGGCCTGGTGGTCGAGGACCAGGCGGTCTATGCGGGGGCCGGGCTGTTCCCCGACCACGGCGTCTACCTGTTCGCACTCGACGCCGACACGGGAAAGGAGGTCTGGAAACGATCCATTCCTCAACCCGCCCAGGGATACCTTGCCGCCGATGCGGGGGCCCTCTGGGTTCCCAGCGGCCGGACGGGCATGATGGCGGTCGCGCTCCGGGACGGGAAAGACGTCGGTTCGATCGACACCTGCGGCACCTACCTGGTGGCCACGCAAGGCCGGGTGTTTTGCGAAAGCAGCCGCTACCAGCGGCACCTGCTGATCTGGGGCGCATTGGCCCGCCCGGACCATTTCGTGACCGTCCAAGGCGAAACCGCCTACTTCCAGGGGCCACGTGAGATCGCCGCGCGGACGCTGACCCCCTATGTTCAGCGAGCGACCGAGTTGGCCAAGCAGCGCAGCCGTCACAGGAGACTGTCCGAGGAGTTGAAGAAAGCCGGCACTCGCGATCCGGCCAAGGCCGCTGCGCTCCGAAGCCAACTCGATGCGCTGCGGAAGACGATTGCGGACCTCGAAGATCAAGTCGAGAACAAATCCCATCTCTGGCGACGCAAGGACTCAACGGCCCGCTCGTTTGTGCTGGCGGGCGACATGCTCTTCTGCGGACGAGACGGACGCGTTACCGCCGCGCAAACCGGCGACGGTGCCGAAGTCTGGACGGCGAAGGTTGCAGGCCGGGCCTACGGGCTGGCCGTTGCGCAAGGCCGGCTGTTCGTATCCACCGATGAGGGCGGCATCTACTGCTTCCAGTCCGGCCAGGCCGCCCCGCTGCAAACCGTGACGGCGCCGGAACCCGCTTCACCATATCCCCACGATGACCTCGATGCCGCGTACACTGCGGCGGCCGAGACGATCCTCGGCCAGGTGCCCGATCACAAGGGGTATGCGCTGGTTCTGGATTGCGGCGAGGGGCGGCTGGCTTGCGAGATCGCCAAACGATCGGAGTTCCGGGTCGTGGGCGTCGAAGCCGACGCGGCCAAGGCGGCCCGCGCCCGCGAGTCCCTGGCCAAAACCGCACTCCTCGGCCGGGTCAGCGTGCATCACATTCCCAAAGGGAAGCTGCCCTATCCCAAGTACTTCGCCAACCTCGTCGTATCGGACGACGCGGTTGTCTCCGGCAAGTTGCCGGCGGATTGGTCCGAGATTCGGCGGGTGCTGCGGCCTTACGGGGGCGTGGCCATGTTCGGCGGCCCGCGACTGACGACGGCGGCGGCCGAGGAATCGCTCCGCGCCGCGGCGGTCGAGGGGAGCCGGGTCCTTTCCGACCGCGGCGTCTGGGTGGCGCTGCGGCGCGGGGCCCTGGCCGGGGCCGGCGAGTGGACCCACCAATACGCCAACCCGGCCAATACGACCTGCAGCGGCGACACCCTCGTTCGCGGCAGAATGGCGCCGCTATGGTTCGGCCAGCCCGGCCCTCGCGACATGATCGACCGCCACAACCGCACCATGGCGCCGCTGTGGAAGGAGGGGCGCCTGTTCGTCCCGGCCAACGAGCGGGTGATCGCCCTGGATGCCTACAACGGCACCCGACTCTGGGAGGTCGACCTGCCGGGCTCGCGGCGTCTGGGCGTGATGAAGGACGCGGCCCACATGGCCCTCGCTGACGACCTCCTCTACATCGCGGTGGCCGATGCCTGCTGCGGCCTGAACGTCGCCACCGGCCGGCGGGAGGTCGTGCTCCAGTCGCCACCGCCTGAAGTGAGTGGAAAATACCAGTGGGGCTACGTCGCCGTCGTCGAGGACCAGATCTTCGGCAGCATCCAGAAATCGGGCGCCTCGCTCAACCGGCAGGGCAACATGTGCCCCATCCTGGAAGGCGACTTCCGCCAGATCATCCTGAGCGAGGAGCTGTTCAGCCTCGACCGCCGGACGGGTCAGACCAGGTGGCGCTACGCGGGGGCGATCCCCAACAGCGCCGTTGCCCTGGGGGACGGCCGTGTTTATTTCCTCGAAGCCCGCGACGGGGCGCCGGCCGGAAGAAGCCTCAACGGCCGCGTCCGCATCGACCAGCTCTTCAGCGGCCCCACCTTCCTGGTCGCCCTCGACGCGAAATCCGGCCGGAAGGTCTGGGAGATCCCGCTCAGACTGCCGTTCGAGCACATCGTCTACCTCTGCTATGCGCCGGCCACCGACGCCGTTCTCCTCAGTGGCACGTTCAACGGCAAGGTCGGCGCGGAAGACCATGTTTTCTACGGCCTCCGCACGTTCCGATCCGATACAGGCGCCCTTCTGTGGCAGCAGGATATCGCCGCAGGCGACATCAACGGAACCCACGGCGAGCAATGGCAGCACCCGGTGATCCTCGACGGCGAGGTCCTTACGAAGTACTTCGAGTGCGACCTGCGGACCGGCGCGCTCCTGCCAAGGCGGACGTTCCATCCCGGTCACGGGTGCGGAACCCTGTCGGGCTCGGCGTCCACGATCTTCCTCCGCGGCGGAAACCCGCAGATGTTCGATATGACCAGCGGCACCGGCGCCGCGCTGAACCACGTGAGCCGCCCAGGCTGCTTCGTCAACATCATTCCCGCCGGCGGAATCATCTCCATCCCCGAGTCCAGTTCCGGCTGCACCTGCAGCTATCCCCTCCAGGCGTCCTTCGCCTACGTGCCCGAGCCGGAACCGGACTGACGCATCAGGACCCTTGTTCAACGCCCAGCCGCAACCGCCGGCTCGCTTAGGATCGCCGAGCAAATGACTGTCGCCTTTCGCTCCGCGAAAGGCGACCATGCCACATTGGTTGATTCAACCGTCCTTATTCCTGCCAGCGATCTTGGTCATCCAGTACAATTGCCCGACTACCCCCCCGTCCGCCAACTCAGCCGACTCACCTGAACCTTCCCCGGCGGCGAGATCTCCAGCGTAATCCGAATCCGGTCCACTTCGGGACCAACGGTCACCTCGGTCTCATGCTCGCTCCAGGTGGCCCCCAGATCGGCGGCCAGGATCTGTTGGGGCTCACCAAACCGGTAGTGGTCGTCCTTGTCGATCTCGGTGGACGTCATCGTAACGACAAGTCTGCACGGCGTCCCCTCCGCGCTGCGTGCTCGCAAGCTGAAACGTGTCGCCCCAGGCTCCGGACCGTAGATCCACGTGGCGCCATCGCTCGCAAACTCGGCGACTCGCCCGTCGGCCGTATCGCGGATTTCTTCGGACGCGTATCGGCAGCCTTCATAACCGTCCGGCCGACCGTTCTCATCGTAGTCGCAAAGGAAGCCCGGGTTGGCGATCTGTTCCACCTGCTCGTCGAAATACTCGCGCGGATGCTGGATGGCGCGAACCGCGTCGGCCATGCGCATCGTCGGCAGATTGTGTTGCCGGACGAACTTGCAGACTTCCTCCACGCCCCAGGCCGTGCCGTCTTCGTCCTTGACCGTGTGCCAGAGCGAGATCACGACCAGCCCCTGCTGAATGCCGTCGGCGATACGCTTCTTCACGCCCGCGATGTCGTCCCTGGAGGCGTCGATCGAATCTCGCCGCGGAATGCTCCCCAGCCCGCCGTAGCCCAGCGAGAACGGATGGTCTCTGAGATTCCAGTGGATGTTGTACCGCTCCTCGGGCTCGAGATTCACCCGGCCCGCCACATAGTCGTAGCTGGGCAGCAGGAACTCGTGAAGTTCGCTCGTCCACTGGGAGCCCTTGCCGCCCGGGTGATTCCAGCCGCGGGTGGTGATTCCCAAGTCACGCAGGATCTTGAGCGACTTCTCCGTGTGTTCGGCCCACTCGGCCTTGCGGCCCGGATCGCCCCACATGGCCGCGTTGTGGGCGAGCGTGTGATCGTGAATTTCGTGCCCCGCCCGGTGCATCTTCACAACCTGGTCCGGCGCCAGGCTGCCCGACTTCCCAAGATTACCCGTCACGACCCCAAAACTCCCCTTCAATCCGTACTTCTCCAGGATCGGGAAGGCATGAGTGAAGTGGCCGGCCGTACCGTCGTCGAACTGCAAGACCACGATCCCCGTACGTCTCGGCCATTCTTTCGCCGACTCGGCATCACCCGCCCGTGCAGTCGAAGCTGCAAGCAGTATTCCAACCACCGCCGCAACAAACGCGGCGGTGAGGGATTGTATGGATGTCGTGCCGCGAAGCGCTCTGAGACGGCTGGGAATAGCGGTTCCGTACGGCCCACTTCGGTGACGGGCAAGCATGGCGACCTCCGGCACACAGCGAAGAGATGAGGAATTGGGGTTGGAGCCGGGTCGGCTCAGATCCAGCTTCACTGGCGTCACTATACCAACCCCGCAACGCCCCTGGCAAATGCCTCGGTCGCCTGGTCCGGCCGAAACGGTTGCTTCACCCGTTCGACGGCACCTACAATGGCCACCGTCCCCCTGACCAATTTCCGCCATGGCCCTCACCGATGCAAACCAACCCGCGATTGTGTGGCAAACGAATAGATATTCTCCCCCCGGAAACGCGAAACTCGCAGGGGCCAGGCACCAACCACAGGAGACGCTTCAATGTCTGATCATCTTTGCTCCACCGGCAAGGCCCGCCTGTTGCTACCCTGTTGCATCCTGGGCCTGAGCTTGGCGACGCTGGCAGCATCGGCTTCGGCGGAACCGCTCGACGCCGATCTGCTGCTTCGCGGAGGCACGATCTACGACGGCTCGGGCGCGGACCCGGTGGTCGGCGACGTCGCCATCCGCGATGGACGGATCGTGGCCGTCGGCCGGGCGACGCCCGGCAAGATCGGCCGCACCATCGACTGCCGAGGCCTGGTCGTCGCCCCCGGCCTGATCGATCTCCACACGCACACCGACGGAACGCTCGCCCAGCCCGGGGTCCGGCCCTGCCTGAACTATGTCATGCAAGGCTGCACGACGATGGTGACCGGCAACTGCGGCGGCTCGAAGGATGTGGCCAAGTTTCTCGACGACGTCGACGCCAACGGGGCGGGCACGAATATCATCCACCTGGTCGGACACGGCACGGTTCGCCGAGCCGTGCTGGGCTCCGAGCGCCGCGAGCCCACGGCCGAAGAACTCCAGCGCATGAAGGACCTGGTCGACCAGGCAATGCGCGACGGGGCCTGGGGTATGTCGACCGGCCTCATCTACGCCCCCAGTTCTTACGCTCAGACCGAAGAACTCGTCGCCCTGGTCAAGGTGGTGGCGGCCCACAGCGGCATCTACGCCAGCCACATCCGCGACGAAGGCGACCATCTCCTGGCCGCGGTCGACGAGGCCATCCGCATCGGCCACGAGGCGGGCGCGCCGGTCCACATCTCGCACTTCAAGTCGATGCAGATTCCCAACTGGGGCCGCATCCGCGACGCGGCCGCCGCCATCGAAAAGGCCCAGGCCGAGGGGCTGACGATCACGGCCGACCAATATCCCTACACGGCCAATTCCTTCTCCCTGGCCGACGCCACGCTCCCCGACGCCCACGTCCGCTGGTCTCGGGCCGACCTCACCAGGCGGATGGCAGACGAGCCGGAGTTCGCCGCGCTCGTGCGCCGAGTGATCGCCGACCAGTTCGGCCGGACCGAAAAGATCGTGATCGCCGCCAGCAAGAAATTCCCCGACTACGTCGGCAAAAGCCTGGCTGACATCGCGGCCCTGGAGAAGATCGACGCGGTCGACCTGGTGCTCAAGATCCTTGCCCAGGAATCGCCGCAGATCGTCAGCCATTCCATGTCGGAAGCCGACGTGCGCTGGGCGATGACGCTCCCCTGGGTGGCAACCGCCTCCGACGGTGCGGCCCGTACCCAGAATCCCAACGAACACCACCACCCGCGCAACTTCGGCACCTTCGCCCGCAAGATCGGCCACTACGCCATCCAGGAGAAGGTCCTCCCGCTGGCCCAGGCCATCCGCAGCGCGACCGGGCTGCCGGCCGACATCTTCGGAATCGCCCAGCGCGGCTACCTCCGCCCCGGCTACCACGCCGACGTTGTCGTCTTCGACCCGGCCGCCTATCGCGACCGGGCCACCTTCGAAAAGCCCCAGGAATACGCCGCGGGCGTGCGCTACGTCTTCCTCGCCGGCCAGGCCGCCGTCGACGACGGCAAGCCGAGCCCCAAATTGTTCGGCCGGGCCCTGCGTCATCACTCGCCTGCCCAGAGCGGCGAGAAAGCCGGCGCTGCGGCTGGTGCCGCGGCGCCGTTCGCCGTGCAAGTCGAGGTCGAAGAGATCGCCTGCGAGCTCCCCGCCTATGAGGTGACCAACAACGGCTCGGGCATGTTCTGGAGTTCGGGCAGTGCCCAGATGGTCCGTATCGGCGACCGGCTGTTCGTCAGCGCCTTCGAGGCCGTGCCGGGCCTCGCGCCGCTGAACAACGCCCGCTGGGCCCTCTATGAACGCCGTCCGGAAGGCTGGAAATTCTGCCAGCGCGACGAGAAAGACCGCACCCGCGAGCCGTGTTCGCTGGCCACCAGCGATGACGGCCGGCTGGTGATGTCGGTCAATCCCACCCTGGCGCCGCCTGTGCCCGCCTCGGGCAAGACCGCGGGAGGCCCCGCCCGCCCCGAATTCCTGGAGTTCGATTCGGCACACCCGGAAAAGGAACCGCGCCATCTGGTCCCCAAATGGAAAGAAAACCCTCCATTCACCGAACACACCTACCGGGCCTTCTCCGCCGACGGAAACAGCGGCGAGTTCATCCTCTTCAACAAGGTCGGCACGTCGCAGACCGCCTGGGCCTTTCTCGACCGGGAGGGCGCGTGGAAGACGGGGATGCTGACCTGGCCCAAGGGCGAGGATCCCAAATACTCCGTCTGGCACGACGAGTACACGGCCGTCAACTACGCCAACGTCGTTCTCAGCGATCGCCAAGTGCACTACATCGGCCAATCGGCCATCAACATCTGGAATCGGATCGACCCGGCCAAGACCGAAACCTGGGGTCGCAGCAATTGGGGTTGGCGGATGCGCAAGCTGCATTACGCGTGGACCCCGGACATCAAGACCAGGCCGTTCTCCGACTGGATCGTCCTCGACGACACCATGGACGACGGCGGCACCGTCGGCATGGGCGACTCGTGGCTCGCCCCCGACGGCCGGCTGCACCTGGTCTGGCAGAAGGAACCGATCCATCCGAAACTGCGCGACACCTGCTTCCCCGACATCAAGCGGGACTGGCGGATGTGCTACGGGGTGTTGGAGGACGGAAAGATGCTCGAGAAACGCGTCCTCCTCGCCGGCGGCGAGACCACGGGCCCCCTGCGCCCGACCGGATACATCGGTCATCCCCGCTTCCACGTCACCCCCAACCACACGCTGTACGTCCTCTGCAAGCTGGTGGGCACGACCCCCGAAACCAAATCGCAGACCGGCACCTATGCCCTGCGGATCGAGCCCGACGGCTCCGTCTCGGCGCCGGTACGCATCCCCTTGTCCCGCCCCATCACCGGCGCGTTCTTCACCGCCACGCCCCGCGCGGGGAACCGGCTCACCGAGGCCGCCGACCTGCTAATCGCCGACACCGTCGACGGCAAACCCGCGGCCCGCTACGCCCGCATCCGCTTCCGCCCCGCCGAGTGACGGATCGGCAACCGAAAACAACCAATGCCAAGGAGCCAAGTATGCGTCGAAGAGATTTTCTCGTGACCGCGGCCGTGGCCGCCTGCCAACCGCTCGTTTCCCGGTCCCTGCTCGCGGCCCCGACCTGTGTGGAGGGAACCGACATTCGACGCAATTCGACCTGTCCGATACCCTACGAAAACAACATCCGCGACCGCATGTGGATGTGGGGCCACGATTCCGGCTCGCTGGGGAGCTACATCTCCGCCGAGGAGAGCGGTGGCAAGATCTATCCTGCTGCGGCAGTCAAATCCATGGGAATTCCCAACGTCTGCATGGTCCCCTTCACCGGCACGCCCCGCCCGCACGAATACGACCAGTACGCCAAGCAGTTCGACGATCCGGCGATCAAGCGGTTCACGTGGAGCTTCATTCACGGTTCGGCGCGCGACTCGCAAGCGATCAAGGCGGCGGCACTGCGCCAGGCGGCCAAGTACGAGAACTTCGTCGGGCTGGACATGGACGACTTCTTCCGCGGCCACGCAGTCCCCTCTCCCAACGGAGAATCGGCCCCCATCGCTCCCGCCGCACTGACGCCCGAACAGGTTATCGACGTTCAAAAGGAACTCAATACGACCGCCCCGAAATGCCGCGGCACGAAGCTCGACCTGTCGATCGTCTGGTACACCCATCAGATCAACCCCTCGATCAAACGGCATATCGATCAGGTCGACGTCGTCTACTTCTGGACGTGGAACGCCAATCACCTGGTCGATCTGGAAAAGAACTTCAAGGCGTTTCGAGACATCTGCCCCGACGTGCGAGTCCGGTTGGGCGTGTACATGTGGAACTTCAACGACAAGGCGGTCGTCCCGATGGAATTGATGAAGCACCAGCTTGACTGCGCGTATCGCTGGCTGAAATCGGGCCGGATTGAGGGCCTGATCTTCCACTGCACGCCGCTCTGCGACATGGGGCTCGAGGCGGTCGAGTATTCCCGGTGCTGGATCGACGAACACGGCGAAGAGCAGGTAGGCGCCGCCTGAACTTGCGTCCGAAGCAGGGCCGCTGTGCCCGCCGTTCCCCGAGCCCACACGTCGCCCCGCACTCCGCCCAGATCAACAGGACGCGATCGACGAAGATCGCGTCCAGCTCCGGACCATGTCCGTGAGCGAACCAGAAAGAAGCCAGGTCTTCAACTCGCAGAAGTCGTCGCCTTCCCCCCTCTTCAGCTGGGGACGCGGCAAGGCCGCATGGAGGAGGCGGATCGCCATATCAAGCGTCAAATCGGGAACGTGGTGCTGAACATCGCGGCGCGTCTGCACGACATACAGGTGTGCCAGCGCCACCAGACTCATGTGATGATGCCAAGCACGTCCACGACCGCGCCTCATCGTGCCCCATTTCCAGTTGGCCCTTGGCATCCTCCAAGTACTTCTCCACGCGCCACCGCACTCCGGTCGCCAATGCCATTGTTTCCAACGGCACGTCCAGCCGGTAGCGTTGGTGGTTTGCTTCCAGGGCATCGAGGAGGTCGCCGTAGCCCAAGGTGAGAAAACGCTTGCTCCCCCAAGGGATAAGCGATAAGTTTGCTTGTTGCCCTGCCGGGATATGAAGTCGGTTCCGCGACCCATTATTCGGTGCGGGTGGCCCCAGAAGTCGAAAGTTGGCCAACAATAAAGGGAGTCTAGGCGATGTGTTCTAATCGGAACCACTTGAAGACGGCATGTCCACAGAAATTCCTCTCGCGTCGCGTTTTTCTCAGCTCGCTGGGAGCCCTGACGCTGACTCCGCGAATGTTTGCCAGTGAGCCCACATCTGATGCCATTCCGGTAACCGCCATCAACCATGTGATGATCAATGTGTCGGACCTGGCACGCTCGCTCGATTGGTACCAGAGGTTGTTCGGCATGTCGGTCGTGGCCCGTCAGAAACAGACGATCATTCTGCGCGTGGGCAACGGGCCGCAGTTTCTCGAAATGGCCAGCCGAGCCCGCGCCAAGCCGGGAATAACGCACTTTGGTCTCGCAATCGACAACTTCGACCCGGATCGTATCGTCGATATTCTGGAGGCGCACGAAATCACCGTCGCGCAGAAACCGGCTCCGATGAAAGCGCATGTAAGAATCCGCGAGCAAGCGATCGGCGGCACGCCGGAGGTTTACGTCGGTGATCCGGATGGAATAGTCATTCAGCTTAACGACAGTTCCTACGGCGGAGGGGCTGGCCCGCTCGGAGACAAGTATTCCCGGGCGCCGGAGTCGGCCCCAGCCGACGGGTTGCTGGCAGTCAGAGACTACAACCATGTCACATCGTTTGTGCCCGATCAACGACGCACTGTCAGGTTCTATCAGAAGTTGTTCCAAATGCCGATTGATACCTATCAAGGACCTCTGCCAATTCTTCGTGTGGGGACGGGTAACCAATCCCTTGCGTTTGTTGGCGCTGCCGACCGTCAATCCCCCGCGCTTATCGATCACGTGTGCTTTGCAATGGACGATTTCAATCCCGGCCGGATTCTCGCGACACTCGCAGGCTACGGGGTTGCGCCCCGCGCCGACGAACGCCGCCGCCCCGCGCCACTGAAGTCGTATGTGACGATGCGAATGCCGGATCGCGGCGGCGCGCCGGGCGGTACGCCGGAACTCTACTTCACCGATCCGGACGGCATACTCCTGCAGGTTCAAGACATGCGATACTGCTGTGGTGGCGGCTATCTCGGGGACGAGCGGGGAACGCCCAAGGGAGTTCGGAAGTGAAGTCCGAGGCAATTGGACTTCCCAGACAGTCACGCATCCATTCAGCCACGTATCGATGCCATGCCCAGAAGGCTTGGGGCAAGCGTGATGACGAGGAAGATCAGGCTCAGATACCCGGGCCTAGCCAAGGGCGAGCATGCGACCATGGTGTCGTGCCACTTTGACACATTCCTCCGCGGTTGGCATCGTGACATGGCATGCCAATCGGTACAGGCTCGCGTCCACGATTGTGGCTGGGCGCAGACTCGCACGCATCTCAGGCAAAATATCTCAAGGCCCTGCGCGCTACCGCTGCGCACACAGGCACGCCCCCCTGCTGCAATTCGATCGAGGCTGGTCCCTGGCTTCAATATCGGAACCAGTTGGGATCATTGAGTGGGCGCTTCTGTCGGTATGAAATACAGAAGCCGACCAAGATGGGCAAGAAATCACACGTCAACGGGTGCTTCAGTAGCATTGGCATCATCGATCTGAGTTCTTGCTTCTCGTGGCAGAGCTGGTAAGATGCGTGGGAGATTGCTCCACCCTAATTAACTGTGGTTCATGGACTGCACTTCCGCCAGTCCTGGACACGCGCAAGCGTCGCGCAACTTGCATCTCACAAGAAGTTTGACGATGTTCGGATTCAGGGATTGTGGATTCGCGGACGACCGCTGCAGAAACACTTTCTGGCGCCTGGGATTGCTGGGGTTGCTGGCGGTGGCTCCGGGGTGTTCCGGGTGTGGGAGAAGTCCGGCGCCGGGGACGTTTTCGCTCGAGCATTTGGAGGTGAAGTATGAAAGCTCGGGGGTCGAGGATCCGGAAACGGGCGTGCAGTTGGATCGTTTGACGACACCGCTGACGTTCGTGGATCAGAATGGCGTCGCGTGGAAGGCGCCAGCGGGAATGCTGACCGACGGGGCGTCGATTCCGGACTGGGCGCTGTCAATCACGGGCCGCCCGAACACGTCGAACGTCTTTCGGGCAGCGATCGTTCACGACGCCTATTGCCAGGCGTCGAGCAAGGCTTCCGACCAGCTTTACAGCCGTCCGTGGAAGGCCACGCATCAGATGTTTTACGATGGCTGTATCGCGTGCGGCGCGGCGCCGTCGCGGGCGGTCATGTGGTGGGCGGCGGTGCGGCTGGGCGGGCCGAGATGGGCCGAAGATGGAAGACTGCTGGAGAGCAACCTGAGCGATGTGGCCTTTACGGCCTTGGATCTGATCAGAGAAATCATCGCCGGCGGGCAGGACGCCGTTTCGCCTGCGGAGATCGATTCGCAGATTCACGGTTGGGAGCAGATGGCCGCCACGGTGCATGAGCACGAAAGCGACGCGGACAGCTCGCTGGAGGAGGACAATTTCGAAGCGGCGGAGAATTCGATCGCCAAAGCGATGGAGATGCTGGAATCGGCCCGCGGCCGGGATTCCAAGAGCGAGCCGGTGCTGGCTGCTTTGGAAGGATATGTCCAGACGCGCTACGCCAAACGATTGCAGGCGAAAAAGAAGTACAAGGAAGCGAGGGCCGTACTGGACAAGGCCGAGGGTAGTTTTCAACGGGCGCAGCAGGTGAAACGAACCAAAGACCCCAGCGTCCTGAGGGGGCTGGGAACGGTGGAGTTTGTTCGAGCCGATTTAGACCAGATTCAAGGGAACAAGGCGGCCGGCCTGCGAAAGCTCGAAAAAGCGGAGGCCCTGATGAACGATGCGTTGCGAACCGCGCCGAAGTACCAGCCCGCCCGGCAGGATTTACGAGGCGTGACGACGCTGCGGGAAAAGATGAAAGAAGGTGGGCCATGACCGAATTGCCTGGGCTGGCATCGCCCCTTCAAAGGCGGCGAAAAAGGCTCGCGCGACCGAAAACGGGCCATAGCGACTGGAGCCAGCCGAACCCTACGATCAGTCACTCCCCTGCATGCAGAGAGACACAAGGAGCGGTCGGTTGCCGCACCAGGTTCTTCGTCAGTCTGTCAGTCCTCGCAGAAACGGCCTTCGCCACTGCTAACCGCTTGGATCGCTCGTGGATCGGCGAGTCTCCATTGCATTTCTTTCCATAACAGATCCATCTCTTCGAGCTTGAACCGGGCGCTGACAACGAAGTGCTTTTCCGGACCGGGTTGGTACTTGATATAGTTGGTCGCAACGATCGTGCCGTGCGGCAGAACCTCCAAGCCGGAATCGGCGTTGTCGCTGCCGGCGTGGCTGTGCATGAGCTTGATTCGGTACTGCCCGTTACGGCCGTAGAACAGGTCATCGAACGTGCCCACCCGCGCCACAAAGTGACCTTGCGTCGGCCAGCGCTGTGCCGTATCGCGGTGACCGCTGCAACCAGCGCAGGCCGGGACGGCGTCCGCGCGGCGCGGACCGGTGGGGCACCCAAACACAGATCCGCACCCTCCCCGGCCATAGTTGCCCGGGTGTACCCATGCAGTTCTCCACGACTGGGCGGCGCGGGGCGCGCCGCCAGGGCGACGGGGTCGCCCTACTGAAGTGAGCAGATGAAAGAGAAGGATGGGCAGACCTGCCTTCCACCTTGAGCAGGAACCCTCGTGCTGCAGCTATCTGGCAAGGCGGCCTGCTGGCCCCCTCCGGGAATGGATTCGGCTGTGAAAGATATGAGAGGCGCGGTCTGGCAATCGCGCGGAGGTCGACTGGTTGTGGCTGAGGCAGACAGTCGGACACACAGTCGGCCGTTTTGGACCTTTGAGAATACCCTCGAACCTGTCACCCCTTGTGGGAGGGTGCTGTGTGCGCAAAATGCGACCCCGAAGGACTCTGCGTCCTTCGGGGTCGTGAGTGGGCGATACGGGACTCGAACCTGTGACCCCTAGCTTGTCGAGCTAGTGCTCTAACCAACTGAGCTAATCGCCCGGTTTTAAGTTCTTGTCTAGAAAGATTTTAGCGGAGCGAGCCGCTTTGTCC
>JAAYCB010000158.1 GCA_012744395.1 Pirellulaceae bacterium
ACAGGTTGGGATCGAAGCCGGGCGCCGACGCCGCGACCAGCACCGCCCCGGTCTGCACGTCCATGACGACAGCCGCCCCGCCGGCCGCGCGCGCTCCCGGCAGCCGCGCCCGCCGCCGGGCGAGCGCTTGCTCGAGCAGCGCTTCGGCCGTCTCCTGCAAGTCGGCGTCGAGGGTCAACAGCAGATCGCGCCCCACGGTCGGCTCGCGCCGCCGGTAGGTCGAGAGCACGCGCCCGCTGCGGTCCGCCAGCTCGACGGCAACGCCCGGCATCGCGCGGAGCGCCGCCTCCCGAGCCTGCTCCAACCCCATCCGCCCGACCCAGCCCCGCGGATCGCCCCCCTCGGCGCACTCCCCCGGCTCCATCCGGCCGAGATGGCCAAGCACATGCGCGGCCAGCGCCCCGCGCGGATAGCTCCGTTGCCGCCGGGCGACCAGCCTGACGGCGGGATAGGCCGATGGATGGCTTTCGATCTCGGCCATCACCTCAACCGGAACGTCGCTGATCATTACGTGGTATTCATACTCCTCGGCCACCTCGATCGGCGTGAACCTGCGCGGTTCCGCAGCCCCCTCGACGATCGCCAGCAACCAGCCTTTCGCCCGGCTGAGAAACGAACCCGCCGCGCGCCGCGCGGTCTTCGACGCATCGAACGCCTCGCGCCGGCGGCGATTGACGGAGTCGCGAATGTGTTTCACCCGGGCGGTGATTCTGCGGGCGTCCGCGCTCCACTGGCCGGGGGAGGTTCCGGCGAGGCGGATGATCCGCTCGGCCATCGCCCGCCGCTCAGCCAGAACCTCGGCTTCCGCCGCCGCCAGGCGTTGCGGATCCCCCCGCGCGGATCGATCGAGCCGCTGCCGTGCCATCCAGCGAAGCCACTCGGCGTCGGCCGGCTCCTCGATCCAGCGATAGTGAACGGCCAGGCCGCGCGTCTCCTTGTCAACGGCCAGCACGGCCCCGTTGGCCGCGAGAATCCGGCCGCGAACGCCCGGCACGAGCTGCTCCCGCGCAAGCGGCGCTGCCGCCTGCTGGCGAAACGCCGCCCCTTGGCTGACTTCCAACTGGACGATCCGGCCAAAGACGACCAGAAGCAGCGCGAAGAACGCGGCGAGAGCCAGCCGCACGCGGTGCCGCGGATCGGCCGCCGGCCCATCCCGCACCTCATCGAGAATCGCATGCCAGTTGAAATAGCGGTCGGAACGCATCCTGAAAATCTGACCTGCAACCTGTAACCAGCCACGTGCGAGCGGCAACCGGACCGCTCCGCGGCCCCCAACGGAGTGAATCCCATTCTACATGTCGTAAGCGGCGATCCGATGATTGCCCCAGCGCTCGATCCAGCCGATCGCCAGCCAGGCGGGGATCGCCAGCCCGGCAGTGTAGATGCCGACTCCCAGGCCGCCGCCGACCGCGCGGAACCAGCCGGCGGATGGTTCGCCGATCGCGGATCGCGCCAGACCGACGCCGCACGCAACCGCGGCGGCAAACAGGCCGCTGGCCAGCACCCTCCAGTGCAACTGCCGCGGATCGACATGCTCGGCCAACTC
>JAAYCB010000159.1 GCA_012744395.1 Pirellulaceae bacterium
GCCGGGCCCACGTTCGCGATCCGAACCGCTCTGGTCCGCCGTTCCACCGCTCCTGCTGGCGGCGGCCGTGCTCGTGTTGGGCGTTTACGTGCCGCAGCCGCTGAGCGATTTTCTCCACCGTGCGGCGCTTGCCGTGGGAGCCGAGTAATGTCTCAGACCACCAGCATCGCCGTCCATAATGGCCAGGCCTTCGCCACCGGAGACTGGGGAGACCTCGACGTGGAACGTTTCCGCAGCGAGGTGCTCAACGCCGTTGTGAAGGGCGGGCGGATTGCCGCGCTGTTCGCACAGCCTCGGGGCGACGGGGCGTTCCGCCTGATGGCGGCCGTGGCCCAGGATTCCCAGTCGGTGTTGCGCGTGCTGGCCACCTCGGTCGAGTCGGAGTATCCGGCGCTCGCGCCGCTCTGCCCGCAGGCCCACTGGTTCGAACGCGAAATCCGGGAACAGCATGGCATCCTGCCGGCCGGCCACCCCTGGCTGAAGCCGGTCCGCTTTCCGCGCCGCGGCGGCTCCGGCGCCGCGGCCGTTGCTTCCCCCCCGCCGGCGGTCTGCGGCCTGGCCGATTTCTTCCAGATGAACGGCGCGGAAATCCACGAAGTGGCCGTCGGACCGGTCCATGCGGGCATCATCGAGCCGGGCCATTTCCGCTTCCAGTGCCAGGGCGAAACCGTCTATCACCTGGAAATCTCGCTCGGATATCAACACCGCGGCGTGGAGGCGGCGTTGGCGGGCGGTCCCAATCGCCGCACGATCCACTATATCGAGACGCTCGCCGGCGATACCACGATTGGCCATGCAATCGCCCATTGCCGCGCAATCGAATCGCTCTCCCACACCCGCGTCCCGCCCCGCGCCCAGGTGATCCGTGGAATCGCCCTGGAACTGGAACGCGTGGCAAACCACGTGGGGGACTTGGGCGCGTTGGCCGGCGACGTCGGCTTCCTGCCGACAATGTCGTACTGCGGCCGGATCCGCGGCGACGTGCTCAACATGACCGCGCTGCTATGCGGCAATCGCTTCGGCCGCGGCCTGGTCCGCCCGGGCGGCGTCGCCTTCGATCTGGATGACCCGGCCGTGACCGAGCTGGCGCGGCGGGCGCGGACCGTCGCCAAGGACGCCGCGGTTGCCGTGAACCTGCTCTGGAACAGCCCCTCGGTGATGGGTCGGTTCGAACGCACCGGATCGCTGGCGGCGGACCTCTGCCGGCAGATCGGGCTGGTGGGCGTTCCCGCCCGAGCCTCTGGCATCGGCCATGACGTGCGCCAGGATTTTCCCTTCGGCATCTTCCGTTTCGCCCAGATTCCGGTTTCCACGTGGGACTCGGGCGACGTTTTCGGCCGGGCGTATGTCCGCTGGCTCGAGGTCCAGCGATCGCTGGCGTTTGTCATCGACCAGCTCAAGGCCCTGCCGCCCGGGGCGGTTCTCCAACCGGTCGGCCCGCTGGCCCCGGCCAGTTCGGTAATCACGCTCGCCGAGGGCTGGCGCGGAGAGATCTGCCACGTCGCAGCCACGGATGCCGATAGCCGGTTTGCCTGGTACAAGGTCGTCGATCCCTCGTTCCACAACTGGTTCGGCCTGGCGATCGCGCTGCGAAACCAGCAGATTTCCGACTTTCCGCTCTGCAACAAGAGCTTCAATTTGTCTTATTGCGGCCACGACCTGTGACGCGGAGGCCCCCATGCTCGAGATCCTCAAGGCACGGCTCCAGCAAGGTTACCGCACGACCCGCTATCCGGCCGGCCCGGCGCCGGATCTGCCCCCTCGCTTTGCCGGCCGCCCGGCAATCGACAGCGGCAAATGCCGCCAGGGCTGCGACCGCTGCGCGCAAGTCTGCCCCACCCGGGCGATCCAGTTCGACCTGGCGGCGCGGAAGCTGCGTCTGGACAGCGGGCGCTGTTTGTTCTGCCGCGAGTGCGAGCGGGCCTGCGAGCCCGGGGCGATCACATTCACCCGCGAGCATCGCCTGGCGAGCAGCACGCGGCAGGCGCTCGTCGTCACCGATCGCGCGGCGCTGCCGCCGGCCGGGATCGACGCCCGGCTCCAGCGGCTGCTCGGCCGCGCCCTCCGCCTGCGGCAGGTGAGCGCCGGCGGCTGCAATGCCTGCGAAGCCGACACGAACGTCCTCGGCACGGTCGGCTGGGACCTGGGCCGCTTCGGCATCCAGTTCGTGGCTTCCCCGCGGCACGCCGACGGGCTGTTGATCACCGGGCCGGTCACCGAGAACATGCGCTCGGCCCTGAAAGAAACGTACCATGCCGTCCCAGCGCCCAAGATCGTGATCGCCGTCGGAGCGTGCGCGATTTCCGGCGGGCCCTACGCGGATCATGTGGAGGTCCACAACGGCGCCGCCGCGGTCGTGCCGGTCGACCTCTACGTTCCCGGCTGCCCGCCGCATCCGCTGACGATCCTCCACGCGCTCCTGGCGGCGATCGGAGTGGAATAGAGGTCAGCAGTCAGCCGTCAGCCATCAGCAGTCAGAAGCTGGTCTCTTATGGCTGATAGCTGATAGCTGACGGCTGATAGCTGACGGCTCCTCCGTTATCCCGATCCCAGCATCCCGCGGACGAAGACCAGGTATGCGGCGAGCACGGCGGCGAGCACGTACATCAGCCATTTTACGTCGCGCCCCTGGCCGGCGAGCAACTTGATCACCGGGTACGAGATGAACCCCAAGGCCAGGCCGTCGGCGATGGAGAACGTCAAGGGGACCGAGAGGAAGGTAATGAAGGCGGGAATCGCCTCGGCCTCGTTCGACCACTCGATCTTGGTGACGTTGCGCATCATCATCGCCCCGACAAGCACCAAGGCCGGGGCCGTAATCGCCGGATAGCTTCCGACCATTTCGATCAGCGGGGCGAAGAACAGGGCGACCAGGAACAGGGCCGCCGTGACCAGGGCGGTCATTCCCGTCCGCCCCCCCTGCTGGACGCCCGCGGCGCTCTCAATGAAACTCGTCACGGTGCTTGTGCCGCAGGCCGCCCCCACGACGGTGCCCAGGGCGTCGGAGACGAGGGCCTCTCGGGCGCGGGGCAACCGGCCGTCCTTGATGAACCCCGCGTGTTCGCTGACGCCGAGCAGCGTGCCGATCGTGTCGAACACGTTGAGAAACAGGAAGACGAAAATAAAGGGGATCATCGGGCCGGCGACGGCGAACTCGAAATCCATCTTGAAGAAGGTCGGCGACATCGACGGCGGCGGGGCAACGACCGCCACGGCCGGCTTGAACAGGTTCATCAGCTTCGACTGCTGGACCGGCTCCGCGGCGGCAATCCATTCCGGCAGGTGCGGCAAGAGCCACTGAAGCGCGGTTGCCAGGGCGGTCGTCAGCAGGATTCCCAGGATGATCGAGCCGCGAACTCGCCGGCCGAACAGTCCAGCCGTGACGAGCAGGCCGAAGGCGAAGACGAGCACGTCGGGCGCGGCCACCTGGGGATTGAGCCGGACGAGTTGCCCCTCGGCCGCGACGATCACGCTCGCCCCCTGAAAGCCGATAAACGCGATGAACAGCCCGATCCCCGCGGCGATCCCGTTGCGCATGCTCGGGCTGATCACATCGAGGATCGCCTCGCGGACGCCCAAGAGTGAAAGAGCGAGGAACAGCACGCCGGCGATGAAAATCACTCCCAGCGCCACCTGCCAAGGGGCGACCTGGCCGGCCTGGAGCGTTCCCGCAGCGACGCGGGCGTCGATCAGCACGGCGGCCGCCGGAACGGCCGAGAGGACGAAGATGAAATTCTCGCCCATGCCCGGCGCCTGGGCGATCGGGTAGCGGGCGTAGAGCCCCATGATCGCCGTGGCCAGCGCCGCCGAGATGCACGTGGCCGTCATCACCGCGCCGGGGTCCATCCCGTTGGGATTGTTGAAATACAGGCCGGAGAGGACCGCCGGCTGCAGGAAGATGATGTACGCCATCGTCAGAAAGGTCGTCAGGCCGGCGAGCATTTCCGTCGCGGCCGTGGTTCCGTTTTCGCGGAGACGAAAGATTCGTTCCAGCATATCGGCAGTCGCCTGTTTACCTGGCCGAGAACCGCTCCGGGGAACCGGAACGTGCGAAACGCCGTTGCCGGGACCCTTTGGCTAACCACGCTTGTTGCGGGAGACCGTCCTCCTCGCGCCCCGCCCCGGGACGTGAGCGGTTCAGGGCAACCGATGTTGCCGCGCGCCGCGGCGCAGGTCAAGGGGCCGCCGGCCCGCGGCGACCTTTTCCGCCCGGAGGTCCTCCGCTAGAATGGCTTCTGTCATGGAAGAAGACCGGATTGAGCAATCATTTGCCACGCAGAACGACAACCCGTTTGCCGGTGCGCCCGCTCCCCGCGCCGAACCGGCCGCGGCGTCGCAAGGGGCGCTCGCTGGCGAGCCCTCCCACGCGCCGCCGAGGCCCCGCCCCCGCCGGCTGCTCCCGCTGGTCCTGTTTGTGCTCACCTGCTTCACGACCGTGGCGGTGGGCGGCTACGGGTACGGACTGGCGGTGATGACGATTCTCGTTTGCCATGAAGCGGGCCATTTCATTCAGGCGCGGCGCTATCAAGTCCCCGCGTCGTTCCCCTTCTTCATACCGATGCCGAACTTGATCGGCACGATGGGCGCGGTGATCGCCATGGACCCCCGGATTCACCACCGCCGGGCGCTGTTCGACATCGGCATGACCGGCCCGCTGTTCGGCCTGTTGCCGACGCTGATCTGCTGCTACGTGGGCCTGCTGACCGAGGCCCGCTGGATCGCCCGAGCGGCGATCGACAGCCGCGACCTGTTGGAACTGGGCGATCCGCTGATCTTTCAGTGGATGGCCCATGCGATTGTCGGCCCGATGCCCGAGGGGCACATCCTCACGATTGGCCCGATCGCGATGGCCGGCTGGGTCGGATTATTGGTCACCTCGCTGAACCTGATCCCGATCGGCCAGCTCGACGGCGGCCACATCCTCTACGCGATGCTCGGCCGCCGCGCGCATCCGGTCGCCCTCGCGCTGCTGGTGGCGGCCGCCGTCGGGGCGTTCACCTATGGCTACTATTGGTGGACGCCGATGATCATCCTCTTGGCCGTGTTTGGGCCGACCCATCCGCCGACCCGCAGCGACGCCGTTCCGCTCGGAAGGTGGCGGACGCTGCTGGGCTGCTGTATGCTGGCCTTCGTGATCGTCGGGTTCACTCCCAACCTGTTTGTCAACATGCCGGCTCCGTGACGACCTGCCGTTCGGCCTCGTGGAACGCCCTTCAAGGCCGCTGAGAAACGGGATTGTCGGAAGTCCTCGGATCGGCTCGAAGGAGCACTGATGATGGGCATCTTGCGCAGTCTTCACCAAATGGCGGTCTCTCGCGGCGGGTTCTGGGCGGTTCTCTCGGCCCTGGTTATTACCTCGCTGCCCACCCACGCCGCCGAGCCGCCGGCGAGGCTCAAGCGGGCCGACTCGTTCCTCGGCATCCATTTCGACTTCCACGCCGGAGCGGATTGCAGCGAAGTCGGTCGGCGGACCACGCCCGAAATGGTTGAACTGGTGATCGACAAGGTCCAGCCTGACTATGTCCAGATCGACTGCAAGGGACATCCGGGCTACTCCAGCTACCCGACCAGGGTGGGCAATCCCGCGCCGGGCTTCGTGGGCGATCCGCTCCGCGTCTGGCGCGACGCGCCGCGGCGCCGCGGCGTCGCCCTGTTCATGCACTACTCCGGCGTCTGGGACCGCCACGCCGTGGCGACCCACCCCGAGTGGGCGGCGGTCCGGGCCGACGGCAAGCCGGACGAGAACGCCACCTCGGTTTTCGGGCCTTACGTTGACACGCTGATGATCCCCCAGCTCCGCGAATTGGCCGGAGACTATGGCGTGGACGGCGCCTGGGTCGATGGCGACTGCTGGGGCGCGGCGGTTGACTACCGCGATCGGGCCGCGAGCGAGTTCTGCCGGCAGAGCGGCGCAAAATCGGCGCCGCGGAAATCTTCCGAGCCCTTCTGGCACGAGTGGCTGGCGTTTCAGCGGGAGGGTTACCGCCGCTATCTGCGGCACTATGTCGACCAGCTCAAGGCTTCACACCCCGACTTCCAGATCGTCAGCAACTGGGCGTTCAGCGACCACATGCCCGAGCCGGTTTCGGCCGGCGTGGCGGCTTTGTCGGGCGATTTCTCTCCGGACAACAGCGTCAATTCGGCCAGGTTTTCCGGCCGCTGCCTGGAGAACCAGGCGGTCGCCTGGGACCTGATGTCGTGGTCGTTCAGCCGCAAGACACGCGGCCAGAAACCGGCGGTTCAATTGATGCAGGAGGCCGCCGTGGTGCTCGCCTTAGGGGGCGGCTACCAGGCCTATTTCAAGCAAGACCGCGACGGCGCGATCCGCCCGGCGGAAATGGACACGATGGCCGAGGTGGCCCGTTTCTGCCGTCAGCGGCAGGCGTTCTGCCACCGCTCGGTGGCCGTGCCGCAGGTTGCCCTCTTGTACTCCACCGCCGGCCATTACCGCAGCTCGTCCCGGCTGTTCCATCCCTCGGGGAGCGACGGCATCGACGTTTTGAAAAAGGCCCTCGGCCTGATGCTCGCGCGTCAGTACGCGGTCCAGATCGTCAGCGAGCACCACCTCGCCGGCGCGATGTCGCGATGGCCGCTGATTGTCGTGCCGGGCTGGGGATACCTGGAACCGGCCTCTCGCGACGAGCTTGCCGCCTACGCCAACAGCGGCGGGCGGCTGCTGCTCATCGGCTCCGGCCCGGCACAACTGTTCCAGCGCGAGTTGGCGGCCGCCGGCGGTGACAAGAACGCGCCGATTGTCTCGGTTGCCGAACCGGGCGACGGTTTTGTCGGCGCCCTCAAGAACATGTTTCCCGATCCGCTCGTCAGAATCTCCGGCTCGACCGACGTCGATGTCAGCCCCCGGCGGCTGGGCGGGAAACTGATGATCCACCTGGTGAACACGGCCGGGCCGCACGCCGATGCGCCCGAGGGTGGAATCACCGCGGTGCCGCCGGTCGGCCCGCTCTCGGTCTCCGTGCGGCTGGCCCGGGCGCCCAAGTCGGTGACCTGCCAGCCCGAAGGCGCGCCGCTGGAGGTTTCATGGACTGCCGGCCGCGCGGCGGTCGAGTTGCCCAGGCTGGAGTTGTACTCGGTTCTCGTCGTGGAACAGTGAGCGGGATAGCGGGGCGGGAGCGTAGAATGGATCGATGGCCGGCCAGCTCCAGGATAAGGCGCGGCGGAATCGGTCCGGATCGCGGAGGATCGAATCATGCAATATCGCGGACGCGTCAAGAACGGCGTTGTGGTGCTGGATTCACCGAGGGCTCTGCCCGAAGGGGCCGAGGTACGCGTGGAGCTTGTGTCGCCGGACAGCCAATCGCCATTGTTGGACGAGCAAGGGCAGACGTTGGGCCAGAAACTTATGAAGTACGCCGGCCGGGCGGTGGATCTGCCTGACGATGCGGCGCTGAATCACGATCATTACCTCTATGGAGCGCCGAAGCGATGACTCGCGTGTTTGCCGACAGCTTCTACTTTCTTTTCTCGTAATGGAGGATCGGCAGATCAGGCAAGCGTTGACGGGCGACCACCATTTCGAACCGGCAGGCTTTACGGCTCTCTTAAGGTGAGGTCCAGGCCACGGAAAGCGGCGCGGGCGCGACCTTTTTCTCTTCCTCCCCCGCGACGGAAATCAGCCGGCCAAGCAAACGGTTCCCGCCAGAACGAGAGCCAGCCGGGCGATGCGGTTGTCTTCTTCGATCAGTTGCCCAAGGATTGAAGCGGGGCCGGGATTCGGCCCCCCCGCCGGACAAACACGTCGCTGGCCCCTGAATTGCGGACTTCAAGGATCGGGGTGGAGCCGAACAGGCCCCCGAAGTCAACCACTTCGCCGGCCTTGGCGCCGGGCACCGGGATGATCCGCACCGCGGTCGTCTTGTTGTTGATCACCCCGATGGCCATCTCGTCGGCGATGATCGCCGAGAGGGTCTCTGCCGGGGTATCGCCGGGCACGGCGATCATGTCGAGGCCGACCGAACAGACGCTCGTCATCGCTTCCAGCTTTTCGAGCACGAGCTGGCCCCGGCCGGCGGCCCGAGCGAGCGTGCCGTCCTCGCTCACCGGGATGAACGCCCCGCTCAGGCCGCCGACCGAGCTGGAGGCGAACAGGCCTCCCTTCTTGACCGCGTCGTTCAGCAGCGCCACGGCGGCGGTCGACCCCGGCGCTCCGACGCAGGCCAGTCCCAGCGTCTCGATGATCTCGCCGATGCTGTCGCCCACGGTCGGCGTCGGCGCCAGCGAGAGATCGACGATCCCGAAGGCGACCCCCAGTTCCGCGGCCACCTCGCGGCCGATCAACTCGCCCACGCGGGTGACGCGAAAACTCGTGATCTTGATCTCCTCGGCCAGGTCGCCGAGGGTCAGGTTCGGCTCGATCGCGATCCGCCGCTTCAGCGCGCTGCCGACCACTCCGGGGCCCGAAACGCCGATGTTCACGGCCGCTTCGGGTTCGCCGGATCCCATGTAGGCGCCGGCCATGAAGGGGTTGTCTTCGGGGATGTTCGCGAAAACAACCAGCTTGGCGCAGCCGAATCCGCGCTGGGCGGCCGTCGCCTCGGCGATCCGCTTGATGACATGCCCGATCTGGTGGACGGCATCCATGTTGATGCCCGCTCGCCGCGAGGCCACGTTGACCGAAGCGCAGACGCGGTGCGTCTGGGCGAGCACGTCCGGCAACGAACTCATGACGACGTCGTCGCCCGCAGAAATCCCCTTGTGCACCAGCGCGGAGAACCCGCCGACGAAATCCACCCGGCAATCGAGCGCCGCGCGGTCGAGCGTCTTGGCGACCTGGACCGCCGCCGCGCGGCCGTGGCCGGCCAGGATCGTCGAAACGGGCGAAATGGCGATCCGTTTGTTCGTCACCGGGATGCCGTACTTGACCCCGATGCGGTCGCAGATCTCGACCAGCCGCTGGGCGCGCGAGGTGATCTTGCCGGACAGCTTGCGGCAGAGATGCTCGACGTTGGGGGCGGCGCAGTCGTCGACGTTGATTGCCAGGGTCACCGCGCGAACGTCGAGATGTTCGGCGTGCAGCATTTCGATCGTGGAGAGGATCTCGTCGGTTCGGAGCATCGGAGCGGCTATCCTTGCGGGCTCGGGGTCAATCTCAGTTGATTCGTGGCCACGAAGATGTTCTCGTGCTGGAGTTTGACGGTGAAACCGAGTTCCTCGCCCATCTGCTCGAGATCGGCCTGGAGCATGCGGATGTCCCAGCGCTTGGGCACTTGGACCTGCCCGATGAGAACAAATTCCTCGCCCTTCCGATCCCCGTAGAGATCGACGATGTTGATGTCTTTGCTGGCCAGGTACTGGCTGAAGCGGCGGACAATTCCCGGCTGATCCTGCCCGAAGGCGGTGATCACGAAACGGTCCGTTTCCACGCGGGGCGGGCCCGCCGGGCGCGGCAGCGCCCGCCGGGCCACGACCTGGTACTCGCTGCCGAGCGACTCGGCGCCGCGGACCCGGGCGGCAAGCTGTTCGGCCTCAATCGCCTCGGGCAGGCTGACGATCATGATCAGCGTGAAATAGCCTCCCAGAACCGTCTGGCTACAGGAATCGATGTTGCCGCCCAGCGCCTCCACGGCATTGGTGACCGCCGCCACAATTCCGGGGTGGTCGTCGGACATCACGTCGAGAACATACGCATTATCGAATCTAGGCATCAGATCGCTGTCTCTTGGGGCCGCCGGAATCAGCCTGTGGCGGGGACATTCCACCAGCCTTGGGAGGCTTCCCGAGCCCTGCCAGGATGATCCACAATCGCTCCAATCTACCACACGGCCCGAGAAGGGGGAACGGGCGGAGAAAGCGCCCCTTCTTGGTTCGAACGGGCGGCAGGTTGTCTCCTGATTCGCCCATCGAGTAAGATGCATGCCTGCACGGCCAGTGATGCTGCTTTTTTCTTTTTGACGATCCCCCATGTCCGATCCGGCCCGTTTGACCGATCTGGCGACGATTGCCGCCGACTGCCGAGTGTTTGCCGAGGAATTTCAGAGTTCCCTCGGCGAGCACGTGATTCTTCCGCCCAGCCTCGTCGAACATGCCTTGGTCGCCCTCGTGGCGGGGGGGCACCTCCTTCTGGAAGGCAACCCGGGGATGGGCAAGCAGACCCTCGCACGGTGGATCGCCCGCTCCGTGGGCCTGTCCTTTTCTGCGAGAACGTTTACGCCCGATCTGCGGGGTGAGGATTTTCTGCCGCCCCGCTCGTCCGGCGGGTCTGGGCGGGGGGCCGATCTGGATCACGATCCGCCGCGCGGAGCGATGCCCAGCGAGGTCTTCTACGCGGAGGACATCGATGAAGCGCCTCGCAGCACGATTGCGGCCCTGGTCGATACGATCCGCGACCGGCCCGTTGGCCCAGATGGCGGGGCCGGCGGAGCGAGACCGCTGCTGGTGATCGCCTCCCGGCGGCCGGCGGCGTTGGGCGCCGTCCAAACGCTCGACCCATCGCAGCTCGACCGGTTCTTGATTCAATCGCACATCCGTTACCCCACCCCGGCCGAGGAATGGGAGATCGCCCGGTGGACCCGCCCATCGGCTGGACCGGAAAAGCCGTTGCGGACCCGCGGCCAATTGGCGGCCTTTTCGCGCGCCGCGGCAGCGCTCGAAGCGCCCGAGGCGGTGATCGGCTACGCCTGGGCGCTTGTCCGGGCAACCCGGCCGGGAAACGAACTAGCGCCGCAGTTTGTCGAACGTTGGATCAAGCTGGGAGTCAGTCCCTGCGGGCTCGTCGCGTTGCTCGCGGCCGCCAAGGCCCGCGCGCTGCTGCTCGGCCGCATCGAGCCGACGCGCGAGGACGTTTACTCGATGGCGCAGCCGGTGCTCGGCCACCGCCTGATCGGCAATGCCGAAGCGGCCGCGGCGAATCTCACCAATCAGCGGCTGATCGGAATTCTGCTTGAAACCATTCTGATCGACGGGGTCTACGCGCGTCCTTCAGGGCCTTCGGACGCCGCGGGAGGATTCTTTTGAATCGCGTGCTTGCCAATGCGTTTGCCCTCTGCGTCGCGGCTCTTGCGATGGGCTGCTCTCCCGACGCCGCCACGCCGGGCAAGCCGGCCGTGCCAACGCCGGCCCTCTCCGCCGGGGAAGAGGCCGGGAAGGAGCTTGCCGCGAGCGACGCGCTGGCGGTCGGCGCGACGACAGAAGGCCCCGCTGGATTCCAGACCCCGGCGCAGCTTGAGGAGGCGATCGGCAAGGCGAATCCGGGCTTCACGGGAAAGATCTCCGTGGAAATGGGCGAAGGCGGAATCGCGGCCCTTTCGATCAGCGATCCGGCCATCGAAGACATCCGGCCGCTCGCGGGGCTCCCGTTGTCAAAGCTCGACCTGCACGGTTGCCATGTCTCGGACATTCGGGCGTTGGAGGGAATGCCGCTGGTGGTGATCGACCTGAGCAATACCGGCATCTCCGATATCCGCGTGCTCAAGGGGATGCCGCTGGCGATGGTCTATCTTGAGAACACGCGCGTGGCGGACATTTCCGCCCTAGCCGGGGCTCCGCTGATCGAGCTGTATTTGAGCCAGACGCCGGTCGCGGACATCAGCCCGCTCAAGGGCTCGCCGCTTGCCACGTTGAACCTGGTCGATACGCAGGTGGAAGACTTGCGGCCACTGGCCGGTGGCCGCCTTCAATCCGTCTGGTTGAACAACACGCCGGTGAAGGACTGTGCTCCGCTGGCATCCAACCCGGTCGTCAGCGTGACGCTGGCCGATACGAAGGTTTCCGACATCAGTCCTTTCAAGGGCCATCCAACCTTGCAGCGGCTGCACATCGCCGGCTCGGAGGTCACGGACCTGGCGCCGCTGCAATGGATGGACGGGCTCACGCGGCTGATCTTCACGCCGGGCCGGATCAAGACGGGCCTGCCGCAGGCGCGCAAGATGCGGTCCATCCGGCAGATCGGCACGTCGTTCGGGCGGCCGGGCGAGCCGGAGGAGATGTATCCTCCGGAAGTCTTCTGGGCAATGTACGATGCGGGCCGGTTCAACTAGCCCGAATCGTTCTCGTAGAACGGAATCCCTTCCGTCTTCAGCCCCCCTCAGCCCGCGGGCCCCAGCGCCGTCCACCGCGCAGACGGGGACGGTTCCGGCAAACGGTCACCCCACCCGTGCTCCAGCCGAAGCAAAGGCAATGCCTTCGATCTCCACGAGCAATTCGGGCCGGCAGACGTCGCCGATTGCGTAGATCGTGGGCAGTTCGCCGAGCCGCTGTTCGCAGACCGCTTGGACCGCGGCGTAGTCTTGCTGGTTCTTGATGTAGACCCTTGCCAGGGCGAGATCGCCGAGCGTGGCGCCGAGGTTCGGCATGCCATGTTCGGCGAAGTTGTCCGCGCCGATCAGCGCCGCGATGTTGTCCAGGGTCTGCTCGGTCTGTCGTCGAGGATCGCCCATGTGCTGTGTTTCCGAGCTGGTGATGCTCGCCGTGCCGGAGACGAAGATCGTCGCCGCTCCGGGGCCGGCGATGGCCATCGCGCGGGCGAACTTGGGGCTCTTGATCCCGTATTCGCAGCCGTAGTCAAAGGCCGAGGTCTGCTTGGGGTTTTCCAGCGGGAGGATGGCCACGCCGGGCTTTTCGATCGAGATTCCGATGCAGCCCATGATGACGTTCCGCCCCTCGGTACCGATGCCCGTGCTGGCCGGGTAAACAGCGCCGTTTCGCGACATCAGCGTGAAGTCGCGGTAGAAGCGCAAGTCGCGGTAGAAATCGGTCCGCGCTCGATTCAGCTCCTTGTAGCGCTGCGTGTCGCCCTCGGCCCCGACGATGTCGCCGAGGTAGAGCCACGTGCGGACGATCTGTTCAAAGGAGACGCCGCGGTTGGCCAGCCGGCGCTGCATCTGCTCAAAGGCGTCGATCGCCCGATCATAGATCCCTTCCGCCGCCGTCTCCGGCATGATGTTGGCGCAGTGGACCCAGCGGATTCCATCGTGGTGCGTGACCACCAATCCTTCGCCGAAGCGCTCGATTTCCACGCCGCCACCCGCCCGCCCAACACCCATCGCCTCGATCGCCAACAAGCGCCCGTTGCAGGGCGGCTGCGGGATGTAGGAGGTGGCGGGCAACTGCTCGCCGTAGAATTCGTTGATGATCTTGCGGCAGTCTTCGAGTTGATCGACGTTGCGGAGAAACACCGCCTGGTGGACGATGCTGCCGCGCGTCCCTTGCTCGGCCATCACCGCCTCGATGGTCTGCAAGGCGTCGCCCGCCTCTTCTTCAAGCGATCCGGTCCGCCGCGGCACTGCGGCGGCGAAGACGTGTTTCGCCTCGTTCAGATCGACGACACTGTAGCCGATGCCTTCGCACGACTTCTTCTCGATCATGTGTTCCCTCACGGGCTCGGTGCGGTTGATCATGGGTGGGCCGGTGTGTACCGCAATGCGGGGATCGTATGAGGATGGGGGGGAACCTTCCGCGGCTTCGGTCGGTCGTGGGGTGGGATTGTTGGGACGTGGCCGCCAGCCGGCTGCTCCCAAGGATCGGCGCCGCCCTTTTAGCCGCTGGTCAGGTGGGACGGCGGGCGGACCGGGCGGGAGCAGGCCCGGCTTCCATGCCTTAATCTAAACCAGTGGGAATCGCGCCGTCAATCATTTAGGGGACATTCGTCCGGGGGGGGGCCGATTCGGCGACAGAATCGGCCCTTCTGATTAATGTCAGACTTGGCAGTAAAAAACCCGTTTTCAGGGCGGTTCGGCTTGCAGAGGCGCAGGATACCTCGCCAGGCAACGAAAAGACCCTTTCTCGGCCTGGCCGGGAAAGGGTCTCTGATCTTGCCGATTGGGCGTCTTCTGCTTTTCGCCGCCTTTATTCTCCGACGTACGGCAGCAGGGCCATGAACCGCGCCCGCTTGACGGCGGCCGTGACCGCGTGCTGACTGGCGGCGGTGCAGCCGCTCTTGCGGCGGCCAATGATCTTGCCCTGCCGATTCGTCAGCTTCTTCAGCAGGTCCAGGTCCTTGTAATCGACATACATCGGACGAGGCCGCTTGCCGTCGACGAAAATCGGGTCCTTCTTCTTGCCCCGGGTCTTCAACATCGTGCGACGCCGGCTCGGGCGGCGAGCGCCGCGTCCGCCACGATTCGGAGGTCCTGCCTTTCCCATGATCCTTCTAACCTGTCATAATTTCCGGAACTGGTAATGCACGCTGGGCGTGCGAGTCTGTCTGCGAAAGCCTTAAATGTACTAAACATCGGCGAAAACGCAACCCTACCTGACGCTTTCAACCACCACCGGGGGCGGAAAACGCGACACCGGTCCGCCCGGCCCGACGTTTAGCCGCTCGACCTCCGCCGTCCCGCCCGGCACGCAGGTAGACCGCCAGAGCTATTTGCTATCCACCACGCCGAGGTAGTCCAGGGCAACCGTCGCCTCTCTCGGCCAGCGTTCAGCCACATCCCGCGGCGGGAATGACGCCGACCGCGTCGCCTCCCCCGGAAGTGCCGTCGCGGATCAGCCGCACGGCGATCCACGGAGTCGCCGTACCGCTTCTCCGCCGACACGCCGCGCCGGGGGGCGAGCAGCGGAACCAGGCCGATGCCGGTCAACCCGGTTCCTCGCCAGTTTCCGCCCGGCCGGCTACACTGGCCTGGAGACTGGTCCTGATTTGCCTTGGACTGGGTTCCGCCGTTACCCTGGAAGGAATCCAGCCAAGGGCACCGTCCCGTTGCCTGCCCCCTCGTTATCCTGCCAGGAGCGCCCGATGTCGCCCAGAACCGGCCGATTTCATGTCCTTCTTGTCTCTTTGCCCGCACTGGCAATTCTCGGCATCGCCCTGGAAACCCGTGGGGCCCAGCCGAGCCCAGAGCGGCGCAACGTGGTACTCGTGCTCAGCGACGACCACCGCTACGACTTCATGGGCTTCATGCCGCAGGCCCCCGATTTTCTCGAAACACCGGCGATGGACCGGATGGCTCGGCAGGGGGCGCATCTGGCCCACGCCTTTGTGACCACCTCGCTCTGTTCGCCGAGCCGCGCTTCGATCCTCACCGGGCAGTACATGCACCACCATCATGTGGTCGACAACCAGCGGCCCGTACCGCCGGGCACAACCTTCTTTCCCCAGTACCTGCAAGAGGCGGGCTACGCGACCGCCTTCATCGGGAAGTGGCA
>JAAYCB010000011.1 GCA_012744395.1 Pirellulaceae bacterium
AACCGGCCGCGACCATTCCCCTCGGAAGAAAACCGCGCCATGCTGGCCAAGCTCAAGACTTTCGCGCTGGTCGGAATCGAAGCTGTCCCCATCGAGGTCGAGGTCGACGTCTCCCCCGCCGGTCTGCCCAAAACGCTCCTGGTCGGCCTGCCGGAGGCGGCCGTCAAGGAGAGCACGCACCGGGTGGATCGGGCAATCGTCAACTCGGGCTTCATCCTGCCGGAGAACCGGATTGTCATCAACCTTGCCCCGGCGGAACTGCCGAAACAGGCCGCCTCCTTCGATTTGCCGATCACGCTGGGGATCCTCCTCGGCAGCGGGCAGGTCCAGTCCGATCGGCTCGCCGACTATGCGGTGGTCGGCGAACTGGCGTTGGAGGGGAGCACCCGGCCGACCAAGGGGGCCCTCTCGATGGCCATGGCCGCGGCCCAGGAGGCGGGGCTCCGCGGCCTGCTTGTCCCCACGCAGAGCGCGGCGGAAGCGGCCGTCGTCCAGGACGTCGAGGTGATTCCCATCTCCAGCCTCGCCCAGGCGGTGGGTTTTCTCTCGGGCGAGATCGACATCGAGCCCACCCCGTCGAACATCGACAGCCTGTTCCACGCCCTGGCCCACCACCAGGAAGACTTCAGCGATGTCCGCGGGCAGGAGATGGCCAAGCGCGCGCTGACCGTTGCCGCCAGCGGGGGGCATAACATCCTCATGGTGGGCCCGCCCGGCTCCGGCAAGACGATGCTCGCCAAGCGGATGGGCACGATCCTGCCCGACCTGACACCCGAGGAGTCGATCGAGACCACGCGAATCTACAGCGCCGTCGGCCGGCTGAAGCCGGGCCAACCGCTGCTTGCCGTCCGCCCGTTCCGCGCGCCCCACCATACGATCAGCAACGCCGGCCTGGTCGGCGGCGGCTCGACGCCCTCGCCCGGCGAAATCTCCCTGGCCCACAACGGAGTCCTGTTCCTCGACGAGCTGCCCGAGTTCAACCGCCAGACGCTCGAAGTCCTCCGCCAGCCGCTTGAAGATGGCACGGTGACGATTTCCCGGGCACTCTCCTCGACGACTTTTCCGGCGAATTTCATGCTCATCGCCGCCCTGAATCCGTGCCCTTGCGGCTACCGCAACGATCCTCGGCGCGACTGCCACTGCACGATCCCCCAGGTTGAGAAATACATGGGCAAGATGAGCGGGCCGCTCTTGGACCGGATCGACATCCACATCGAGGTCCCGGCCGTCCCCTACCGGGAATTGCAGAGCGAGACGCCCGGCACGTCGAGCGCGGAGATCCGCCAGCAGGTCGCCACGGCCCGCCGCCGGCAGGCCGACCGCTACGACAGCAGCCGCACCCGCTACAACGCCGACATGACCCACCGCCAGACCCGCCAGTTCTGCCGGCTCAGCGCTGAGTGCAGCGACCTGCTCCGCGCGTCGGTCACGGAGTTGGGCCTCTCCGCGCGTGCCCACGACAAGGTCCTCCGCGTCGCCCGCACGATCGCCGACATCACCGAGAGCGACCAGATCGAACTGGAGCATCTGACCGAGGCGGTGAATTACCGGCTGCTGGACCGCGGGTTGTGGAAATGAGCGGAAAACCGCCGCAACACGAGCCCCCGTGGCGGCAACATGCTCCTAGTAACCCGGTTGATCCGACGCGCGGTTCACGGCGGCGCGATTGACCGGGCGCGGGACATCGGGCCACCAGGATGCGGCCACTGCGCGCGTGTCCGGCAGATGCAGGCGTTGCTTCGACCGCCGCCGAAGCGCGCCGATCGGCCCATTCGGCAACTTGGTCAGGTCGGCATTCCGCCGATCCACTTACAACAGAATTTTCACGAGGTGCGAACAATGCGCAAGAGGAGTCACTTCTGGTTCTATGGAGCGGCGTTGACCGTCGCCGCGGTGGTGCTCAGCGCCTGGGCTATCGCGCAAGACAACCCGCGCGGGGAGAATCAACCGACGGTAGCGCACGGGTATGCCAAACAGCTTTCGACCGCGTTTCGCGGGGCGGCCGACGAGGTCTTGCCCGCCGTCGTGATGCTCAAGAACATCCCGAAAGCAGCGGAAAGCTCGCCGCGGGCGGAGTTGCGACCGTTCGGTGGCGAGATGTGGTCGAGCCCGTTCGGCGACCTGATGCCCAACCATCCGGAATTGCGGCGATTCTTCGAAGAAATGCCCTCGAATCCAGGCACGCAACGACGTGCCCCGGGCATCGGCTCCGGGGTGATCATCGATCCGTCGGGCGTGATCCTCACGAACCGGCACGTTGTCGAAGGCGGCGGTGAGATTGCCGTTCGCCTGCTCGATGGCCGCGAGTTCACCGCCACGGACGTCAAGTCCGACCCGAAGACCGACATCGCGGTGATTCGCATCCAAGGCGTCAAGGACCTGAAGGCCGCTCGGCTCGGCGATAGCGACGAAGTGGCCGTTGGCGACTGGGTTCTGGCCCTCGGGCAACCGTTCGGCCTGGAAGGCACGGTCACCGCGGGAATCGTCAGCGCCAAGGGGCGCGGCATCGGGATTACCGATCGAGAAAACTTCATCCAGACCGACGCCGCCATCAATCCGGGCAACAGCGGCGGTCCGCTGGTCAACCTCGACGGCGAGGTGATCGGCATCAACACGGCAATCTCTTCCCGCAGCGGCGGCTACCAGGGGGTCGGCTTCGCCGTCCCCGTGAACCTGGCCAACTGGGTCAGCCGTGAGTTGCTCGAGCATGGCGTGGTCCGCCGCGCCTATCTCGGCGTGGCGATCCAGCCGGTGACCCACCAACTCGCCGAACAATTCGGCGTCGAAACCAACAAAGGAGTCCTCGTCGCCAATGTCCAAGACGACGCCCCGGCCGCGAAGGCCGGACTGCAAGCCGGCGATGTGATCGTCTCCTTCGACGGCACGGCGGTGACATCCCCCGCCCAGCTTCAAGGACTCGTCGAAAAGGCCGAGGTCGGCCAGAAGCAGAAGCTCTCGATCATCCGCGACGGAAAACGACTCTCGATCGACGTGACGTGCCTGGAGATGCCGCAGGAATACGGACTCTCCCGCAACTCCAGCTCCGGTTCCGGTTCCGCCGCCCCCCGGCAGTCACAGTTCGACAAGCTCGGGATCGCCGCCGAGGACTTGACGGCCGAGGTGGCTGAACAACTCGGCGTTGAATCCGGCCAGGGCGTGGTGATCACCAGCGTCAAGCCGGGGAGCATCGCCGACCTGGCCGGACTGCGGCCCGGCCTGGTGATCGCCGAAGTCAACCGCAAGGCGGTCAATTCGGTCAACGAGCTCCGCGAGGCCCTCAAGGACCAGCAACTGGAAACGGGGATCCTGCTGCTCGTCCGCGACGGCAGCGGCGCACGTTTCATCGTGCTCCGCGCTCGCGGTTGACCAGGCATCCGCGGTCGCTGATTGCGATTGAGATCGGGCCCCTCGAGCGTGCCCTGGCGCGCCCGAGGGGTTTTGCCATTTCTTGCCGGCGGCAAAGGGACAGGGACGGGGCAAAGGTTCCCAAGCTGGAGCTTGAGAACCAGGAAAGGGGGTGGAGATCGGGAGCCAGGAAAGAGGGAGGGGAGATCAGGAGCCAGGGGCAAGACGGCTAACGGTCCGGGGCGGGGCAAGCGCGCTTGCGAATCAGGACAATCATCTCCCGGCACTCCTCGGGCAGACTCTCGGCGGCCACCTCGTGGTAGCCCGAATCGGCGGCGACCTGAATCGCTCGTTCGAATCGCTTCCGCCCCTCGGGATTGCGCCAGTCGATCCAGAGCAGGACGACGTCGGGGGCCGGCCTGGCGGAGCGGTTCGATTCGCCTTCTGCTCCCAGAAGCAGTTTCGGCCCTGTGAAGAACAACGTTTGGCCGCCACTGTAATACCCCACAAGACGGGTTTCGGGAATGCTTGCCGCGATCGAGCAGCCGGGACCGAGCCGCTGGCAAATCCAGCGGCCAATCGCCGCTTGATCGTAGAGCAGGGGCCGCGGGCTGATGACGATCTGCGCCGAGAGGAAGAGCCCGCTGCAGGCCAGCAGGCACAACAGCCAAAACGCGAAATCGCGGCGATCAACGCCTCGGCGCCGATTGGCGGCTGTGGAGCAGCGGCTCGCGGCCAGGCACAAACCGGCCCCCATTACCGGGAGGCCGGCGATTACGGTGGGGTAGACGTAGCGGCGGTCCATTTCAATGAGGCAGCAGAGCCCCCAGATTGCCCCGGCCGAGAGCAGGCAAAACAGGATCAGCGGCCCTTTCGACGCACCGAGCGCTCGCGACTTCCAGTAAAGCAGTCCGGCAACCGCCAACAGGCCGTGCAGATAGCCCACCGCCTTGACATAGCGGACCACGAGCCGCCGCGTCCCGGCCAGAAGACTGCCTGCGGAACTCGCCTCTGGCCCATCGAGCAGCTGCTGCAACCGCTCAACGTGCCGCTTGTCGCCGTCGGGCAGCTCCTGGGGATCGGCAAACACCGCCTCGTTGGCCAGCCAACCGAGGGTCGGGCCCAGGGCGACGGCAAACAGCGTGCCGGCCAGCAGAATCCGCCTCTGCCCGCCCGCCCGCCGCAACCGCGCCACGGCCCAGGGCACAAAAACCGGCAGCAGAAACCAACCCTCGCTGCGCAAATGGATCGCCAGTGTGAACACCAGCGCGAACGCGAGAAACCACCGCCGGCGAATCTCGGCGACCGCCCGCCACGACGAATACAGCCCGAAGGCGAACAGGAGCCAGAACGTCGGGTCGCGGACGATCAAGGGGCTGTCGTGGACCATCGCCGGATGCAGCGCGTAGAGCGCGCTGCCGAGGATCGCCAGGGGCGGATTGAACTGGCGGCGCAACCAGCCGTAGATCGGCAGCACCGCCAGCGTGGCCATGGCCACGCTCCACCATTTGGCCGCCGCAAGCCAGTCGAGCGGCGCGTGCTTCAGAGCCAGCAGGATCAGCGGATAGATGTTGATCCCCTCGCGGTGAAACGTCGTCGGGGCGTCACCCGCCGCAAGCTTCTCGGTCAACGAGAGGTAGGTGACCGCGTCGGGGCAGAGGATGTCGTGCAGGGTCGCCGCCCAGGCTCTTGGAATCAGGGCCAGGGCCAATAATCCCACGATCACCGGCAGCCGGACCGGCGCCGCTCGGGGGGCTTCGCCGGCTGAGAAGAGCCGGTCGCCCTGATCTTCTTCCCAACCGCGGGGAAATCCAGGCTGCGAATCCATCGAACCTCCTTGCTGATGCGGTTCCGATTATTGGCGGAACCGCTTGGGGGGGCAAGAGAGATTGGGATGCCTGCCGCAAGAGAATCCGAGGGATGCGCGTCGAAGGACGCGACGTCGTCCGGCGGTTCCCAAGCTGGAGCTTGGCAGCCGGGAGGATGGGCGGGGGCGTGGCAGCCAACGCCAAAACCGCGAGAAACCTACGCGTCGAGCGACTCGGCGGATGGCACCGGCTCGCCCGGCTGGCCGAGATCGACGGTGAAGCGGCGAACCTCGATCAGGAAGTCGAGCAGGGAATTGCTCACCCGGGCCCAATCGTCGCCCGACTCGAACACGTCGCCCGGCGTCTCTGATCCGAGGAGCAGCGCGGTGGCTCCCTGCTGTCCGGCCTCGGCATAGACCTCCGCGAAGGCGGCGACTTGGCGCTGCCGGCCGTTTTCCGTGATCGTGCTGGCGCCGGCCCTCCCTTCAAAATGGGCGCCCGTGCCGTCGGAGTAAAACCGCGCCGTGTCGTGTCCGCCCGCGGTGGAGTAGGCATGCACGGTGTCGAACAACTTGGCCCGGGCGAAGAAGCCGCCGGCGGCCATCCAGGTGAAATCCGGCCTGGAGAGCACCTGGTCGTCGCCCGCCGAGTCATACAGCGCCGCCGTGTCGCTACCGCCGGCCACGGAGTAGGCGTGGACTTGCGGGAACCCGATGGCCCGGGCGAGGAACCCCTCACCCGAGAGCGCGGCGTCACCGGGCCTGGCGGTGAACAGGTCATCGCCCGGCGTGTCGTAGATCTTGGCCGTGTCTGCGCCGCCGGAATCGGCATAAGCGGTCACCTGGCCGAAGCCGCGGAGCCGATAGTCGAATCCCGGTCCGGCAAGCTGGCTCTCCGCGGGGCTGAGCACCACCTCGTCGTCGCCCTCGGAATCGTACAGCCGGGCGAGGCCCAGGCCGCCCTGCGGGGCGACGATCTCCACGTGCGGGAAGAACTTCGCCCGCACCAGGTAGTCCTCGCCGAACAGCTTGGCGTAGAGCGGCGTGGCCACGAGCGTGTCGTTGCCGCCCGAGCCGGTCAGCGTCGCCCGATCGCCGGCGCCGCCCCGCGAGTAGGCGTGAATATACGGATAGTCCCTGACAATCATGTGGAAGCCATCGCCGACAAGCTCGCCGCTTCGCGGTCCGGCCGTGAACGTCTCGCTGCCGGAATTGCCGTAGAGGCGGGCCGAGTCGACGCCGCCGCCGCCTTCGACAACGACCTTTTCGAACAACTTGACGCGCAAGTAGGAATCGGCGGAGATCAGCTTGCCGATCTCTGGCTTGCCGACGAACTCTTCGTCGCCCGAGCCGCCGACGATCTCGGCCAGATCAACGCCGCCGCGCGTGGAATACGTGAGCATTGTCGGGAATCCGGCCGCGCTGTTGGCGAAACCTGGTCCTGAAAAGCTCACCCCGGCCGGTCCGCCCAGCAGCAGATCATCGCCCTCCGAATCGAACAGGGAAACGGTGTCGTCCTCGCCCCCGCCGCCCTCAACGTGGATCACCCCGCAATCGGCCACGGCCACTTCGTAACCCCACCCGGAAAGCGTTGCCTCGCCGGGCCAGAGGCTGGCCAGGTCGCCACCCTCCGAACCGGTCAACGCGGCTCGGTCGTCGCCCCCGCCGCCTTGGAAGCTCACGCGGGCGACTTCGCCGCGCGCGTACTCGTACTCCAGCCCGTTGAAGGAGAACCAGAGCGCGCTGCCGGCGAGGAATTCGAATTCGTCGTCGCCGCTGGTCCCCTCAACGGTCACGCTCAGGCCGTCCTGGCGGACCACGTTGCCCAAGATCATCCGGGCGCCGCCGCCGGGCCCGGAAAGCTCGACGTAGTACGTCTCCCCCGCCGCCACGCCCGCCAGGTCGATCCGCGCATGGCGATCGCTCGATGGGGCCGAAAGAAGAACGCCGGGGGAGTCCAAATCGTCGCAGACCGTCAACTCGAAATCGTCTCCAGCCTCCGCCACGACGTCGATGCTCAACAGGCCGTCGCGCGCGGCCGTCAGTTGGTACCGGGGCGACGCGGAGATCTGGATCCCCTCGATGCGGAGAAAATCGACCACCCCGATGTCGTCGATCGGCGCCTCCGGCGGGACGGTGGCGACGATATTGACCGTCGCGGTGGCGGGCAGGCTGCTCTGAATGCCGTTGAAGGCGACAACCTCGATCTGCCGCGGCGTGAGATCCGGATCGCTCCCCAGGTGGTCGTA
>JAAYCB010000160.1 GCA_012744395.1 Pirellulaceae bacterium
ATCTCGAGGATCGTGTCGACCTCGGTGTCGAAGAACGCGGCCGCGGTGGCGTGGGCGATGATTTCGTTGATCACCGCCGCGGTCTCCGCGTGCAGTGCCGCGATGTGGCGGCCGGAGCCGGTCACCCCCAGACCGGCGATCTCCACCTCCAGTCCGCCAAGCCGCCGCTCGATCTCGCGGTAGCAGCGCCGCGCCGCGCCGACCGGATCGCCCAGCGTGCGGAGATAGACGGAAGCCACCGTCCGGCAGTCGTCCAGCCGCAGCAGGACGGCCTTGGTCGTCGTCGAGCCGACATCCAGGCCCAGCGCTACGCGGTCCCCCTCACCGGGCGCGGCTGGCTCGTGCTCCCGGAACGTGACCAGCGGCTGCCCCGCGGGCAAGGGGCGCAGCGAGGAGAGCCGCGCCGACGGCGCCGCCAACCTCAACCGCCGCGGCGGCTGGGTCTTCTCGCGAAGGGCGTAAACGGCCGCGCCGAGGGCCTCGAAGACGTCGGCCATCGCGGGAATCCGTAGTTCGCCAACGGCTTGCCGGAGCCGGTCGATCACGTAACCATTCCGCGTCACGCCGCCGACGGCGATCACCCGCCGCGCGGGATTCGCGCCGAGAATCTCGACGGCCTTTTCGGCCACCATGTTGCCCAGCCCGGCGCAGACCGACTGGCGCGAGATTCCCTTGTTCAGCGCATGGGTGCAATCGCTCTTGCAGAAGACGCTGCAGCGGCCGGAGACATGATAGGGCTCATCGACGTCGGCCACGCGGACGGCTTCCTCCAGGGGCATATTCATCCGACGGATCTGCTGCAAGAAGAAATCGCCGGTGCCCGAGGCGCACTTGCCGCCCGTGCGAACATCGGCAATCGACCCGTCTTGATCCAGTTCGTAGCAGATGAAGTTCTCCGCGCCGAGGCTCAACAGCGCGTCGCACGGCTGGTCGCTCGGGGAGGAGACGAACCGCAGGGCGACTTCCGCCGCCTCCGGTTCGGTGATCGTCGGCAGGTTCGTCAACCCCTTGAACTTCCTGCCGGTCATGCAGACGTAGTCGCAGGCATCGAGGGGGAATCGGTCGAGCACCTCGGCGAGGGACTCGCGGATATTGCACCCGTGGCTGAAGACCTCCACCCGCCCGACATCGAGGCCCCCCTGGCGGCCCGCCAGTTCAACCGCCTTGATCGAGGCGGCCCCGACGCAGAGCCCCAGCGCCAAGCGACCTGCTCCCTGGGCACGCTGGCGTGCTTCGGCGATCACCGGACTTTCCGACACTGCCATCACACCATCCTCCACCAAGAAGCGTTTCTCTCGATGCAACTGCAAGTCATCTCGGAAGGAAACGGTCGTCCATCAAGTCCGGATGGACCCCGCCTTGCGACTGCGGCGGCTGCACACGTCTTCATGGCGGGTTTCCGGACTGAATCCAACGGCAGCCGATCGTGGCCGACCGGAGATGAGTGCCCCCACAGTATCCTCCCAGCCGCGGTGTTTTGAAAGAGTCGCCGCGATCCGGCGGCCGCTTGCCGGGCGTGGCAGGAATCGACCGCCGCATTTCTCCAGTTTGCCGTCGCCGCGTAGGGGGGCCTGCCGCATACCCCCTCTCTCTTCAGACGGCTTCCCCCCTCCCAGATCCTTTCTCGCGTCGTTGCGTGCGCATCCCCCAGAGCGGCTGCCGGATTCCCGGTTCCACCGCGCCCTCCCCCTCCGATGCCAAACGAGAAGAAAACCGAAATTAGCCTCGGTAATCTTGACAAATTCTTGCATTCGGAATATTAATTTACAGAAGCGAGCCGTTTGTGGTCGATTTCGCCCAGCGGCGGGCCCCGCCGATCATCCCCGGAGAGAAGCGGCTTTGGCGGTCACGGACCGCTGGACAGGTCCGGTATTGGCATGGTTCCGCGGTCGGTGCGGTGTGGGGAAGCAGGTGGCGCGCGGCGCGCAACGGAAGGAGCAGGTGAACCCGATGAAGACCCGACCATGGCAGCGTCCCGAACCAGATGGCCTCTACGATCCGGCCTTCGAGAAGGACAGCTGCGGCGTCGGTTTCGTCGCCCATGTCAAGGGGCAGCGAAGCCACCAGATCATCCGCGACGCCGACACCGTGTTGAAAAACATGGAGCATCGGGGCGGCTACGGTTGCGAACCGAACACGGGCGACGGCGCCGGCATGCTCACCGCGCTGCCCCACGAGTTCCTCGCCAAGGTGTCGCGGGCCGACCTGGGCGCCGCGTTGCCCCCCCCGGGCGAATATGCCGCCGGCCTGGTTTTTCTCCCCCGCCATCAGGCCGAACGCACCCGATGCAAGCAGTGTGTCGAGCGGATCGTCGCCGAAGAGCGGCAGCGGCTGATCGGCTGGCGGCCCGTCCCCACCGACGCCGACCGGGCCGACCTGGGCGAGACCGCGCGGGCCGGCGAACCGGCGATCGAGCAGCTCCTGATCGCCGCCGGCGAGGGGTTCCCCGCCGCGGCGTTCGAGCGCAAGTTGTACATCATCCGCAAGCGGGCGAGCCGGATCCTGCGGGGCGACACGTCGATGGCCGAGGCGCAGATGTTCTACGTCTGCTCGCTCTCCACCAGGTTGATCGTCTACAAGGGGATGCTCACCGCGGGCCAATTGTGCCGGTACTACGCCGACCTCTGCGATGCGGATTACACCAGCCACCTGGCGATGGTCCACTCGCGGTACAGCACGAACACGTTTCCGAGCTGGGACCGGGCGCAGCCCTGCCGGTTCATGAGCCACAACGGCGAGATCAACACGCTCCGCGGCAACCGGAACTGGATGCATGCGCGCCAGGGCGTCGTCCGCAGCGCGCGGTTCGGCGACGAGCTTGAAAAGACCTTCCCGATCCTCGAACCCGACTGTTCCGACTCGGGCTCGTTCGACAACGCCCTGGAGTTCCTGTTGATGAACGGCCGGACCCTCCAGGAAGCCGTCTTGATGATGATTCCCGAGGCCTGGCAGAACCATGAAAGCATGTCGGAACCGATGCGGGCATTCTACGAGTTCCACTCCTGCCTGATGGAGCCTTGGGACGGGCCGGCCTCGATCGTTTTCACCGACGGCCGCTACATCGGCGCCGTGCTCGACCGCAACGGCCTCCGCCCCAGCCGCTACTACCTGACCGCCGACGACCGGGTGATCATGGCCAGCGAGGTCGGAGTCCTGCCGATCAGCCCGCAGCAGGTCGCGGAGAAAGGGCGGCTCCAGGCCGGCAAGATCTTTCTCATCGACTTTGAACAGGGCCGGATGATCCCCGACGAAGAGCTCAAGTCGCAGTGGGCGCGGAAGCGGCCTTACGGCAAGTGGCTCAACGAGCAGCGGATCGAATTGAGCGACCTCGACGGGCGGGGGACCGCCGAGGGCTTCTCGCCGGAGACGCTCGCCGAACGGATGCGGGCCCACGGCTACACGAACGAGACGATGCAGTTCATGCTCCTGCCGATGGTCCAGCAGAAGCGCGACCCGGTCGGCTCGATGGGCAACGACGCCGCGCTGGCTTGTCTCTCGGATCAGCCGCGGCTCGTCTATGACTATTTCAAACAGCTCTTCGCCCAGGTGACAAACCCGCCGATCGATTCGATCCGCGAAGAGATCATCATGTCGCTGGAGTGCTACATCGGTCCCGAGCGAAACCTGCTGGAGACGACCGCCGAGCATGCCAACCGGCTCCGCATCCCGCATCCGATCCTCACCAACGAGGAGTTGGCGGCGATCAAGGGGATCGACCGCCCGGGGTGGAAGACCCGCGTGATCGACATCACCTTTGCGGCGGCCGAGGGCGCCGGCGGGCTGACCGGCGGGCTGGACCGCGTCTGCCACGCGGCGGAAGCGGCCGTCGACGAAGGCTCCGCGCTGATCGTTCTTTCCGACCGCAGCATGGACGCGTGCCGGGCGCCGTTGCCGGCCCTGCTGGCCTGCGGCGCGGTCCACCAGCACCTCGTGCGGCAGGCCAAGCGGACGCGGATCGGCCTGCTGGTCGAGTCCGGCGAAGCCCGCGAGGTCCACCACCATTGCCTGCTGGTGGGTTACGGCGCCGACGCCGTCAATCCCTACCTGGCCTTCGAGGCCCTCTGGCAGGCGCGGCGCGACGGGCGGCTGGCGGACGAAGACTGCCCGGACGACAAGCAGGCCGTCGAGGCCTACCGCAAGGCCGCCGCCAAGGGGATCCTCAAGATCATGGGCAAGATGGGGATTTCGACCCTGCAAAGCTACAAGGGGGCGCAGATTTTCGAGGCGGTCGGCATCCACGAGGAGGTCGTCCAGCGGTGCTTCGCCGGCACGCCGAGCCGAATCCAAGGCGTCGGATTCAAGATCCTGGCCGAGGAAGCCCTCCGTCGCCATACGGCCGGCTACCCGCGCGAGGCGGAGCACGAGTCGGCGCTGACCAGCCCGGGCGAGTTCCACTGGCGGCCCGACGGCGAGCGGCACATCTGGAACCCGGAGACGCTCGCCAGTATCCAGACGGCCGTGCGAACGAACCGCCGCGAGGCCTACCAGCGGTTCGCCGAGCTTGTCAACCGCGACGCCCGGGCCCGCTGCACGCTCCGCGGACTGATGCGGCTGAAGGAGGCCGCCCCGGGCGGCCCGATCCCCCTGGAGGAGGTCGAACCGGCCAAGGAAATCGTCAAGCGTTTCTGTACCGGCGCGATGAGCTTCGGCTCGATCTCCCCGGAGGCGCATACCTCGCTCGCCGAGGCGATGAATGCGCTCGGGGGCAAGAGCAATACGGGGGAAGGGGGCGAGGACCCGGCGCGGATTCACCCCCTCGCCGACGGCAGCATCAACCCCCAGCGATCGGCGATCAAGCAGGTGGCCTCGGGGCGCTTCGGCGTGACGATCTACTATTTGGCCAACGCCGACGAGCTGCAGATCAAGATGGCCCAGGGCGCCAAGCCGGGTGAAGGGGGCGAACTGCCCGGACACAAGGTCGACCAGAACATCGCCCGAATCCGCCATGCGACGCCCGGCGTCGGCCTGATCAGCCCCCCGCCGCACCACGACATCTACTCGATCGAAGACCTCAAGCAACTGATCCACGACCTGAAGTGCGCTAATCCCCAGGCCCGGGTGAGCGTCAAGCTCGTCGCCGAGACGGGCGTCGGAACGGTCGCGGTCGGCGTGGCCAAGGCCCTCGCCGACCAGATTCTCATCTCCGGCCACGACGGCGGCACCGGCGCCTCCCCCTGGACAAGCATCAAGCACGCCGGACTGCCTTGGGAGCTCGGGCTGGCCGAAACCCACCAGACCCTCGTGCTCAACGATCTGCGCAGCCGCGTCGTGCTCCAGACCGACGGCGGGCTGCGGACCGGCCGCGACGTGGTCATCGCCGCCCTGCTCGGCGCCGAGGAGTTCGGCTTCGCCACCGCCCCGCTGATCGCGCTGGGGTGCATCATGATGCGCAAGTGCCATCTGAACACCTGCCCGGTCGGCGTGGCTACCCAGGACCCCGAACTGCGGAAGAAGTTCGCCGGCAAGCCCGAGCACGTGATCAACTATTTCTTCATGGTTGCCGAAGACGCGCGCCAGATCATGGCACGGCTCGGATTCCGCACGATCGGCGCGATGGTCGGACGCGTCGATCTGCTCGAAATCGACGACTCGATCCGCCACTGGAAGTCCGACGGACTCGACCTGGCCGCGATCCTCGCCCCGGCGCGAAAGAAAAACATCCGGTCCGAAGTCGTCTGCACGCGCAAGCAGGATCACCGGCTGCGCCTGGCCCTCGACAACGAACTGATCCGCCAGGCGCGGCCGGCGATCCGGGATGGCAAGCCGGTGCGCCTTCAGTCAGAAATCCGCAATACCGACCTCGCCGTCGGGGCGATGCTCAGCCACGAGATTGTCAAACGTTGGGGCGAGCCGATGCTGCCCGACGATACGATCCGCATCCGGCTGGAGGGCTCCGCCGGCCAGAGTCTCGGCGCGTTCCTCGCCAAGGGGGTCACGCTGGAACTGGAAGGCGATGCCAACGACTACGTGGGCAAGGGGCTGTCGGGCGGCAAGATCATCGTCTATCCGCCCCGGCAGAGCCGCTTCGACGCGTCCAAGAACATCCTCGTCGGCAATGTCGTCCTCTACGGGGCGACCGGCGGCCGGGCCTTCTTCCGCGGCCGGGCCGCCGAGCGGTTCGGCGTCCGCAACAGCGGCGCCGAGACGGTCGTCGAAGGGGTCGGCGACCATGGGTGCGAATATATGACCGGCGGCCGGGCCGTGATTCTCGGCCCGACGGGGAGGAATTTCGCCGCCGGAATGAGCGGCGGAATCGCCTACGTCTGGGATCCCGGGGCTGCCCTGATGGGCAACTGCAACCTCGCGATGGTCGAACTCGAACGGCTCGTAACACGCGAAGAAATCGCCGAACTGAAAGCGCTGATCCAACTCCACCAGCGTTACACCGGCTCGCTCGTCGCCCGCGGAATTCTCGACGATTGGGACGCCGCCATCCACCAGTTCGTCAAGGTCATGCCGATCGAATACAAGCGGATCCTCGCAGCAGTAAAAGAGGAGGCGGTGTATTGAGCGCGCAGGCCGTAGGGTGGTCGAGAGCATCGTAGGGTGGTGCAAGCGAGCCAACCCATGGCGGTTGGCAGGGCTGCCGGGGCCTTGCGGGAACCAAAGAACCTAACACAACCAACACGGCAGCGCCGCCCCACCGATTGCCAACCACAAGATATCGCGACGGGCCGGGAGACCCATCGGACTGGCCGAACCGACTGACCCAAAATGCCAGCCTCCCGGTGGGCCGCCGCTCCCGCCGCGGTCGTAGAGGACTTTTCCCTGATTGTGCGCGTGAGGGCGATTCGGCACGCCATGGAAGTGGGCCGCGTTAAACCACCCCACGGGCCAGAATGCCAGCGAAGGAACTGCCATGGGCAAGCCAACCGGATTCAAAGAATTCTGCCGGGCGACGATCGCCCAACGCGATCCGCTCCTGAGAACGTTCGACTTCGATGAGTTCCATTCGAAGCCGGAGGAGGTTCATCTCCGCACCCAGGGCGCGCGGTGCATGGACTGCGGGATTCCGTTCTGCATGTCGTCCAGCGGATGCCCGATCGACAACCTGATTCCCGAATGGAACGACCTGGTCTACCGGGGGCGCTGGCGCGAGGCGCTCGAGCGGCTGCACAAGACGAACAATTTCCCCGAGTTCACCGGCCGCGTCTGCCCAGCGCCCTGCGAGGGGGCCTGCTGCCTGGGCGTCATCGATCCGCCGGTGACGATCAAGAACATCGAGTGCGCGATCGTCGATCGAGGCTTTGAGGAAGGCTGGATCGTGCCTCAGCCGCCGAAGCATCGGACCGGCAAGTCGGTCGCCGTGATCGGCTCGGGGCCGGCCGGGCTGGCAGCCGCCGCGCAGCTGAACAAGGCCGGCCACAAGGTCACCGTCTACGAGCGCGACGACCGAATCGGCGGCCTGTTGATGTACGGCATCCCCAACATGAAGCTCGATAAGCGGATCGTCAACCGGCGGGTGGACCTGCTGCGCGCCGAGGGCGTCGAACTGGTCACCGGGGCCGAGGTCGGCAAGAATGTCGATCTTCAAGCGCTGCGCGCCGGGGCCGACGCGATCGTCCTGGCCTGCGGGGCGACCGTACCGCGTGACCTGCCGATTCCGGGGCGGAATCTGCGCGGCATCCACTTCGCCATGGAGTTCCTGGCGAACAACACCAGGAGCCTGCTCGATTCGGGGCTCGGCGACGGCCGGTATCTCTCGGCTCGGGGCAAGCGGGTGATCGTGATCGGCGGCGGCGACACGGGGACGGACTGCATCGGCATCTCGATCCGTCACGGATGTTCGAGCGTGGTGAACTTCGAACTGTTTCCGCAGCCGCCCGCCCGCCGCGCGGCAGAGAATCCCTGGCCCGAGTGGCCACGGGTCTTCCGCGTCGACTACGGGCACGAAGAGGCGGCGGCCCGGTTCGGCGAGGACCCGCGGGTCTACCAGGTGATGAGCAAGGAGTTCCTCGGCGATCAGCGGGGGAACGTGGTCGGCATTCGCACCGTCGACGTTGCCGTCGACTATTCCGGCGGCCGGCCGGAGTTCAAGGAAATTGACGGGTCCGCACGAGACTGGCAGGCCGACCTTGTCCTTCTGGCGATGGGTTTCCTCGGCCCCGAAGCGACGCTCGCCGAGCAGCTTGGGCTCAAGACCGATTCGCGGAGCAACTTCCAAGCCGCCTTCGGCAAGTTCGCCACGAATATCGATGGCGTCTTCGCGGCCGGCGACTGCCGCCGCGGACAGAGCCTGGTGGTCTGGGCGATCCGCGAGGGCCGCGACGCCGCCCGGGAGTGCGACCGCTACCTGATCGGGGCGGGTCGCTCGCCTGATTGACCACCGCACGAGGCAAGTACGGCGGCTTGAACACGCATTGGGACAAGCCTGCTTGCCCGCGAATGCCTATTTCTTCTTGGCGTCGCGGAAACTGGGCGACTCGGCGAGGGCCAGGACAACGACCTCTTCACCGGTGACGGTGCTGATGTCATGGTGCAGGCTCAGCACCTTGACCCCGGTGATTTCCTGGACGATCGCTTCCAGGACCGGGCGGGCCGTTTCGATCAGATGGGTGCGTACTTGCTTGAGCAGGTCTCTCCCCTTCTCGGCCGGAAGCGACGTGACCAGTTGCTGCTCGGCGGCGGTCAAAACGCCTCGAAGGCGGACCACGAGGAGATCACCCAGCAGGTGGGTGTGGATGTTCTTCGGACCCCGGCCCATGTAGTCCTGCTCAAAGCGACAGACGCCTTCAGAAATCGCTGCTTCGAGTTCTCCCAGTGTTCTCACGGCGACATCCTCTAGCAAGACCCTCCAAACCGGCGAGATGCCGATGGCTTGACGTCATTCCGCGTCAATTCTTTCCCTTCCGCACAGCCTCTAGGCGGCTATTACGCATCATGATATCCAATGTGGAAACAGAAAGGAAGTCCCATTGCATTTCCCGCTCACCGGCGTACAATCATAGTGGTGGAAGGATTCCGGCGTGATTGATCGCCGCTTTCCACCGAAATTGTCGGATGACTAGATGAAGAGCAACTCGGCTTTGCCGGGGGGTTCGTTGACGAGTAAGCCGACGTGGTCGAACGCCTTCGGGTGTTCCGCCACGTCGGTTTTTTTGTTCTTGTCGGCCGCCATCGTCCGGCGAACGATCGTTTCGCAGCAAGGTGTAGAGAGACATTGCCAACAACCCGAGGGCAGCCTTTTTCACCACGATGAACGGTGTTCCAGTGGCCCCCAGAAGGTCTTGGGCTGCGGACGACTTATCGCCTTCGATTTTCAATTGCCCTTCTTGAAAGGAGCAACGACCATGAGAAACGGGACCGAGCTTACGGAGGCTGGTCGGCAGTATGCCGCGGCGTATGCCGCACACTACACCGAACGCGATTTGCCGGTCGCTCTCCGTCTTTACATCAAGGTCGTGGCATCGCATCCGAGTGCTCGGGAAGCAGATTACTCCCGAATGCAGGTTCAGAACATCGTCAATGCCGTAGTGCCACAGCAGGAAATCTTGGATGCCCAGATAGAACTGGCGCTTGGCCACTTTGAGTACGAGGGCCGACCTGCTGTCAGGCAACTTGCTGTCGCGTCACCCGCTTCGGAATCACCCGCTTAGCATCGGCACGTGGATCTCGATCAAGAGGGAGAGTCGTGTCATGCTCGCGATTGGATGGGTGGAAGGCGTGATCGAGGCCTTTCTGGCGTAACACATTCGTTCGC
>JAAYCB010000161.1 GCA_012744395.1 Pirellulaceae bacterium
ACCGACTTCTTCGTGGAGCGGAGGAGAAACAAGGCCGCGAAGCACGTGTGGTTCTCCGGGTTGGTCAAGTTGTGGGGCTCGTACCAGCTACCATCTTCTTTTTGCACCTTCAGCAGATGGGCGGCCGCTTCGTCATACCAGCGGGCAACCTGGCTGGCATTGCCGTCGATCAATTCGCGGAACGTCCAGTAGCGTTCGATCGAGTAGAGGAAGTAGTAAGGCCAAATTGGCGGACTGATCGTGTGATTCTCCTCAAGCCACCGGTTGCCGCGACCCATCACTGTCCGGAACAGCCCCGGATCAAGCTTCGACTGGAACCGCACGGGCTGGCCGGCGCCCGGCCTATCGAGCCTCGCCAGGGCGGGTGGCAGACTATCGGTCTCCCGCGCGCGGGCCCCGAGCTTGTCCGCCAGGCCCAGCAACTCGGCGCACATGTAAATGCTACCCATCGCCGCGGCACAGCAACTGTGGCGAATCTCCGTTTGCGGGACCGGCAGGTAGCTTTCCGACACGTTGCCCTGGTAGCCGAAAGCGCCGCTGGGATCCTGGGTCTTCAGAAACCACATCGCGGCTCGCTCGACGGACGACTGGGGGATGTTGAAGCCCGCCTCGGCGGCCTCCCAGAACGCGAGAATCACGTGCTGGGTCATCGAGGTGTCGCCGGTTGGCTTGTCCTCATACCCCCACCCGCCATGCGGTTTCTGAACCGAGAGCAGATACTGGATCAGCCGATTGATCTCCGCGGCGTAGTGCTGCGAATCAAGGTTGCAGAAAAAAATCAGGCTGAGCGAAACGCTGTAGATCACATGGTCCTTCGGAACGCCATTCAGGCCCTCCAGGTCCCGGCGAATCGCCTGAACGGCCTTGCGAACGATCGGGTGGTCCTCGCCGGCGCCGCTCTTCAACACCAATGTGGCTCGAATTGCATGAGCCCCCATGCGATTGTCGGGACTCGTGCTGGTCTCCAGGAACTTGACTGCCCGGGCGATGGCCTGTTTGACCTCGGGGCTTTCCGGCGTCAGGGCGACAGAGACTTTGTCGCCCGCAGAGATTAAAATGGAGGCCAGCAGAATCAGCAGCCGAATTTGTCGGCGAACGACCGTTGGCATTCTTTGCAAGTCCCTTTTGGGCCGACACAGAAAGGCAACCACGAAAACGGCCCAACGCGGCCACCTCAAAACCCGCAGCGACCCGGTCGGCCGCCGCCCGCGGCAGACCAGTTGCCCGGTTTTGGGATGAGCTCTTCGAGCCGATCCGTCCAGACGAAAAGTCTAGTCCTGATCGTAACCCGTGTCAAGCAACCGGTTTGCTCGCTGCCACACAGGCCCGCGGCAGGCAAGGATCAAGGCTCCGCTGGAAGTGGCCGAGAGTGAGCGAGACTCGCCCTTTGACTGGGAACACCGGACTGAGGGGACTTGGACCTTGACCCTTGGATTTTGAACCTTGGCCGCGAGACAATCCACGCATGCAGAACCCCACCCGTGTGCTTTGTGTGATCGGTTCGATGGGTGTCGGTGGAAGTGAACGGCAGATGGCCGAGGTCTTGACCCACTTGGATCGCAACCGATTTCAGCCGCTGCTCTACACCGTCTATCGCGAAGGGCCACTGCTCGACGAAGTTCCGGAGGACGTGCCGGTCTTCTCTTTCTGGGAAGACCGCCGGCCGCCGCGATGGTATTGGCCCGGCAGAATTCGCCGGATGCAGGTCCGCCACTTGGCGGGCATCGCTCAAGCCGAGCGGGTAGACCTGATCCTCGACCGCACGATTCACACGACCCTGATCGCCGCGCCCGCCGCCTGGCGCGCCGGAGTGCCCGAAATTCCCGTGATTGTCAGCCATCCGCAGAGCGACCTGCGGACAATCGGCCGTTTCGTCGCCGCGAAACGCCGGCTGCTCCGCCAGGCCTACAGCCGCGCCGCGCGAGTCGTGGCCGTCTCCAGCGACCTGCGGCAGGAGGCGATCCGCTGCTACAACCTGCCCGAGCAGCAGGTGGTGGTGGTCCGCAACGGGATCGACCTACGGCGGATCGATCGGCTGGCGGCGGCTCCTGCGCCGGCCTTTCCGCCCGGCCTGTTCCACGTGATCCAGGTTGGCAGGCTGCAAGCGGAGAAGGGCCAGCGGATTCTCATCGAGGCGGTGGCAGAGCTCGTGTTGAGGCGAACGCGGACAGCGCTGGTGGCGCACCTGGTGGGCGACGGCCGAGACGAGCGGTTGCTCAAGGAGCTTGTCGCCCAGCGCGGACTGGAGCAGCATGTGTGTTTCCTGGGCCGGCAGGCGAACCCTCTGCCGCTGGTCCGGCAGGCGGACCTTTTCTGCATCCCCTCGCTTTTCGAGGGGATGCCGAATGCCTTGCTCGAGGCGATGGCCTGCCGGACGCCGGTGCTCGCCGCCGACTGCCCCACCGGCCCGCGGGAAATCCTCGACGGCGGGCGTTTCGGCCGCCTCGTGCCGCCGGCCGATCCGGCCGCGCTGGCCGACGCGATCGAGGACGCGATGCTGAACCACGGCCGCTGGCGCGAGCGGGTCGAAGCGGCCCGCCGCCACGTCGAGGAGCACTTCGCTCTAGAGCAGTCGCTGGCTCTGCTGGAGTCACTGCTCCAGGAAGCCGCCGGCCGTTTGGCAAGGAACGGATAGGAGTCGGTGGAGATGGCAAGTCCGACGACATCCCTGCGTTCCGCCGGCTGGGTCAGCCTCTGCTCGCTCGGCCAACTGGCACTCCAGTTCATCTTCCAGGTGTTCCTCGCGAAACACTTCGGAGCCTCCTGGGAGATGGACGCCTACGTGGCTTCGATCGCCATTCCCAGCGTCGCCAGCGCTGTCCTGGTCGGCTCGCTGGGTTATGCCTTCGTGCCCTTGTTCAGCCGGCGGCTGGCGGAAGACCCCCAGAGCGCCTGGCGGCTGGCCGGCAGCATGGCGACGCTGCTGGTGGTGTTCTCGGGGGTGATCGCCGCCGGCTCGTTCCTTTTCGCCGAGCCGCTCGTGGCCCTGCTCTGCCCGGGGTTCACCGCCGAGCGGTTCGATCTGGCCGCCGGCCTGTTGCGGATCCAGTCTTGGCTGGTCGTCACGAACGGGCTGATCGCCTTCCTTCAGTCGGTCTATCATTGCCATCGCAGATTCCTTCTGCCGGCGGTGGCTTCGCCGTTGGGAATCGCCCTGACGCTCATCGGGGCGGTCGTGTTCCGCCGGTCGGGCATGCCGGCGGTCGCCTGGTCGGTGCTGGTCGGCTCAGCAGTTACGGCAGCCTTGACCTTGCCGCTGTTTGTCCGCAACGCGCGGCTGGGCTTCCGCCTCGGGGCGGACGTCAGGCAGTGCCTGCTTTTGATGCTGCCCCTGGTTTGCGGGGCAGTCTATTTCCGCCTCGATCCGCTCGTCGACCGCTACCTGACGTCGATGCTCCCGGTTGGCAGCGTTTCCCACCTTGGCTACGCCTGGCGAATCGCGACCGCCCTGCTGACGATCACGGTCGGCGGGCTGTCTGTCGTGGCATTTCCGAACTTCGCCAGCCACTGGACGGCCGGTCGGCACGAAGAGTTTCGCGGCGAAGTGGCGGCGGCGATGCGCTGCGTGACGGCGATTCTCGCCCCGATCGCATTTGCCCTGCTGTTCTTCAGCAAGCCGCTGATTGGCGATCTGCTGGAGCGGGGCGAGTTCACCGCGGCCGACACGGCATCGGTGGCCTGGCTGCTCGTGCTCTACCTGGGCATGATCGTCGGAGCGGGCGTGGGGGAAATCACCGCGAAAGTCTTCTACTCGCTCTCCGACACGCGAACTCCCACGTGGCTCGGCGTCGGATCGTTCACGGTCGGACTGGCCCTGAAGATCACGCTGACGGCCAGGTTCGGCGTCTCGGCGGTGGTCGCGGCCACGTCGTTTTACTTCGCCCTCAGCGCGGCGGCGGCGATGGTTCTGGTCGTTCGACGTCTTGGACTGGGGACCTTCGCCGGCGTGGGGGGAACACTTCGCCGATCGGTTCTGGCCTCGCTTGCGGCGGTTCTGGCGGCGTGGCCGGTTGTCCAGGTCGAGATGCCGTTTTCGTCACTTGCCGGCGCTGGCTGCGGGGCGGTTGTCTATTTCCTGGTGATGCGCATCCAGGGCGACGAATTTGCATACCGGATGGCGGATTATCTCGTTTCTTTCTTCAGGGGCGAGAAGGCAAGCGGTGTTCTCTCCGGCGAACCGGCTGGGCAGGCTGTGGCAGTCGACCCCGCCGCGGATAACGTGGCAGCCGGCAAACGGGCCGATTCGTCTTGCGGAAAGGAGAGCGGACCGTCCGGATAGGCGTGTTTGCGTTGCAGGGCTGGGAGTCGATCGATGACCGAAGGGAACGAGTCGGACCAACTGCCTCCCGTGGAGTGGGAGACGCCGGATTGTCCGCTGTGCGGATCGGGCCGCTGGAAATTGCGGCTGCGAGCGGGCGATCTGCTTCACCAGACGCGCGGCTGTTTCCAGCTGGTCGAGTGCCGCGACTGCCGGCACGTCTACGTCAGCCCGAGACCGACGCGCGAATCGATCGGCCGCTTCTATCCGCAGGATTATGCGCCGCACACGCCGCGAGGATGCCGCGGCGGAGCCGCTTCGACTCCGCCGGACGGCGGAGCAGCGAGTTCGCCCGCCTGGTATCTCTCTCGGCCGATCCGGCTGGTTCCCGGGCTGCGGAGGCTCTACCACTGGCTCCGGGAGAGCCACGGGGAGATGATGCCGCCGCTCGACGCGCCCGGCCGGCGGGCCCTGGAACTCGGTTGCGCGGGGGGACGTTTCTTGGAGTTGCTGCGCGAGGCTGGGTGGCAAGCCGAAGGCGTCGAGCCGGCCTCGGCGCCGGCCGCCGAGGCGCGGCAACACGGCTTTCGCGTGCATCACGGCGCGTTCGAGCCGGGGCTGTTCGCGAACAACTCCTTCGATGCGGTTTTCGCGTGGATGGTCCTCGAGCATCTCCACGACCCGCTCGGAACGCTTGATGAAATCCAGCGGATTCTCAAGCCCGACGGTTGGTTCATCTTCAGCGTACCGAACTGGGCCTGTTGGGAGCCTGCCGTCTTTGAGCGCTACTGGTATTGCCTCCAGCCGCCGATCCACTTGCACCAGTTCACGCCGCGCGGCTTGCGCCGCATTCTGGCCCAAACCGGATACCGGGACGTCCGCGTGATCCACCAGCACAACGTCTTCAACCTGCTCGGCAGCCTGGGATTGTGGCTGCGAACCGCATTTCCGCAACGGCGTCTGGGACCGCGATTGCTCGAGTTTCTCGTCAATCCGTCCGTCGGCGGCCAGTTGGCCTTGGCCCCGCTGGCGAAACCGCTCGCCTGGCTTCACCAAGGGGGGCGGCTGACCGTGACGGCCCGAGTGGAAAAGGCGAAGGCGTGACGCCGCTGCCGCCCGATCACGCCCTGGCGTAATGCTTGCGATCGGTGCCCCTGCATCCTGCCATTTTGGCAGCCGGCGGTCGGTGTTTCGCCGTCCCCAAATTCCTTGTCGCACGCCGGACAACGCTGGCTAGCACGGCGAAACTCCTTGCCCGGCAAGGGACTTCGTAAACACCCCATATTTTCCCCCGCTGCCGGTGCGCGAATTGGCACGGCAGTTGCTCATCAAGACTACCGGTTTGGCGGCCGGCGTTCAGCGGTCGGCCGGGGCAGAACATGCTCCGCTTTTCCAGCCAATCCGGGCTGAGCGCTGATCGCTGCGAGCGGACGTCATTCCAAGAGCGTTCGCCATGAATCGAAGCGACTCCGGATGGCGGCGTTGGCCGTCCGGGATTTCGGTTGTCTCAGGAAAAAGGAGAGTGCAGATGTTTTCCACACGATGGCAGCCGCTGAACGACGTCTGGTCGGAAATGGGCCGGCTGTACGATGAAATGAACCGCCTTTTCGATCGCTACGGTCACGCGGACCCGCGCCGGCGGCCGGCGCCCGGCTACCCGGCTCTCGACCTGACACAGGATGAGAACAACCTGTACGTCGAGGCGGAGCTTCCCGGCATGGAGCTGTCCGACCTGGAGATCCTCGTGACGGGAAATGACCAGCTCAGCATCAAGGGAACCCGCCAGCAGCCGGACGGCGAGGCGGGCGTCTGGCACCGGCGCGAGCGGATGGCCGCCGAGTTCACCCGCATGATCACGCTGCCCCAGCCGGTCGATCCCGACAAGGTGGAGGCGTCGCTGAAGCTGGGCGTTCTGACGATCAAGCTTCCCAAGCGGGAAGAGGCGCGGCCGAAGAAGATCACGGTCAAGACGGGCTGAGGCAGAGCGGCGGAGGCCGATCGGCACGGCCCCCTTGGTTTCAGAGAACAGGAGACATAACCATGAGCGAAATAGTGAAGCAGGACACTCGCGATCAACTGCCCGCCGTGGAGCAGACCCGCGGCACGGTGACTTACACGCCGCGATTCGACATCCTCGAAACGGACGATGAGCTGACGCTCTATGGGGACCTGCCCGGCGTGGGCCCGGAAGACCTCGACATCCGTTTCGAAAACGATCACTTGCTGGTTCACGCCAAGGTGCCCCCCAGGCACGACGGGCGGGAACCGATCTACAGCGAGTACGGCGTGGGCGACTATTACCGCGAATTTCGCATCAGCGAGGCGGTTGACGCCGCCAAGATCTCGGCCGAGATGAAGAATGGCGTTCTCACGCTGCACCTTCCCAAGGCCGAGTCCGTCAAACCCCGGCGGATCGAAGTCAAGGCCGAATAGCCGCTGCCCGCCGGCGCGGCGCGCG
>JAAYCB010000162.1 GCA_012744395.1 Pirellulaceae bacterium
AATCTGGCGTCTACGATCGCGCTCGGTGGGGCGGCGCTGGCGTTCTGGCCGTGCAAACTTGCTCGGTCCCCGTAAACCGCCGAGGCCCCGCCAAACGACCCGCGTTGGCCCGCTTGCACCACCCTACAGACTATTACTCGATGAAGCGCTTGAGGAGCACGGCGTTCTCCGCGTTCAGGTTCTTGCCCGGCATGAAACCGACCGGGATCGAACGGTCGATGATGTAGAAGCCCCGGTGGCGCTTCACCTCGCCCGTGTCGATGCCCAGCTCCTGCCCGAACGTGTAACCCTCGGGGTAGATGTGCGCTTGGCTCGCCGGATTGAATTCGTCCTTCTTCTCCACCTCGAAGTAGCCGACCGTGATCCAGACGGCATACACGTTCGACCGCGTCGTCACCAGGTTGCTCAGCCGCTGGAGCGACTGGTATTGGAAGAAGGGGTTCTTCAGCGTGTTCGCATACGGGGCCGGGTTGGGTGTCGCGGCGGCCGTGAACAGCGGCAGCCGCTGATCCAGCGGCGGCGGCGGGTCCGCCGTGCCGTGCTGGGCCCGCAGCAGCGTGGCGTTGATGCCTTCCTGCACGATCTGCTGGAGGTAGAGCAGATCGGTGCCGGGGTCGCGCCCCGGCACGGGCGGAACCAGCCACTCGCCGGCAAACGACCGGAACGGGTTCGCAAACCGCGTCGGCAAGGCGGGCGAGCCGGCCTCCAAGCCATAATCAGGGTCGGCGTCATCAGGGTCCAACGCATAGCCGCGGCGGGCCTTCACAAACTCTTCCCATGACGGCCGCGCGTGATCGTTCGCCAGCGCCCGGTAGATCGGCTGGCCATCGTCTCTGCGGTCGAAGATCGTATTCAGGTTGATCTTGCCCGGCTCGCGGTACGTGGGGATGAAGTGGAACGGCGGGTGGAAGACATGCGGTTCGTCTGGATTGTTCATCAGCGCCGGGTTGCCCTGGACCTGCGTATCGACGAACCGCGAGGGAACATGGACGTATTCGAGCAGCCGGTAGAAATTGGGGACGAGCGAAGTCCAGGGCGTGGCGTCCTCGCCGGTCACGCCCCGCAACTTGCCGGAATTCTTCTCCGTCTGGCCGTCTTTGTCGAAGGCCGAGAAGAACGGCCCCAAGTGGGCGAAGCTCTCCTTGCCGCTCGTGTAGACCTCCGCTGTCCTGGTCACGTCGTTCTCATACGAGAGCAAGAGTCGCGAGGAATGCAGCGCCGGCACCTGGAGCAATTCCAGCGGATTGGCGAACGGCCGGTTCAGCCAGGTCAGCCACGGCAAGGGGTCCGGCGTGAACGTCAACGTGCCCGAGCTTCCCACTTCCGCGCCCGGCGCCCCGCCGTAGACCAGCGGCACGGTGAACTTGCCGGGGTCCAGCGGCGACTGGTCGAAGAAGAAGTCGTTCAGGTAGCCAAGCGAATGCCCCAGGTCGCCGCGGAAGTGCACATTCGCGGGGTCCGCGCCGGCGCCCAGCGGCTTCGAATTCTTGGCGATCGGCAGGCCGTTGGTCGGTTCGGGGTTGGGAACGACCATCGCCGTCCAGAAGGCGGCCGATTTGGCGGCCACGTTGTCCTGGCCGCGCTGCCTGGTGACGAGGCTGTCGCGCGAGGGGGTCCCCGCGATCACATAACTGCCCGGCAGTCCCCAGGCGTGGCTCTTGGCGTCCATCTGGCTGTCGAAGACCGTCAGGTCGACCGGCGCTGAATCGATCGACATGTAGGGGTTGGTCGTCGGGTCCCAGGGGAGCAGCGGGTTGGCCAGTCGCTGGAGGTGGACATAGCGGAGGGCGGGCGTACAGCCGGCGGTGCCCAATGGTCCGCGCCAGACCGGAGTATCCCCGCTCACGTCCGCCCCCCAATCGTCATCCCGATACACGTCCTCGGCCGGTTGCGGCGTTACGTATCCGGTGGCCCAGTTGTAGTTTGGGTCGCCGTCGGCGAGGTAACCATCGACGGGCTCGGAAATGCTCAGC
>JAAYCB010000163.1 GCA_012744395.1 Pirellulaceae bacterium
AGGACGGCAAGCCAAGTTACATGAACCTCCTGCCGATCACCCCGGGTTGGGGTTATCCCGAATTCGAGAACCTCCGTGACGCGGATTTGTATACAGACCGGATCAATCTATGGGCCTTGTGCGGCGGCTGGCCCGCGGAATACGCCCTGGGCATGTTCGGTCAGTGGGGCTGGAACCCCAAGGATTGCGACTGGCCGAGGCTGCGCGATTCGATTTATGACTATGTTTGGGGCCCGTCTCAGGTCGCCACCATCCGCGAGTTCGACGAAACCTGGGTCGAGCTCAAGCAGCTCTATTGGATGCCTGACCGCACAAGTTTCCGCGCACCGGAGAATACGCTCGTTCGCCTGAAAACCCCGGAGAATCGCACGAAGGCTCTGGAGTTGCTCAACAAGCTGGACAAGCTGGCGGCTGTCCTGGCAGACGGATCTCCCGAAGAAACGGCAATCGGCAGGGAACGATTGGTTTATCAATACCTGGAGCCGATTCAGGTTAGCTTGAAGTTCGCCCGCAAGCAGGCGACGCTTGAATATCCGGAATATGACTATGCGGATTTCGAATTCCAGGCGGTGCAGATTCAGGCGGAAAAGGGCGCCGATGCCGCCAACGCTTATCTGTCGGAGGTCCATGCAAAGGTTCCAGCGATGCTCGAAAGGCTCAGCAAGGAACTGGGGGAACTCAAGGACATCGAGCCCGTCTTGGATCTTTGGCGCGTCCGGCTGGCAAGGGGCAACACGGTTTCAGAAATCGAGAAGACGAAACTCCAGGAGAAAAACGCCCAATGGAAGAAGTTCGTCAACCAACCGGTCAAGGATTTCCTGCCATTCCTTGACGAGCCATCGGAAGGGGATCTGGCTTCGCTCTTTGCGAATAGAACTCGGCCTGTCCCGGCTGGAACGCTGAAAACGTATGACGCGGCTGACTGGACGTGCAACCCGGCGATGACCCGCGGCGCTTATTGCGTCGGCAACTATGAACGTAATGGACAAAGGGCGGCGGCGATTCTCCTTCCGCTGAATACCCGTTCCACCCCGGGCGATTTCGGCTATGTCGAATTGAACGTTCCGAAGCCTGAATTCAAGGGCCGGCTGTTTGCGGAACTATTCATGGTGGATACGCGGATTGACCATAGATATCACAACGTGCGTCTTATCGAGGTCCTGGCCAACGGGAAAGTTCTTTTCAAACGTGATATTGCCGACCCGCAGGCGGAAGACTGGATCAACATGGATTTGACCGAAGCTGCCGGGAACGCAAAGGAAATCAAGATCCAGGTTCGCGTGATTGAAAAGGGCAGCGTCTCGAACCATGCCAGTTGGGTCTTCGTCGGTCCGGTCAGATTATACCAGCAGTAGGTTTCTCATCTGTCTTCCGTAATTCGCGAGGGAAGGACAACAATGCATAGCTCCTGATTCCGCTTCTACAGGTTCTGCCAGGTGGTTCCGAAACCGCTCAAGGAGTGTCGCGGAATGGACGCGGCGGCGTCTTCCGGCGCGTCCCGTTGATCGGCCAGGTCTTGCTGCTCCTCATCTTCCATGCGGCAGGGGCGGCTCGCCGGCGATAATCCGGTCAAGGCGACGGGACAGCTCGGACCAGCCGAGGCCCGTCTCGTCGGTCAGCCAGCCGTTGTAGCCCACTTCGTCGAGGGTCTTGCGGACCACAGGCCAGTCGACGCTGCCTTGCCCGATCCCGGCCCAATTGCCGCCTTTGCCGTCGGCGTTGAGCTTGTAGTCCTTAACGTGAACCTTGGCCAGGCGCGGGCCGAAGATGCGAATCCACACCTCGGGCGGATAAGCGATCTCGACTTGGTCGCCGCGCAGAATGCCTGCGTACTTCACGTGGTTCCCTACGTCGAAATACGCCTTGACCCACGGACTGTTGAACGAGGCGACGACCCAGTTGTACAGTTCGGGCCGTACGCACCAGTTGTTCCACACGTTTTCCAGGGCGATCGCGACCTGCGTCTCCTCGGCCACGGGCAGGAGCTTCTTGATCGACTCGCGGACTCCGTCCACCGAGCGGTTGTGGGCCTCGATGTAGCCTCTGAACTTCTCGTTGTCGCCGGCGACGAGTTGGGTGATGTGGCCGTTGGCCTCGTCGAACTTGATGTCGAATTCCCACGGTTCCGGCATGGGCTTGGCGCTACAGCCGCCCACCGGGGCGAGCACGGCGTCGGCGCCGTAGGCCTGGGCGGCACGTAGACCGGCTGCCGAGCCGCCGCCCATCACCGAGTGGATCCGCAAACCGGATTTCTCGGCCAACTCCCGGGCCCGCTTCGCCTGGTCGACGGCTACCGTGTAGGCCTCGAAGCCCTCGATGCCCGCGTCCTTGAGCTTCTTGAACGTCTCCTCGTTCATCCGGTCCGCGCGCAGGATGACGGCCTTGTGGAGGGTGGTCTTGTAGGCCGGCTCGGCGGCTCGCCCTCCGGTGGCAGCCAAGCTCACGCCGGCGGCGGAAACAGCCAGAAAATCGCGGCGGCTCAGGTCAGTTCTCATCGCGTAGTCTCCCGATTGTTGACCCTTGATGGAGGCGGGTAATCTGCTGCGGGTTGTCAGTTTAGCACGTCGTGCCGGGCCGATCCAACCCGGCGGGCTGTCAACGATCGAGCTTCTGGGAGTCGGGCGAAAAGGCGCAGCCCATGTACGTTCCGTCCTGTAGCCATTTCGGCGTCCCCTGACCGAAGGCCGGAAAGCGATCGGCCGCCTTGGGCTCCGCGGTGGAGATGACCTGGAAGGCGCCGCGGGACAACAGGACCGCGGTCGATTCATCGGCGCGGATGGCCATTCCCCAGCTATACGACTGGGCGAGCGCGGTCCGGCCGGCGGGCGTGAGAAAGCGGCCGCTGATCAGCACCGGCCGGCCCGGACCGACCGAGGGGCGCAAGTCCTTGCCCGGCTGATGACGCCGCGGAGACGTCAAAATAGTCTTCCCGGTTAGCAGTGTCAACGAGCACGGAACCTGGCCCGGAGGAATGGTCCGAGTGTCTGCCACAATTGCACTCCCGCTTGAAACGCGATATGGTTTGTGGCATCCTCGACGTGGATGTTTGTTTGCCGAGAAAGCCCGGCTCGCCGCGGGAAAGTGGAGGTACCGATGAAAGCGAAGTGGTCGTGTTTTGGCGTGGCAGTCGTTTTGCTGGCGATGGCCGTCTGTCTCCCAGGTTCTTCGTTCGCCGAGGAAGCGGAGGAGAGTTCGCACGCGTGGCGGGAGAAGGCGGTCGAATACGCCCACATCCTGTCGCGAGTCAAATGGACGCCGGTCGCTGAAGGATTGCCGAAGCGGGGTGGCGGTTATTTCGAGAAGGGGACCGAGTACACCGGAGTCCCGTATTCGAGCGTCAAAGCGGTGGGACGGTGCATCGGCTTCGACATCTATCTGAAGACGTTCCTGGCCGCCGTCGAGAATCCCCATAGCGTCCTGTACACCGAGAACCTTTCCGGCAAGGTTTCCAACGCCGCGGCCTACTACGGGACGGTTTGCTCGACGTTCACCAGCTACGCCTTGCAGTGCGCCAGCCCCTATCGAAGCTCGCATCACGGCCCGGAGTTCCGCAAAGGCGTCGTTCTCCTCGAGCCGCAATCGGCTCAAGCCGCCGAACCGGGCGATATCATCTATACGCCGCCGGCGAAGGTCGGTGGAGGTTCTCACGTGGAACTCGTGACGGAGGTCGAAGACAGCGGTGGAAGTGTAACCGCCGTCCGCGTCGAGGATAGCTGGCCGCCCACCACCCGAAATCTCCTGCGCAACGCCTCCGACTTCGATTCCCATATTTCATCCCGCGGCCGCGGACTCTATCGGGTCACCGACTTCGACGCCTGGCGCGAGCAGAACAGGGCGGAATCGTTCCTGTTGCCGAACTACGACGAGGATTCCGCGACGCCTGCCATCAATCGAGTTCTGCTGCTCGACCGCGGAGACTGGGTTCCCTATTTCAAAGACCAGGCCGTGAAATTCAATGTCATGGACAAGGACTCCAAAGGCGTCCAATCCCTCGTCATCAAGCGTGGCGATACGGTCGTCGAACAGATCGCCGTGCGAGAGCGGGGCGTAATCGAACGCTTGCTTTCCGTCTGCGGCGATTATACGGCGTATTGCGTCATGAGCGACGGTTCCCTGAGCCAGGCGTGCGAGTTTTCCGTGTGCGATCTGGGCTTCCGCCTGCCCGTCGAGGCGCCAGCGCGGGGCAAACCGTGGGAAATCACGTTCAGCGCCGACAACCTGAGCGTCATTGGGGTGCATCTGATGAACCCCAAGCCCCCCTACGACCGCTACTGCGTTTGGCTTACCGAGCAAGATCGCCGCGGCGGGAAGGCAATCGTTCCCGCCGGCCTGGTTCGGGATGCAGGCCGCGTGCAGGTGTGGGTGATCGGCGAAAACAAATACGGCAGATTGACCAAGGAGCAAGAGGTCGTGATCGTCGAATAGAGGTCTCGCGCTGGTATTGTGGCACTCGGAGTCTAGGTAGAATAGCCGCTGTCGCGTGGAAACCACGGCTCGGCTCCCGCTGGCAAGCGGTGCAGCACATCGCTGGGCCAACAGAGCGGAATTCAACCTTGCCATGTTCCGTGCCAGGGGCACAGTGCTCTGTCTCGTCACACTTTTTGCCACCGACCAGGTCAGGAGGGAAAGCATGACCGTCAGGAAATTCTCGCGTCGCGGCTTTCTTGAGCTCGGCGCCGCCGGCGCGGCGGTTTTGGCCGCATCGCAACGGGTTCACGCAGCGGGGTCGGACGTTTTGAAAATCGGCCTGGTGGGCTGCGGCGGGCGTGGGACCGGCTCGCTGCGCGATTCCCTCGCTGCCATGCCGAACGTCCGCGTCGTCGCGCTCGGCGATCTCTTCCGAGAAAAGGCCGTCGCGACGCGTGCCGCGATCGCCGCGTCCGACGTCGGCAAGGGGCGGATCGACGTCCCGGACGAACGGATCTTCACCGGATTCGACAGCTACAAGGGGGTGATCGCCGAAAGCGATATCGTGCATATCGCGCTGCCGTCGCGATTTCATCCACCTTACAATCTGGCCGCGGTTCAGGCCGGAAAGCACGCCTTCACCGAAAAACCGAACGGCATCGACGCGGACGGCGTTCACGTCACGATCCAAGCGGCAAAGATCGCCGAGGAGAAGAGACTCGCCAACGTCTCCGGCCTCTGCTACCGCTACGACCTGCTCCGCCTTCAAGCGATCGAGCGGATCCGCAACGGCGAGATCGGCGAGATTCTGGCCGCCCAGTCCGACTACCTGCGAACACCATACAACCTCATTCCGAAAAAGCCGGAATGGTCGGAAACGGAGTATCAGATTCGCAACTGGGAACATTTCACGTGGCTCAACGGCGACGAAATCCAGCAGTCGCTGCTGCACAATCTCGACTCCGTCCTCTGGGCGCTGGAGGATGAGCTGCCGGAGACCTGCTACGCGCTCGGCGGCCGCTCCAGCGTTTTCAGCCCGGCC
>JAAYCB010000164.1 GCA_012744395.1 Pirellulaceae bacterium
ATGTAACGTAAGAATTGCCTTGATCTTAGCCATTTCGAGCCGATTCGCCATCTCAGGATCTCCTCCAGCGTAAGTGCTGGATTCGACCCTAATCCGACGCCCTCAAAATGGCCGCTTTTCAGGCGCCTACCTGGCCGGTTTTGGGCGCCCCCTGACAATCACAACGGGCAGGGCAGACAAGACCGCAAGGGCAACGGCGGGGGGGAGCAACAGCGAGGCAATCGGCCGGTTGCTTGCCGGCAATCGCGCGAAGTGTGGCAAGGGCAACAGACGCGTAGCAACCGGGCAGGGAGCAACGGCGCGCAGCGCAACGCGCGCAGAAAAACAGGCAAGGTGTTTTGCCTTGCCTGTTGAATCCGCGCGGATTGTTCTGGCTTCTCCGCGCGCCCCATTGAAGCGTGGGATTATTGGTGTTGGAGACAGGGGTGTGTCTCCCTTCCTCCGTTGAAAGACGGAGGCCCCATTGAAGTCGCCCCGCTGGTCGTGATCGTGTTGATCGGCCGGCCGCCTTCCTCCGTTGAAAGACGGAGGATCGCGTGAAGCATGGTGAATCTATTGCGATTCAATCAATGCTCAGTCTTTCGCATGGAAATCAGCCAATAGGTGACGCCCAGTGCCAGCACGAGCGCTGCTGTCCCCCAGACGTATTCGGCGTTCAGGTCCGTGTAATCGAAGACGATCACCTTCCGCGCTACCGCCATCAGGGCCGTTGCGACAACGAGCTTCACGTGGATCACGTCTTCCCGAAGATACAACGTGATGTTGACAAAGATCTCGATGGCAATCAGGACAGCGAGGAACGCGCCGAAGACGGCAAGGATGTCGCTTATGTCGAGCAGCAGGAATGGAGGAGCAACAAGGCGGTTGTACAGCATCCAAACGACATCGAGCACGCCCCAAATAATGACGAGCACCATAAGCACCGCCAGCGCTCGCACGGCGTGGCGTATCACGGCGTTCGAGGTGCGAATCACGGGGTCATTGTCGCTGCCCCCGGTGCTGATATGCCGAGGCTTGTTTCGTGCTTCTTGGCTGTGCATTGATTTTTTCCAAGCGCCTAGAGACCCGTGAGAAGTCCGTTCGTTTGATCATTGCGGATTGCGGGCGAGAGTCTGGTCGCGGCCGCACAGCTCGCTGGGCTGCCGGACCGCGGCCCAGGTGTACTACGGCCACGTGTAGTGCGATCCTCTCAATTGCAGAACACACAATCCGCAGTCCTTGGGAAATCGCGGCAATGGCGACAACCTCAGGTCCCCCTCGGGGGACCTGAGGCGCCAGGGCAATCGCACCATAAGTTACTTTCCGCACAGCACTTCCTGCAAATCGTCGTCGTCGAGAGCGGCGAGCAGGCGTTTGTTCTTGATGCCTACCTTCTCGCTGTGATTGTTCTTGAACAAGCTCAATGCCGTACGCCGCAGCGTACTGAAGTTGGCATCGGCGTTGCCCTTCCGAATGCGACACTGATCTTCCTGGAAGGTGACGTCGAGTTGCCAGTGCAAGCGGTTCTCGATGCTCCAATGATCGCGTGCGGCTTGCGGCAAGCGTTTTGCGGAGAGCTACTTCGCAAGCCACACATACAGCCAAAGGGCAAACAGGCAAAGCCCGAGATTCAGTGGCGACGCAACGCCCCCCAGCCCCATTCCCCAGAGTTCACCTTAAACAACCTCGTTCTCTGTCCTGACAGCCCCGGCCACCTTAGTGTGCCGAAAAGGTGCTCACCGAATGCTTGGCTCCCGGGGGAGGAGCGATCGGAGGAACCGCGACAGTTCGGAGAGGTTCAGGATAACCGGTAGTCTACCCGCAGAATTGGTCGTATGTCAATCTGTGCGCGGACTATAATGCGATTACGCATCGTGCAATCAAGGACTGCCGGGCGGTGATCCTGTTGATCCTCACCAGGTGGCGCCGGCTTGCGCCCGTTCAGAACCGCCGGATGGATCAGCGGGGGGGCCTCTCCTCCCTGCAACTCAAGCCGCACGAGGTCCAAGGCGAGTTGTGCACAATAGACGTTCAGAACCGCCGGATGGGCCGCGTAAGCGTGCGACCGGGTGGCGACGCCTTGCGGACCGGCCAGGGCAATCCAGAACGCGTTGGGCGTCGCGGCGGCAGAGTCGGGCGGCGGGAAGGGGTCAAGCCTCAGGCCGTCGTCCGCGCTGAACCGCTGGCGGCAGGCCGTCGCAAGTGCCGCGGCCGCCGGCTCGCTCGCTGGCGAGTCTGTCGGAAGCGACCTGTTCGGGCAGTCCCAACGTTGCGGCCGCCGCGCGACCGCGTGAGAGAACCAGGCCGCCGAGGAGCTGCTCGCCGGGTTGCCCCCCGATCACTTCCCAGTCGAAGTCCAGCCCCAGCACCTGTTCCACGATTTGCTCGCCCGGCGCCGGCAGCTTGACCGTGACGGCGGCCTTGGACTCGTACTTTCGAATCCGCTGGGCGGTCACGTTCTCGATGGCTTCGTTGCGCGGGTATTTGATCCGGGGGTTGGTCATCCGTCTTCGAGGTCTTTGAGCAGCTTGTTCAACGTCTCGTCGTCGAGGCTGGCGAATTTCCGGAAGGCGTCGGGCCGCTCCATGACCCGCTGCCTGATCTGCTGCGGGATCTTCTTTGCCAAAAGGAAAAGCTCATCCACGTCGGTGTCGAGGGCCTCGGCGAGTCTGCGGATCAAGTCCTCCGAGGGGTAGTCGCCGAAGTCGAGCTTCTCGCTCTCGATCTTGCTGATATACGTGAAGGTCACCCCGACGATGTCGCCAAGCGCCCGCTGACTCAGGTTCTTGGATTTGCGGAGGTCCCGGATGCGGTCGCCAAATTTCATCGACGGGCCTTTCGGAGAGCTTGCCGTAGGACTGCTACGACTGTAGACTGTTTGCAGTTTATAGTCAAGGCAATCAAAGGGTGCCTTGTGATGTGAGCGAGTCGGAGGGCCGTTGCTGAGTCTCCGCCCCTGAAACGACCAGTGTTCCTGATCGCCGCCGACCCCGTGCCGGGAAGACAATCATGAGGATCGCCGAGAATCTGCTCGACGACAAAGAGGACTTGATTCACAAGGCCGTGGGCTGGACGCTAAGGGAGGTCGGAAAGCGGGACCCGGCGGTGCTGGAAAAATTCCTCGACCGGCACTGCCGGGTGTTGCCGAGGACGATGTTGCGGTATGCCCTCGATCGGTTCGCGGAGAAGCAGCGGTTGGGATACTTGCAGCAGCCGTCCTGAGCCAGGCAAATGCAGGATAGCCGGTGTTATGAAAATCATCTGGCAAATCGATTCCGAAGATGCTGCGAAGGTAATCCCATGATCTTGCGCCTATCCCAGAAACTCGCCAAGAAGCTGAAAACAGGCAGCCTGTCCCCGCTGCCGCCCGATGAGAATCCCTATGCCGACTGGTCGGCTAATCTGTTTACGGCAGATCGCACCCAATACATCCTCTTCACGAACACAAAATCGCTCTACTCGGTGGTGATGTACGGCAAGGGGATCACCGACAATAGCCTGTTCATTCGCCGGGCCTTGGAGAACCTCCGTGAGTTCATGGAGGACGACGGGCAGGCATCCGTCTACCAGCGGTTGATCGCTCCAGCGACCGGCAGTCTCCGATTTGGCAAGGCCCTGAACCGATCCGTCACCGGCTCGATGAACGACATGATCTTCCATGCCAAGTATTGGCTGATCGAGGGGGAGTTGTCGCCCTGCGATGTCAGCTTCAAGCTGAACGAGATTCCGATGTCGGCACTCAAGGGACCGGAATCGGAATGCTACGGGATTCCTCGTGACGCCTTCCAACTGCTGGCCGACGATGGCGAAGCCACCCACGAGTTCTCGGAACCTCAACAAGCGCCGTCCGCAGCTCCACCGACAAGGGCCAAGGCGTCGCGGCCAGCCAGCAACGTCTCGTCGATCCCCGTCTCGGAGCGGCTCTATCAATTCAAGATCACGCTGCTTGACTATCGGCCTCCGATCTGGCGACGGATTCAGGTCAAGGACTGCACGCTCGACAAATTCCACGAACGCATCCAAACAGCGATGGGATGGACCAACTCCCATCTCCATCAGTTCGAGGTCGGCGGCGCGGTCTACGGCGATCCCGAACTCATCGACCAAGACTTTGACGAGTGTTTCTACTACGACTCGACCATCACTAGGCTCAGTGAGATCATCCCCAAGGACGGCAAGCGGTTTCGCTTCAAGTACGAATACGACTTCGGCGACGGCTGGGAGCACGAGATATGGTTTGAGGGCTGCCTTCGGGCCGAAAAAGGCGCGCGATATCCAGTTTGTCTGGAAGGTGAACGAGCCTGCCCTCCAGAGGATGTGGGTGGTGTCTGGGGCTATCCCGAATTCCTCGCAGCTCTGGCCGATCCACACGACGAACGCCACGACGAATACCTGGAGTGGGCAGGACCGTTTGATCCCGAAGCATTTGATGCAGAGAAAGCCACCAAGAGAATGCGGCGAGGACTGCCCGATTGGCGGAAGTATTTGTGATGAGCCTGGCAGCGAGCCCATCCTGAAACATGTCAAAACAAGCTGGCCAGAACATTTGTTTAGTAGATCAACACCCAGGACGATCGTCGTCCGTCCAGAAGTGTGGGTCAGAAACGCTTTGGGCAAACGCGCGACCAGGGCGAGGTTCAATTGATACTCAAGCCGCGAGGCCGTCGCCAGCCACTGCTCCGCCTCGGCCTGGACTTCCGACTTCGTGAGGATACACTCCGTTCGTGAACGCATCGGTCCCCTCCGTGTTGAACCTGAATTGTCCGGAACCAATTTTGTTACGGGAGGAACCTTGTGTTCACCGATCGCACTTCGCCAAGCTTGGAACGATTGGCAGTTCAAGTCGGAGGGGAGACATGGGGAACCGTTGGCGGTGGCGAGGTGATTCCCGGCGACGGATTCTGATCCGGCTCGGTGCAATCTGCGGCCACCCGTCCTCGATCGTCAGGAGCCCAAGCCCGCAGCCGAGATCGTTTTCCAGTCCCTTCCTGGTTGGCGTCCGGCAGTGGCGGAGGGCACGGCGGGCAAATCGTAGACTCCTGCCGTCCCCTTCGACGGCAAGCATGACAACGCGGGTTCGCTGGGATGTGCATCCACCAGTCGGGCTGTTCAGCAAGCCGCCGGGCAGACTGCTCGGCGCGAACAACCTTCGCCAAACGACGGGCGGACGTGGCGCCGCTGGACGGTCAGCGTTTGAACCTGTCTCTGCTCGCGTTCACCTGCCGCTGGACAACCACGAAATGTACGCCGTCACGGCGACAGAGACTCGACTGCCGTTCGGAGGCCGGACGCCGTTCATGCTCCGCATGAAGCAGTTGAGCACCCGATCCTCGAGCGTGATCACCCGTTTCTCTCTCGGCGACCAGGCCGGCTCCGCCGTGGCGACACCCAGGAACGTTCCGGCCTTGGGATCGGTTCCGGCGTCCAGATGGCAGGAGCTACAGCGAAGAGCGTTGCCCACGAACGGCTTGGAGAGTGGAGGGCTCCGCGGTGTTCTCGACAATCTCCTTTCCCATTCGAACGACTCGGCCGAGTTCTCCGGGTGGCACTTCCTGCGGAAGCTGCGGGTCGGCGGCACCCTCTTCCGTCAAGGCCAAGAGCACCGCTGAGGCGACCGCCAGGCAACATCCCGCTCCCAGCATCGTACCCGTTCGCATCGCATGATTCCTTGGTGCGTGAAACACGGATGGCTTCCCAGAGGTTGATTCATAACGGATAGCGATCCCGTTTGCCAGACCGGGAGCGGCCAGGACTTGAGCGTCGCCCGCGTCTGGCTGGCGGGTGACCGGCTGTTGCTCGACGGGCGGTGTTTGGCTGGGCGGTGGCAGATCCGCTGATCTCAGCGGTGGCTCGTTTTCGCAACCACCCTTTGGGCGATCCACGCGGCGATGGCGGGGGCGACGATCGCCGCCAGCAGGGCTGCCGGCAGGTGGACCCACCGTCCCAAGGCGGAATAGGCCGCGGCGATCACCAGGTTGACGATCGTTACCGGTGGGAGAAACCTCCGCCAGGGCAGGCCCGCCGCGCCGAAGAAGACCACCGCCGCCTCGGCAAGGATCGGCACCGGCCGGGTGACGATCAGCACGGCCGTCCCCAGCCGCCGGCTCAGCCGGCCGATCCGCTCCAGGTCCTCGGGGGCCGCCAGCCGCCGCACGAGCGGGCGGGCGGCCGCCCGCGCCAGGCCGAAACCGACCGCCGCGCCGAGCGAGAGTCCGGCAAAGGACGCCGCCGTCCCGCCCCAAAAACCCAGCACCTCGCCACCCAGAGTGCTCAGCACGCTCGAGGGGATCGGCAGAAAGACGTCCACGCCGAGCAACCCCACGACGAGGGCCGCCGCGAAAACCGGATCGACGGTCCGCTCGATTGCCGATTCCAGCCACGCCTCCAGGGCGGGACCGAAGCCGAGAAAAGGAACGATCGGCACGGCCAAGGCCAGGGCGATCAACAGGATGGGCAGGAGTATCTGTCGCATCGGCGTTAAGCGTTTTGTTGGCAGCGATAGGCGATCACGCGAACCTTCTCGAGTGTGACCAACCCCTCGACGATCATTTCGTCGAACTTCGGCAGCAGTGCCTGGATGTTTTCGGCCGAGTCAACGATCTCGATCACGATCGGCAAGTCTTCCGACAGGCGCAGAATCCTGGCCGTATGCATGCGGCTGTGCGCGCCGAAGCCCATCAGCCCGCGGAGCACCGTGGCGCCGGCGACGCCCGACTTCTTCGCCTCCGCGACAATCGCTTCGTAGAGTGGCTTGCCCTGATGCCGGTCGGACTCGCCGATGAAGATCCGCAACAATTCACATTCGGGTGGAAGGACGTTCATGGGAGAGATCACCGCGGCGGAGGTCAGGGGGCAAAGGATGGCAGCCTTCCGGTGGGAACAACACCAGGTGAAGGATCATCGAGTTGGCCGGGATTGGCACTCTGACGTTGTCTGCTGATGCATACACGTCAAATCCACTTGCCGGCGGCCATTCCGAGGATCACCGCGGCCAGCCCGCCGCCGTTCTGCAAAGCGACACTGCCGAGGGCGGCCAGGTATTGTGAGTCTTCAAGCAGTTGCTGGGTTTCGAAAACAAAGGTCGAAAAGGTCGTGAAGGCTCCCATGAAGCCGGCAAGCACGACAATCCGCGTATCGGCCGTGACGGGAAATCGCTCTTCCATTGAGACCCAAAGCAGTCCGAAGAGGAAGCAGCCGACGAGATTCACAGTGGCCGTCCCCCAGGGAAACCCGAAGCCGGCATGCTTCTGGACGATGCCGGCCAGCCCATAGCGGGCCAGCGCACCCAGCCCGCCGGCAAAGCCGATGAGGAAGAATTTCTGCAAGTTCGATCCAAGAATCGCCATCAACTTCCCAGTTCAAATTCGCACTGCACGGCTGCCTGGCGGGCGAACCTCGAAACGGCGCGGCATGAACGGCCCGGGGCTTCCGTGGCCGGCAGCAGCGGGGCCCGCGACCACACGATCGAACGAGGGGAAGCAGTGGGACGGGCAAGGCTCGCTCCCATGTGTCCAGGTTCGTAAGGGATGCCGTTTCAACTTTCCTTGACGATATCCGACCACCCGCCCGGGCACAACCGATCGGCATCGCCGCGGTTGGTCGGCTCCGCCCGCTGGGCGCGGGCGAGGTTTTCGGCCTGGGGGCGCCCAGGATCGCCACGGCGCCGGCAAAGCGGATCGATTGGGCTGATTTTTCCGGCCGGCAGATTCCGTCTCGGCCCCTTGGCGAGGACATCCGGGGCTGGGCGGTTGGCCGGCCCCCGCGCCCGCGGGTCTGCCGGGGGGCTGGTCGAAGAGGCGGCGATCTCTCGCCGTCGGTTGCCTGGCGCGCCGGACGCGGCGGCAGATGCCTGCGGTATACTTGTAGGGATGCGCTCGGAGGCTCCAGACGCCGCTGGCGGACCTTGCTGAATCGGTGCCGCTGCGCCATGCTAAATAGTGGCTGGCCAACAGGCACGGCGGGCCCACCGGTTTCCTTGGCGGGCAGTCGGCGTTGCGGCAGCGCGAGAGAGACCGCGGGAGATTGTCGATGGCCTGGCAGTACAGCGAGAAAACCAAGCAGTTGTTCATGGACGCGGTGCACGGCAAGCCGGGCACCCATCTTGGGGAGATCGAGAACCCGGACGGGATCGGCGAACACGGATCGCTCGCCTGCGGCGACGCCCTCCGCTTCACGTTTCGGGTGAAGCGCCACGAGACGGACCCGACCCGCGACGTCATCACCGACGCCCGCTACCTGACGTTCGGGTGCACCTCGGCGATCGCCGCTTCGGAGGCCCTGTGCATGATTATCGAGCAGGGCCGTTACACGCCGATCCAGGCCCTCTCGGTCCGGAACGACGACATCGTCGAGTTTCTCGAGGGCCTGCCCGAGCAGAAGATCCACTGTTCGGTGATGGGGGCCGAGGCGCTCGAGGCGGCGGTGTTCAATTGGGCCCAGCGGCGCGGCGTCGACCTGGCCCGGTTGGGCGTCGACATCCATGCCGCCGAGCAGGAGGAAGGGCGGATCGTCTGCAAGTGCTTCTCTCTCAGCGAGCCGTACATCCGGCGGAAGATCAAGGAGCTCAACCTGCGAACGATCGCCGACATCACCGGGGCGATCAAGGCCGGCGGGGCATGCATGTCGTGCCACCACACGCCGGGCGGATTGCAGGACCTGCTCAATGAGACCTGGAGCAACGAGAAGAAGACGTCCGACCTGCGGATTCTGCCCAACGCGATTCCGCCGGTCGCGCCGCTGGCCGAGCGGCCCGACCCGGCGGCCGCAGGCGGATCGGGGCTGTCGCCCTACCAGTTCGCCAAGCGGGTCGAAAAGGCATTCGACGAATACATCCGCCCGATGATCCAGCGCGACGGCGGCGACGTGGAGATCATCGACATCAAAGACCGCCTGGTCTATTGCCGGCTGGCCGGAGCGTGCGCCGACTGCGCCGGCGCGGGCAAGACGCTCAAGTTCCTGGTCGAGCGGCACCTGAAGGACTCCGTTGACGAACAGATCCGCGTAATCCAAGTCTGAATGCCCGAAACGGCTCCCGCCGCTCGCCGGAGACAGGACCGCCGCTCAGAAGGAGTGGTGCGCGTCAGCCGGCCGGGGCCGCCCGTTCCGGGGCGAGAAGAAACGATGAAGACAATCTACGTCGACAACAATGCCACGACCCAGGTCGCCCCGGAGGTCTACCGGGCGATGGTCCCATTTCTCACCGAGCAGTATTTCAACCCCAGCTCGATGTACGCGCCCGCCCAGAAGACGGCCAACGCCTTGGCGGCGGCCCGAGCGCGGATCGCCCAGCACTTCGGCGGCGTCCGCCCCGACGAAATCGTCTTCACGTCCTGCGCCACCGAAAGCAACAACATGGGCATCCAGGGCGCGGCCAAGGCGAGCCCCAATCGGCGGCACGTCATTACCACGTCGGTCGAGCACCCGGCCGTCCTGGAGGTCTGCAAAGACTTGCAGCGCCGCGGCTACGAGGTGACCTTCCTGCCGGTCGATCGGCAGGGAAATCTCGACCTGGCGGATTTCATCCGCGCGCTGCGCCCGGATACGCTGCTGGTCTCGATCATGCACGCGAACAACGAGACGGGCGTGATCTTCCCGGTCGAGCAGCTCGCCCGGATTGCCAAGGAGACCGACCCGAACATCGTCTTCCACAGCGACGCGACCCAATCGGTGGGCAAGCTGCCGATCGACCTGGCGATCGACATGCAGTACATCGACATGCTGTCTTTTTCGGGCCACAAGCTGCACGCGCCCAAGGGGGTGGGCGGCTTGTTCGTTCGCCGCGGCGCGCCGGTCCGCCCGTTTCTGATCGGCGGCCACCAGGAGTCGGGCCGCCGCGGGGGGACGGAGAACGTGGCGTCGATCGTCGCCCTGGCCGCGGCGATGGACCTGGCCGCCGAGCGCCACGCCGAAGACGAGACGCGGATTCGCGCGATGCGCGATCGGCTCGAAGCGGAGCTCGCCGCGCGGATCCCGGCGATCGAGATCAACGGCGCCGGCGCAGCGCGGATGCCGAACACCTCGAACATCGCCTGCCATTATGTCGAGGGGGAGGGAATGCTCTACCAGCTCGATGCCGAAGGCATCTGCGCGTCGAGTGGTTCGGCGTGCACCTCTGGTTCGCTCGAGCCATCCCACGTACTGACCGCCTTGGGCGTTCCCTTTACCGCGGTCCACGGCTCGATCCGCTTCAGCTTCAGCCGCTACAACACGGAGGAGGAGGTCGACCGGATCATCGAGGTCTTCCCGCGGGTCGTCGCGAACTTGCGGAATCTGTCACCCTACTGGGACCAGGCCGCCAATGCGCCGCGGGGGGACGCCGGGGTGATGATCCAGAAGACCCATTCAGGCTAGCCGGCTCCGGTCGGGCGGTCCAGAGCGGACGATCGGCCATGGAGCCTGGAATTGCCGATCCGTTGGCCACTGCTGGCAACGCCCGAATCGCCCCGGCGTCAGTGGCGGCCCACCGGCCCCGCGTTTGATGGTCCGCGAAGCGTCGCGGTGGGCCGGTTTACGGGCTGGGGGCGGACCGTTCCAGCTTCAGGCCGTCTGCCACGACCTCGGCCAGCACGCTGCCCGGCAGCATCCGCTTTGCGGCTCGCTCGCCGGCAATCGCTTCCCTGCCGTACAGCATCCGCACCAGAAGGTCCCACTCGGCGAGCCCCATCGCCCGCTGCGGCCATCCCTGCCGCCGCCAGACGGCCTTGATCAGTTCCCGCACGACGTATTCCGGCTCGTCCGCCAAACGCAGGCGGAGGAGGAGCACGCCACGGCCTGCGGCGACGGCGCAGGGGGTGAGCTGCTCGACCCTCCGCGCGGCCACCTGCTGGATCTCGCCGGCCAGCCGGGCAAGCCGCAGGAGGGCTTCGCCAACGGCCGGATTGTAGTCTTCGGCCAGGTGGGGCAGGAGGTCGTGACGCAGACGATTCCTGGTGAACCGACGATCGAGGTTCGACCGGTCCTGCCGATAGGGCTGGCCGATCCGATCCAGGTATTCGAGCAACTCGGAGCGGCGCGCGGCGAGCAGCGGCCGGATGAGCGTTACCGCTTCGCTCAACCGCCGCGCGGCGGGAATTCCGGCCAGCCCGGCGATCCCCGTGCCGCGGAGGATCCGATGGAGAACGGTTTCGATCTGATCGTCGGCCGTGTGACCGCACGCGACGTAGCGGGCGCCAAGCCGCTCGGCCGTCGCACGGAGGAATCGGTATCGTGCCTCCCTGGCGGCCGCTTCGAGCCCCCTGCCCGCCTCCGTCAGGCTGGCCGGATCCAGTTGGCCCGCGCAGCACTCCAGCCCGAGCCGACCGCTCAGCTCGGCGACGAACCGCTCGTCGGCGTCGGCATCCTCCCTGAGGCGGTGATTCAGGTGGGCGACCACGAGCCGTCCCTCGCCAGCGGGCTTCAGGGCAACCAGCGCGCGGAGCATCGCCACGCTGTCCGCGCCGCCGGAGACCGCCACAAGCACCGTCACATCCGCCCAATCGCGAGGCGGCCAGGCCGCGGCCAGCAGTTGCGGCATCTTCTGGGGGGTGTGCATCGCGCAGCTTCCGTTCTTCTGGTCGGCGCTGTTCAGGGTTCGGGGTTCGGGAGTGGACCTTGGCTACTTTTTCCGTATCCCCGGCCTTTGCGGGGCAGGAGCGTGGACAGCCCACTTTTCGCTTCTTGTCGGGTCAGGGCTGGACCACCCCGAGGCAATCCGGCGGCGAATCCCCTCGCGCGACCGGACTGATCGTGCCAATCGCCCTAACTCAAAGGTCGGAGAGGATTTATCCCGACAAGGTCTGGATGGCGATGGTTGCAAAACTTCGAAACTCTGATAGGATTACGATGGAAGCATTATGACAAGGGACCGAACGTGGTTCCAGGCGTTGCCCGCGTGCGGCTGTTTGCCGGCCGGCGGTCTGTGTGCTTGGAGACTGATTTTCGGCCCGGTCATGGACTTACGTGATAACGAGAGTGCCCTCGGTGGCCCCGACAAGGGCCGGTGAGGGGACGGTTACGAAGTAGATCACCAGTCGATTTGTAGTTGCCAGTTGACGACCTGTCATCACCCTCGACCCACCTGCCGCAAACGGGCTTGTTGATGGACCTGTTCTTGCTGTGTATCCGCGTGATTCAGCGCGTGTTTGGACTGGCCGACGCGATCGTGGCGCGTCTTGGACCAGTCGCCGTGCGGAGTCGCGATTGTGTGGCGGGCCGGCGCGCCGATTCTTGTCCCGATGGGGAGGAACGGGGCGCGTGGCTGACGATCGGTCATATTTTGGAAAGCTCAGGCGTCCCGCCCGGTCGCCATGAGGCGGTCCCGCCGTGTTTCGGTCCCGCTCTGGAGCCGTTGTTCCAGCCCGGGGATTTCCCAGACAGGCTCCACCTCCCTTCCAACGGCAACAAGCCTCGTCGCTGGGGGTAGGCCCGCTCTGGTCGCGCGCCTGCCGCTCGATTGCCGTTCCCTCTCGCCAACGGCTGGCCCCGCCGGCATTCTTTGAGCCCCGTCGCACGGCTGAAGGCTCGGACAGCAGTCCTGGCCGCTCTCCGCACGCGAAGAACGGCTCGCAAGCAATATGCGAGGGAACCGATCGTGAACTCCGGATCTATCATTCTGGCCGTCGTGCTCAGCCTTGTGGCTTCCGGCATGACGCTGGGGCTGACCAAGCTGCTCGACCACCTCCGCCGGCGGGACGCCGAAAGCGAGGCCCGCCGGATCATCGCCCAGACCAGGCAGGAATTGGAGAATCGCCGCCGGGAGTTCGAACTGGAGCTGAAGGAGATCGAAATCCAGCGGAAGGCGGAGGGCGAACGGGAGCTGGCGCGCCTCCGCGAAGAACTCCACGAGCGCCAGCGCGGCCTCGACAAACGCCAGGACGTCCTCGAACAGCAATCCGAGCACCTCCGCAAGCAGGAGAGAATCGTCGAGGGGACGCAGCGCAAGCTGACCGAGAAGATCCAGGACACCGAGAAGCGCAACCAGGAACTGGCCAAACTGCTCGACCTGCACCGGCAGACCCTCCACGAATTGAGCGGGTTGAGCTGCGAGGAAGCGACCAGCCGGCTGCTGGCGATCCTCGAGCAGCAGTTGCAGCAGGAGGCCGGCGCCGTCATCCTCCGCCACGAGAAGCAGCTCGCCGAGGCCTGCGAGGAGCGCTCCCGCGAAGTGATGCTCACCAGCCTCCAGCGCTATGCCGCGGCGCACACCGCCGAGACCACCACGAGCACCGTCGACATCCCCAACGACGAGATGAAGGGGCGGATCATCGGCCGCGAAGGACGGAACATCCGCGCTTTCGAAAAGGCCACCGGCGTCGACGTGATCATCGACGACACGCCGGGCGTGGTGATCGTCAGCGCGTTCGACATGATCCGGCGGGAGATCGCGCGGCTCGCGCTCAACCGCCTGATCGCCGATGGCCGCATCCACCCGTCGCGAATCGAAGAGATCGTCAGCGACACCCAGAAGGAGCTCGAGCGGCACATCCAGAAGGTCGGCCAGGAAGCCGCCCAGGAAGCCGAGGTCCACAACCTCCACGAGCGGATCATCCACCTGCTTGGCCGCCTCCACTTCCGCACCAGCTACAGCCAGAACGTTCTCCGCCACAGCGTCGAGGTCGCCTTTCTGGCCGGCATGATGGCCGAGGAGATCGGGCTCGACGGCAAGCTGGCCCGCCGCTGCGGCCTGCTGCACGACATCGGCAAGGCGGCCGACCACGAGGTGGAGGGGGGGCACCCCCAAATCGGCGCCGACCTGCTCCGGCGCTACGGCGAAAAGGATGCCGTGCTGCACGCCGCGGCCGGCCACCACGACGACCTCCGGCTCGACAATCCCTACACGGTTCTCGTCGCCGCCGCCGACGCGTGCAGCGCCTCGCGGCCCGGCGCGCGGCGGGAGACGCTCGAACGGTACATCAAGCGGATGGAGGAGCTCGAGAACATCGCCACCGAATTTCCGGGCGTCGACCAGGCCTTCGCCATCCAGGCCGGCCGCGAACTCCGCGTAATTGTCAGCGCCAAGGAAACCACCGACGAGTTGGCGGCCAAAGTCTGCCGCGACATCGCCAAAGCCTTCGAGGAGCGGCTCACCTACCCCGGCGAAATCAAAGTCACCGTCCTCCGCGAAGCCCGCTACACCGAAATCGCCCGCTGACACCCCGCAAACAAGGCCGCTCCTCGTGCGAATCCTCCTCATCGGCGACACGGTCGGAAAACCCGGACGCCAAATCGTGATCCGCGCCCTTGCCGGGCTGCGAATCCGCGAACGCATCGACTTTGTCGTTGTCAACGCGGAAAACGTCGCCGGCGGCTCGGGCATCACCCCGGCGATCTACCACGAACTGATCTCCGCCGGCGTCGACTGCATCACGATGGGCGACCACATCTACCGGCGGCCCGAGGTCTTCTCGATCCTCCAGACGGAGGCCCGAATCGTCAGACCGGCCAACTATCCGCCCCCCGCACCCGGCGCGGAACTGGCCGTCCACACGGCGGCCGACGGCACCCGCGTGGGCGTCTTCAGCCTCCTCGGGCGGGTCTTCATGCACCCGGTCGACTGCCCCTTCCGAGCCGCCGACCGCGTGCTCAAGCGGTTCCCGCACGACATCCGCGTGATCCTGCTCGACTTCCACGCCGAGGCGACCAGCGACATGCAGGTCATGGGGCGCCATCTCGACGGCCGCGTCTCGGCGGTCCTCGGGACCCATACGCACGTGCCCACCGCCGACGAGCAGATTCTCCCCGGCGGCACGGCCTTCCAGTGCGACGTGGGCATGACCGGCCCCTGCGAGAGCATCCTCGGCCGGCGGATCGACCGGGTTCTGGAAACCACGCTCACCTTCCGGCCGACCCATTTCGAGGTCGCCAGCGGCGATGTGCGGATTCACGGCACGCTTGTCGACGTCGACCCGGCCAGCGGCCGCGCCACCGCCATCCGCCGGCTCGTCGTCCAGCAACCGGAGGCCGACCAGCTGGCGATGCGCGCCAGGCGGCGGGATACAGATTGCCCGGCGGAGCGCGGCAAATTATAGTAAAGACACGTCTCTCCGGTCTTCCAGCCCCGCACACGCTCGGCGCGGAAGCGGGCAGCGCTGTCGGCGGCCGATCCGCCCCGGTCGAAGACAATCCTCGGCACCAGTCCGCCAAGCACCATGAAAGGCCTTGCACCGATGACGCTCAAGCACCGCTCTCCCGTCGTACTGCTGGCTGCAATCCTCGCCTGCTTCTCGGCAGGCGCCGCGGCCGCCGAGAAGGCCAAGATCACCTCGCCAAAGGAAGAGTTCGGGTTCCAACTCGGCGACGACTACTGCCTGGCCAACTACCAGCAGCTCTCCGCCTATTGGCGCAAGCTCGCGCGGGAGTCGGACCGGCTCAAGGTCGAGGTGATCGGCGTGTCGGAAGAGGGCCGCGAGATGCTCATGGCGATCCTCACCGCGGCCAGGAACCACAAGCAGCTGGGCCGCTACCGGGAGATTTCCCGCAAGCTGGCGCTGGCCGAGGGTCTGGCCGAGGGGGAAGCCCGCAAGCTCGCCGCGGAAGGCAAGGCCGTGGTCTGGATCGACGGGGGCCTGCACGGCACGGAGATTCTCGGCGCCCAGCAGTTGATGGAGACCGTGTACCAGATGGTCAGCCGCGACGACGAGGAGATGCGGCGTTTTCTCGGCGACGTGGTCGTCCTCTGCTGTTGCCCCAACCCGGACGGCCTCGACCTGGTGGCCGACTGGTACATGCGCGAGCCGGAGCCCAAGAAGCGGTCGCTGAGCAGGCTTCCCCGGCTCTATCAGAAATACATCGGGCACGACAACAACCGCGACTTCATGATGGTCACGCAGAAGGAGAGCGAGGCGGTCTGCCGCGTCTTCTTCCACCAGTGGTTCCCCCAGATCATTTACAACCACCACCAGTCGGGTCCGGCCGGCACGGTGATGTTCGCCCCGCCGTTTCGCGACCCCTTCAACCACAATTTCGATCCCCTCGTCCCCCTGGGGATCGACCTGGTCGGCGCGGCGATGCACAGCCGCTTCGCCGCCGAAGGGAAGCCGGGGGTCACGATGCGCGGCGGGGCGAATTACTCGACATGGTGGAACGGAGGCCTTCGCACGGTGGCTTACTTCCATAACATGGTCGGCCTGCTCACGGAAACGATCGGCCATCCGACGCCGATGCGGATCCCGCTGCACATCGACCGGCAGCTCCCCTCCGGCAACCTGCCGTTTCCCATCGCGCCGCAGGCATGGCACTTCCGCCAGTCCGTGGACTACGCGCTGACGGCCAATTGGGCCGTGATCGACGTGGCCTCGCGGCACCGCGAGCAGTTCCTCATGAATGCCTACCGGATGGGCAGAAACTCGATCGAGCGCGGCAACCGCGACCACTGGACGATGCGCCCGGGCCGGATCGAAGCGGCGCGGCGGGCGCTGGAAGAGCAGAAACAGAAACAGGGCGACTCCGGCGCGCAAGCCAAGCCCGAGGCAGGTGCGTCCCAGGCCAAGGGCGAAGCCGCGGCCAAGAAGCCCGACGTGCTTGCGGACGTCCTCCGCGACCCGGCCGAGCGCGACCCGCGCGGCTACATTCTCCCCGCGGACCAGGCGGATTTCCCCACGGCCACCAAGTTCGTCAACGCCTTGATCAAGACCGGAGTGACCGTCGAGCGGGCGACGGCGGCGTTCGAGGTCGCCGGCAAGACCTATCCGGAAGGCTCGTATGTCGTCCGCACCGCCCAGGCCTTCCGCCCGCACATCCTCGACCTGTTCGAGCCCCAGGACCACCCGAACGACATCCCGTATCCGGGCGGGCCCCCGACGCCTCCCTATGACAACGCCGGTTGGACGCTTGCCTATCAAATGGGCGTCGAGTTCGACCGCCTGCGGGATGGTTTTTCCGGACCGTTTGCGCCGATCGAGGGGCTGGCCAAACCGCCCGCCGGCGCCGTGCCGAAGCCCGAATCGGCCGCCGGGTTCCTGCTCGACCGCGCGGCCAACGATTCGTTCCTGGCCGTCAACCGGCTGCTCGGCAAGCGATTCCGCGTCCAGTGCCTGCGGCAGCCCTGCGAGGCCGAGGGCACAACCCATCCGGCCGGCACGTGGTACATTCCCAACAGTGCGGAGGTCGTCCCCGTGCTCCGGGAATTGGCGGCGGAATTGGGGCTTGATTTCGCCCCGGCCGCCAAGCCGTTCGAGGTCGAACGGGCCGATCTGCGGCGCCCGCGGATCGGACTTTGGGACCGCTACGGCGGTTCGATGGAGTCGGGCTGGACGCGCTGGATTCTGGAGCAATTCGCGTTTGACTTCCGCGTCGTCTACCCGCCCGAGCTGGACAAGGGAGCGTTGAAGGAACGCTACGACGTCTTGGTTTTTGTCAGCGGCGCGGTGCCCGACTCGCTCCGCAGCGGCCTGAAAGCCGCGGATGAGAAGTCCATCCCCGAGGAGTACCGGGGCCGTTCGGGAAGCATTACCGCCGACAAGACGTTGCCGCAATTGAAGGCGTTCCTGGAGGCCGGGGGGACGATCCTGGCGATCGGCAGCTCGACGTCGCTGGCCCGCCACCTGGACATCCCCGTCCGCAATGCGCTGATCGAGATGGGCGCCGACGGCAAGCCCAAGCCGCTCGGCAGCGAGAAGTTCTACGTTCCGGGTTCAATCCTTCGCATGCGGCTCGATGCGGCCAATCCGCTCGCCGCGGGCATGCCCGAGCAGGTGGACGTTTTTTTCCGCAGAAGCCCCGCGTTCCACCTCGGTCCGGAGGCCATACTGCGGGGGGCCCGCCCGGTCGCCTGGTTCGACTCCCCCGCGCCGTTGCGGAGCGGCTGGGCCTGGGGGCAGCACTACTTGAACGACGCGATCGCGATCGCCGAGGCCCCGGTCGGGAAAGGCTGGCTGCTGCTCTGCGGTCCGGAGATCGCCGCCCGCGCGCAGTCGCACGGCACGTTCAAACTCCTGTTCAACGGGATCTACCATGCGCCCGAAGCGGAGCGGTAGCTTGCTTACTTGCGTCTCTGCTGCCTCAAGAACCTTGATATCGGCCTTGGGGTCCTTTCGCAAAGCTTGCTCGCACGCGGCGAAGCAGACGAAGATATCCTGCTTGGCAACGTTCACTTTGATCGGAGTCCCATTCGCTCCAAGCATTTTGCCATCGACCGGGCAGACGGGCTGCGCCAGCGCCGCCGGCCGGTCGCTCTCGGGAACGTCCAACGACTCGGGAGCCGGCTGCTGCGGGGGCGCCACCGCCCCCACAGCCGGAGATGGCCGGCGCCATGACCAAGATCGCCAGAACCGATCGCACCCCAGGACGCTTCAATCCACAAACCGGTCGTGATACAATCCCCGGCAGTCCGTGTCGGGCTGGCCGACGTTGCCCGACGCGCTCTTCGTGGATGCCGCGACGAACGCCCGGCGAATGGGATTTGCCGTGTTCGGCCACTATGTTCTTCAGGAGTCATGCGATGACCTGTTCCAAGATGCCGGCAACCTCGCGCCGTGAATTCCTGCATCACAGCAGCCGGCTCGCCGCAGCCTCGGTGCTCGCCACGGCGGCCGTTCCCCGTGTCCATGCGGGTGAAGACAACACGATTCAGTTGGCCCTGGTGGGTTGCGGCGGACGCGGCACGGGTGCAGCGGCGAACGCACTCTCGACCAAGAGCGGGCCAGTCAAACTGGTAGCGATGGCGGATGTGTTCGAGCAACGATTGGCGAGCAGCTACCGGAACCTGCAAAAGATGTTCGCCGGCCAGGTCGACGTTCCGCAGGAACGGCGGTTCATCGGCTTCGACGCCTATCGGCAGGCGATGGAATGCCTGCGGCCGGGCGACGTCGTGCTGCTGACGACGCCATGCGCGTTCCGTTGGGTGCATTTTGGCTGCGCGATCGAGAATGGCATTCACGTGTTCATGGAGAAACCGACGACCGTCGACGGTCCAAGCACGCGCCGGATGCTGGCCTTGGCGGAGAAATCGGAAGAGAAGAATCTGAAGGTCGGAGTCGGCCTGATGTGCCGGCACTGCCAGGCCCGTTGGGAGCTTCTCGATCGCATCCAGTCGGGGCAGATCGGCGACATCACTTATATGAAGACTTACCGTCTGGTTGCGCCGGCCGGGTTCTGCGGCCCGAGGCCGGATGATCTCAGCGAGCTGCTTTACCAGGTTCGACACTACCTCAGCTTCATGTGGGCCAGCGGCGGCCTGGTGCACGACTATACGAGTCATAACATCGACGAATGCTGCTGGATGAAAGGGGCCTGGCCGGTCGCCGCCCAGGGCTCCGGCGGTCGTTGTTTTCGCGAGGGAATGGTCGACCAGAACTTCGACCACTACTGCGTGGAATACACCTTCGCCGACGGCACCAATCTGTTCATGAGCGCCCGCAACATCAGGGGGTGTTTCGGCAAGTTCGCCAGTTCCGCACATGGGACGAAGGGATCGGCCGTGATTTCCACCTTCATGCACACACCTGCCAAGTGCCGGATCTACAAGAAGCACAACTTCGTCGACAGCGATCTGGTGTGGGCCTTCCCCCAGCCCGAGCCGAATCCCTACCAGTTGGAATGGGACCACCTGATCGACGCGATCCGGCAGGACAAGCCGCACAACGAGGCGCGGCGCGGCGCGGAAGCCAGCCTGGTCCAGATCATGGGGAGGATGGCCGTCCACACGGGGCGCGTGATCCCCTGGGACGAGGCCCTCAACCACGATCACGAATTCGCTCCGGGCCTCGACAAGCTGACGCTGGACTCGCCGGCCCCCCTGCTACTGGGTGACCGGGAGAAGTACCCGCTGCCCCAGCCGGGAGTGAACCCGCAGCGCGAGTACTGAGGCGTCGGCAGAATCCGGCCCCGCAACGCAAGTCTCATTGCTACAGTGTGTTGCGGATCGAAGCGGATTGCAGATCGAAGCCGGTCGTCTCCTCCCGGGGCTTGAAAATCGCCCGCCGCCGTGTATCCTGGTGGGCAAGGGTGTTAGGGTAATTCGCGGAAGAGGAAGCCAGTTTTCCACACGACTCCTTCGGTGCACGGAAACCGATGCAGAATATCCTCATCGACTGGGAAATGCTGCCGACGACATGGTTCTACGTGTCGTCGCTGATGATTCTGGGCATCTTCTTCAAGTTTCAGCGTTTTTTCTGCATCCGCAATCTCGACCTGGTCGGGCTCGTGACCTTCTCTCCGGGGCTGCTGTTGGTGGCCTACGGCCAGCAGCGGTTGGGCTACGTTTGGCTGTTCACGGTCGGGGCGCTGTTCCTGGTCCGGCTGCTGGTCGACCAGATTCTCGTCCGCCGGCCGCTGCTGGAGCCGAATCTGAATGCCAGCGGTCTGACCTTTACCGGCGCGGCGCTGGTCGTCTTCCTCCTGGCCAACGTGATTACGAACAAGGCCGCGCCGTTGGCCGAGCGTGCGCTGGAGGGCAGCCTGCCGGTCCACAGCGCCGGCTACGAATCGATCTACTCCTTTGCTAATTTGCAGGTCGAGCAGCCCGGCGGGCAAGCGCCGGGCGCGGCCCTCAGCGCCGAGGCGAGCCAGGTCGGCGCGGCGGACCTGGCCGGCGCCGCCAAGGTCCGCCGGGTGCCGGCCGCCGCCCCGCGAACGATCGCCGTCGTCGGGCACCTGGTGCTCGTGCTTGGCATGGTCTTCATCGGCTACCGCCATTTCAGCAACTTCCAGACCGGGGTGGCGGCGGCCTCGCTGTTTCTGCTCCTCCCTTACACCAGCCAGATCACCAGCCGCGTCGACCACGTCGTGCCCGCGTTCCTCCTCGTCTGGGCCCTGGCGGCCTACCGGCGGCCGCTCGCCGCCGGAATTCTCATCGGCCTGGCGGGCGTGTTCATCTTCTACCCGTTCTTCCTGCTGCCGCTCTGGTGCAGTTTCTATTGGAAGCGGGGGATCGTGCGGTTCAGCATCGGCGTGCTGATCGCCGTGGCCGTGATGCTGGTCTTTTGGGCGGCGACGTCGCAGCAGATCCAGCCGCTGAGCGAGCAGGTGCTCGACCTGGTCGGCGTGCCGTTCTTCCAGGCCGATAAGGCCGACGGCTTCTGGATCGCCGAGGGCCACCGGGCCTACCGCATCCCCGTGATGGCGGCGTTTGTCGCGGTCACTTGCGGGCTGGCCATCTGGCCCGCCCAGAAGCACCTCGGCACGCTGCTGAGCTGCTCGGCCCTGGTGATGCTGGGGGCCCAATTCTGGCATCCCTACCAGGGCGGCCTCTACATGGGCTGGTACCTGCCGCTGCTCGTGCTGACCGTATTCCGCCCGAATCTCGAGGATCGCGTGGCCCTGACGGCCGTCGACGACCTGTTCGGCACGCGACGGCGAAGCGAGACCTGAAGGCCAACCGCTCACCGGCAACGATCCTGATTTCGGCAGTCGCCCGGCGCAGGATGGAGCTGCGGCGCGGCACGACAAATCCGTCAGCCCGCTGTGCGGCGCACCATCCACGGCAACGACAATCGCCTTGGAAGCGGCCGGCGCATTTCACGTCGCCCGCGGCGGCGGTCAACCCGGACGTCCGCAGTGACGCGGACCTCCTTGTCCTGAAGTGACGACTCCCCTCAACCTCGGGCGACAAAGCCCCCTTTGGCCGCGGAAAGTCGACTCCGCAACCTCCCCGGTCAACGCGGCGCGGATCGCGAACAGACCCAACCGTCTCGCGGCCGGCAGCCAGCAGTCGGCGCTGCCGGTGCCGCGCGGCGGATGCGGCCGTTGCGCCTGAAACCAGGTCATTCCGGGCCTGTATTCGGGTTCGAGTCGTCAACTTCAAGCTGAGCAGGCTGCCCTTGAGGTTGCTGCGTCTCGCCGCCACAGCCGAAAACGAACGTGCAGAGGACTAACGCCAAAACCATACCCGCGAGCAATCTCATGAATTCGTCCTTTCATGGATGAGGCCAACAGGGCCGGAGCGATGCAACCTAACGAACCAGCGGAGAAGCACGCGTGTGCCGACCGGCTCAACGGACGATACACATCCGAGAATCCGTTCAGAGACACACTGCGCTGAACAACCCGCGCGACTGCGCAGAAGCGGCTAGGGAATCGTGTAGGGGTCTCGGTAATTCGCTTGCCAGTGCGCCTGGCTGTCGCGGTCGGCGGCCCGCGCCATGATCATCCGCTCCACGGTGGCAGCGATGAATCGAACCGAGCCATCGCAAAGCACGAAATGGAGTCCACCCGGATGCTGACTGCTGTAAGTCCATTGATTGCTGCCAAAAATGCAGTCACTATCGTTGTTGCGGATTCCCCGCAGCGTAGAGGCCTGGTTGCTGTGCCCATACTTCCCGACCCAAATCGCGCCGCTGTATGTAACTCCCCCAACGACACCGCACGCCCGCTCACCGACGGCCACGACATTGGTCGTGCCGTCGCCGATATCGCGGATGCGGACGCCTTTGTCCGCGGAGAACATGCCGTTGCCGAATCGCCATTCGTGGTTGCCCGCGAACGTATTCGGATAACTGGTCCCGTCCGGATCGCGGCCCGCCGGGTATCC
>JAAYCB010000165.1 GCA_012744395.1 Pirellulaceae bacterium
ATGTAACGTAAGAATTGCCTTGATCTTAGCCATTTCGAGCCGATTCGCCATCTCAGGATCTCCTCCAGCGTAAGTGCTGGATTCGACCCTAATCCGACGCCCTCAAAATGGCCGCTTTTCAGGCGCCCCTACCTGGCCGGTTTTGGGCGCCCCCTGACACCGGGACGCCTCTCCACAGCGCTGCAACCGACTCCCCAACCGTTCTCAGACGCGCGCTTTGGTCATGTAGGCGAATTCGGCGATGATCGGGTGGACGAGGCGCTCGTAGTCGCCGTAATCCAACTGGATCAACTCGGCATGGGAACCGGCATTGAAGGCGATCTGCTCATCGAGGGTCACGCTGCGATCGACATAGACCGGCATCTCGTAGAGATTGCCGAAGGGGGGCATCGCGCCGGCCTCGCAATCGGGGAACCGGTCCTTGAACTGGTTTTCCGTGGCGAGCGTGACCGATTCGGCGTCGGCGACGTGGCGCAGCAGCTCCAGATCGAGCATCCGGGTGGACGGCAGCACGGCCATCGCCAGCTCCCCGTCGATGTAGAGCATCACCGTCTTGATGACTTCCTTGCCCGGAATGTGGGCCGAGGCGGCCGTCTCCTGGGCCGTGTAGGCGGGTGAATGCCGGATCGAAATGTAGCGGATGTGGTTCTCGTCCAGAAATCGTTTGAGCTTGTTCGCGGGCATGTCAAACCTCCTTCATCGATGGAGATTGCACAGCGACCCACACGCCGCGGGGTCGCCGGAATCGAGACCCCTAACCAACCGGTGGTTACTCAACGATTTGTGCAACTGGCCTGCACTTCGGCTGAAACGCGCCAGAGAGGCCGGCTAGCCCAAGTATAGATGTCCACCCCCAGACGGACCACCCCTCGTCGAGTTGGTCTCTCGCCTGTCTGGCCACCCCGTCGGGGGGTGCCGCCCGTCTCGCCGGGCAATCCGCCGCAAGAGCCGGTTGGCCGGGGGCAACCGGTTCGGTTGACTCGCCGACCCAAGGAGGGGAAAAAAACTCGGCCGCCGGCACCGTGGCGGTTCCGGTTCGCACTGTTCCACGAGCGGCCCTGCGGCCGAGTTGACTAGCCTCTCGATCCGTAGCCGTCTAGCCCGGGATGGCCCCGGGAGGGACGACCCCGCAAACGACGACTTCGATCGCTGCAAACAGCATCGGGTTTCTGGGTTGGGTAAACTGAGAGACTTCTCTCTTGAAGGCACAATCGTTGCGATGGGCAAAACAGGACGGTTGGCGCGACGGTTTCCGCAAGCGGGCCCGGCGCGTCAGCGTGCTGGTCCGCCGCCGGTCTGCTCCCATGGCCTGGTGGTCAAGGCTCTGCGAACCTGAGACAATGAGCGCAGCTTGAAGGAGTGGGAGATGATGGTCGGACAGCACAACTCGGCCGATGCCCTCCCCTGCTGGAACCAGCGTGGGGCGCGCCGGTATTGGATGTTTGTCGCGGCCGGATGGTTCGTGTTTTTCGGCTGCGCGCCGGGCGATCTGCCGCCCGAGCCCAGGCAGGCGGAGCAGGCCGAAACGGTAGAAAGGAGCGGAAACGAGATGGCATTCGAGCTCACCAGCAGCGCGTTCGAGGCGGGCAAGCCGATCCCGACAAAGTACACGGAAGACGGCGAGGATGTGTCGCCGCCGCTCGCCTGGTCGACGCCTCCGGACGGCACGGTCGAACTGGCCCTGATCTGCGACGATCCGGATGCCCCCACGCCGCAACCCTGGGTCCACTGGGTGATCTACAAGATCCCGGCGGAGCAGGCCGGACTGCCCGAGGGGATTGAACCGGTCAAGCGGCCCAGGGAGGTCGCCGGGGTGATGCAGGGGCTGAACTCGTGGCAGTCCGGGCAGCAGATCGGCTACCGCGGGCCCGCCCCTCCAAGGGGCCACGGCACGCACCACTACCATTTCACCCTCTACGCGTTCGACGCGGCGCTCGACGTGCAGGCCGGCCTCGACAAGGAGGCGCTGCGGAAGGCGATGTCGGGCCACGTGATTGGCGAGGCGGAGGTGGTGGGGACATACGGGCGGTGAGAGGCGCGGTCGCCGGCCGGCTGTCTGGCTGCGGGCTGCTCAGCCCGCGGCCGCCCGTCAGAACTCCGCCGCGCCGGGGGTCCGCGGGAAGGGGATCACGTCGCGGATATTGCCCATGCCGGTGATGAATTGCACGGCCCGCTCCAGGCCGAGGCCGAAGCCCGCGTGGGGCACGGTGCCGTAGCGCCGCAGATCGAGGTACCACCAGTAGTCGCCGGCCTTGAGATTCTGTTCGGCCATCCGCATTTCGAGCACGTCGAGTCGCTCCTCGCGCTGGCTGCCGCCGATGATCTCGCCGACCTTGGGCACGAGCACGTCCATCGCCCGAACCGTCTTCTCGTCGTCGTTCAGCCGCATGTAGAACGGCTTGATCGCCCGCGGGTAGTCGTAGAGGATCAGCGGTTTTTTGAAATGCTTCTCGGTGAGGAATCGTTCGTGCTCGGCCTGGAGATCGACGCCCCAGGAGACGGGAAACTCGAACGGCTCGCCCGAGCGTTCCAGCACCTGGATCGCCTCGGTGTAAGGGAGGCGGACGAACCGGCTCTCGACGATGCCCTGGAGGGTTGCGAGCGTGGTGTTGTCGATCCGCTCGTTGAAGAACGCCATGTCTTCGGGGCATTGCTGGAGGACGTCGGAAAGAATCCGCTTGAGGAAGGCCTCGGCCAGGTCCATGTTGTCGGCCAGCTCGTAGAACGCCATCTCGGGCTCGACCATCCAGAACTCGGCCAGGTGCCGCGAGGTGTTGGAGTTCTCCGCGCGGAAGGTGGGGCCGAAGGTATAGACCTTGCCCAGGGCGCAGGCGAACGTTTCGGCCTCCAGTTGGCCGCTCACGGTCAGGAAGCTGGGCCGGTCGAAGAAGTCCTGGGTGAAATCGACGGCGCCGCCGGCCTGGGGCAGGTTGTCGAGCTTGAGCGTGGTCACCTGGAACATCTCGCCGGCGCCTTCGCAGTCGCTGGCGGTGATGATCGGCGCGTGGATGTAGAGGAATCCGTTTTCCTGAAAGAACTGGTGGATCGAACGGCAAACGCAGTTCCGCACGCGGGCGATCGCGCCAAAGGTGTTCGTCCGCGGACGGAGGTGGGCGATCGTTCGCAGAAACTCGAACGAATGCCGCTTCTTCTGGAGGGGGTACGTTTCGGGATCGGCCGCGCCGTAGATCACCACCCGCTCGGCGTGGACCTCGGTCGCCTGCCCCTTGCCGGGCGACGGGCGGACGGTGCCTTCGATGCGGACGGACCCGCCGGCCGTGATGTGCTTGATTTCCGACTCGTAGTTGGCGAGCGAAGCGCCGGCGATCACCTGGAGATTGGCCATCGAGGAGCCGTCGTTCAGCTCCAAAAAGCTGAAGCCCGCCTTGGAATCGCGCCGCGTGCGGACCCACCCTTCAAGGACGACCCGCCGGCCGATCGCGTCGCCGCGCCGCGCCTGGGCAACGCTGATCTTCTCCAACGTGCGGTCCTTGCCGGCTCGATCCGCGGTCATTGCTGCTCCTCGCCGGCAGCGGGCGGCGCGGCCGCCGCCGCGTTCGGCGCGGCCGCCTTCCCGCCCGGCGATCCGGCCGGTTGCTCCCGCGGAGCGCCGCCCGGCGTCTCGATCAGAACCGGCTCCACCGCCGCCGGGCCGGTGATGTATTCGGCCACTTTGTCGATCGCGCCGGTCTTGATCTTGATCATCGCGCCGACGACCGAGACGGTCAGGGCGACGACGAGGATGATGTTGAAGAATTCCCGCCGCGGCCACTTGATCATCCCCTCGCCGAGATAGCTTTCCTTGTTGTTCAACAAGTAGAACAGCAGGTAGGCGATCGGCAGCATCGCGAAGCAGATCGCCGAGGCGGCGACCGGGAACCAGAACGGGAGCCTCGTGACCACGCCGAGAACCCCGACGACCGGGCACAGGGCGAAGATGCGAAACCGCGTCTTCGTGTACTCCAGGCCGAGCATCTCGCAGAGCGTGAAACCGCAGACGACCATGTGCGTTGAGATCGCGCTACAGGTCATTGCCATCAATCCCAGGTCGAACACGATCCGCCCGGCGTGTTTGCCGAGGACGCCATGCAGCGATTCGGCCGCGGCGATCGGCTGCAACGTGTCGCGGAGCACGTCCTCGCCGGAGTAAACGCCGGTGACCGTCATCGCCAGCATGACCAGCGACGTGACCAGCGCGAAGGGCAGGAACATCGACATGCCCAGGTCCCAGCGGGCCAGCGTTTTGTGGCTCTTGCCCCAGCCCTTGGCGAGCAACGTATAGGGGTAGAGGAACGTCATGTTAATGCCCACGGCGGCCCCGAGCATGCCGAGCACGAGCGTGACGTGTTGCGGGTTCTGGTAACCGGGAATCCCGTACCAGCCGATGAATCCCTTGCCCACTTCCGACCAATCGATCTTGCGGACGCTGCCGATCACGACGATCGCGAACATCAGGATGATCAGGGCGATCACGCTCCGCAGGAACCACTCGTAGCGCTTGATTCCCTTGGTGCTGCTGCCGTAGCTGAAGACCGTGAACAGGTTGATTCCGAGGATCAGGCCGCCGACGGCGAAGCTGACGATCCAACCGGCGGTGGTGTACTGCTGCTCGGCGTCGAACGACTCGATGCCGGCCATCATCGCCAGGTCGCGGGCGGCGCCGGCGGCCAGCCCGTACTGGGGGAAATGCCAGATGACCGAGGCGATGATCGTGCCCAGGGCCCAGAAGAAGACGAGCAGCTTGCTCGTTTCGCGGCCGAAGGCCTTGTAGGGCCGATCGCCGGTCGACAGGACGATGTTGCCCAGCGCGGCGAGCATCATCACGCCGAGGAACATCGCCAGCGGCTGCACCCAGAGGAGCTTGTAGCCGAACGAGGCGCCGGCGACGACCGAGGCGGTGGCGCTGCCCGCGCCGAGGGTCATGGCGCTTTGCAGCAGGCCGGGGCCGGTCCGCTTGATGTAGCCGGCGGCCCGGGGAAAGAAAGGTTTTCTGGCCAGGGCGTCCAGCTCGGCGACTTCCTGTTGAATCTGTTCCGGGTCCCATTTGGCCGTCATCGGGAGGCCTTTGGATTCCGCCATTTTATCGGCTCCTCGGTTGGTCGTATCGTCGTTGAGAGAATCCGTCCGTGGCCTTGCCTCCCCCGAAATTCCGTCTCCTCGCGGCCGGCGGGCAGGATCGAGTCACAGGATAGCAGAAACCGCGCTGCGGCGAAAGCTTCGGATCAATGGTCCGAGGGGGAAGCACCCCCCGACTCGTTGGAGCGCCGGGGGGCAACGCCAGGTGCAAAATCCAAGGTTCAAGGTTCAGGTGACCTCCGTCCCGTGTTCCCAATCAACGGCCCGGCGTCCCGGGCGGTCGCCGGGGGTGGGGTTGCCCGGGGAGGCTGCTTGAGCGGCCGATCGCCGGAATGTACCGTAGAAGATCGGCGGCAAGCCGGGCCGGTCCCGCCCGGGCAACAACGGAAAGAAGGGCCCCATGGCCAAACGCGCAGTCATCGCCGACTGGTACGACTATCCGCAGTACTATGACATCGCATTCCGCTCGGAGACGAAACTCGAAGCGGATTTCATCGAAGCCGCCTGTGACAAGTACTGCGCAGGCCGCGCCGCCCGCCTGCTCGAACCGGCCTGCGGCACGGGCCGCCTGGTGGCGGAGCTGGCCGCGCGGGGCCACCAGCTTGTCGGACTCGACCTCAGCGAGCCGTCGCTGGCCTATCTCAAGCGACGCCTGGCGCGGCGGCGGCTGAAGGCGGATGTCTTTCGGGCGGACATGGCGGAATTCTCGCTCGACGGGCCGGTCGACGCCGCCTACAGCACGTTCGACGGATTCCGGCACCTGCTCACGGAATCGGCCGCCTGGGGCCACTTGAAATCCGTCGCCCGATCCTTAAGGCCGGGTGGAATCTATATCTTGGGTTTCCACCTGCTTCCGCCCGACGCGGACGAACACTGCATCGAACGCTGGTCGGAACGCCAAGGCCGCACCAAGGTGAGCGTCACGCTGCGGGTCCTCCAGACGGATCGCCGCCGCCGGGTGGAGAACCTGAGGGTCTGCCTGCTCGTCCGCCAGGGCGCGAACCAGTTCCGCCTGCGGCATGATTTCCCGTTCCGCATGTATACGGCGGCCCAGTTCCGCCGGCTCCTGGCCAAGGTCCCCGAGCTAGCGCTCTGCGACGTCTATGACTTCTGGTACGAGATCGACCATCCCCTCGTCCTCGACAACCAGATCAGCGACACGGTCTTCGTGCTGCGGAAGGGGGAATAGGGGTCAGCGGTCAGTCATCAACCATCAGCTATCAGCCATCAGCAGTCAGAGCATGTGAGTCTTCCTGGTTCCCAAGCTCCAGCTCGGGAACCTTTGCCCCGCCTCGAGACCGCCGGCCGCGTGAACCTGCCCTGGGGTGGTAAAAACCGGAGGACGGACTGGTTGCCCGTCTTGTTCCAAGCGAGTCTTTGGTTTTCAGCACGCGACGACAGGGCGCCAGTGAAAACAATGGCGATCGACCCCGTTTTTGCGGCCCGTCCCGAAGGGACACTCCTAAGCCGGCCCAGGTCAGAAGCTGTTGAACGCGTTCGGCGTATGCGCTAAATGAGCTTGCGTGATTTTAGGGAGGAATTCATGAGAGCGTGATAGCCGCTTTCGGCTTGCCCCGCGGCGCGCCTGCGCTGCGGCACAACCCGTACGTAACGAAGCGCGGGGCAAGCCCACGCGGCTATCTGAATAACAGCCGCTCTTTCCACGAATCACGCAGGTCGATTTAGTCCACGCACGTCTTCAATAGAATCGGTTTTCGATCCCAGTCGTGAACGGTTCACAACCGCTGACCGCTGACCGCTGACGGCTGATGGCTGATGGCTGACCGCTGATCGCTGACTGCTATTCACGCTCTGCTCCGCCGCAACTGGCCGCAGGCGGCGTCGATCCGGTTGCCCTTGCGATAGCGGGTTTTCACCGCCACGCCGCCGGCTTCGAGAGTCTCCTCGAACCGCCGGACACGGCCAGGGTCGGGCGTTTGGAAAGGGAGGCCGGCCACGGGGTTGTAGGGAATCAGGTTGACCAGCGAGGGGCGCCCCTTGAGCAGCGCGGCGAGGCGGAGGGCGTGTTCCTGGCGATCGTTGACGCCCGCCAGGAGCACGTATTCGAAGGTCACCCGGCGGCCGGTCCTGGCGAAATAGTCGTCCGTCGCGGCGAGAATCGCGGCAATTCCCACGTGGCGATTGGCGGGCACGATCTGGCTGCGGAGCCCATCGTCCGGCGCGTGGAGAGAGACCGCCAGGTGGTACTGGACCCCGGA
>JAAYCB010000166.1 GCA_012744395.1 Pirellulaceae bacterium
GGACAAGGAGACTTCCGCCGTGCGGCACGTCAAGTTGGGGACGCGGCTGGCCAGGCTGGCGCCGGTTCCAGTCGACAATCTCGACGGCCTGCGATGAATCATGTCGTGCGGCGCCGCGCGGCACGCGACCCAGCCGTCCATCCGACGACTGCCGAGATCGCCGCGATCAGGCCCCCGACGGCGATAATTGCCAGGCCGATTCCCAGCTTCTGGTGATAGAACCTCTTTGCCTCCAGGTAGGGCACTTCGGCCAACTCGGGCAGGCGCACGCCGGTCCGCAAACTCTGCCACATGAGGAAGGATTCCCACGGCGTGATCTGGTTGACATCGGACAGGATCGGGCGGTTCTGATATGTGAAATACGTGAACACGCCGCCGGCAATCATCACGAGAACGCCGAGCAGAACAATTCCCCATGCCGGATTCCAGCCGGGCCGGGTGGCGGCTGGGGGCCCTTCGACAGGGGCCTGTTCAAGTTCGTGGAGCCGTTGCCTGGTGGGCACTTCCAGTTCGGCCCCGCACTGGCAGCGCACGGTCTGGCCGGACTGTGTATCCCGAACGGCGACTGTCTTCCCACAGGAGCAGGGCAAGAGATAGTTGGTTGTCACAAGGGGCTCCTCAAGGTCCTGCCCGTGCGGGCTGTCGGGTCCGTTGCTTTGTACGGCATTGCTGAGCCAACCGGCCATGCTGAAGGCCAGAATTCCGCCAGGACTACCTCATCGGCGGGGCATGCTGGGGGCATTTTGGGGGTTTTGAGCCGAGGACTCAATATCCGCGCCCCTTCCCTGCCCCGTAACGGACAGATGATCGGGGGGATTGCCTGGAAACCACCGGCTAGTTTCTAGACTACCTGGAACCTGCCTGTTGCGGAAGCGTTTCCTGTCGGATGGGACGGGAAAGAATTTCCCATGTTTTGAAAACTGAGTCTGGACTCGGTTCTGCTGGTGACTACAATTAAATGGCCCGGCCCTCGAGATACCCAGCCTCGGTGAAGAGGCCCGCGGGTGAGAAAGCATCTGCCACCCGCCTTCAAGTCAATCGAGGGGAACGCCGTAAAACGGCAGTCAGGCGTGTGGTTTGTGGCGTTGGACAGTATGCCGTCATGGTGGGCGTCGATCTGATGGGTCCGGTTCTCGCGGCGCTTGGTGGATGAAGGAACAATGCTTTGTAACGGCCCGACTGCGTGGGGCGGGACCGAGGTTTCCGGGCGCGTCGAGCGCGTCGGGACCGGGTGCTTGCCAGCGCGGCCAGGGGCAGTCTCTGCGGAATAAATCGCGGGGACTTTGTCTTTGCATCGCCGTTGAGGGTCTGGGTAGTCTAGGGAGATGGAGGTCGCCTTCCGTGAGTGCCCAAACCAAAACCCTTGCCAAATGCCGTGCGGTCTCGGCACCGCATTTTTCCCGGTGGTAGAATTGCGTGATCCACTCGAGCCGACGACGTGTGAATCACCTTCGCGACAAGGCCAGCAGCATCCATGCCCTCGGCGCGAGCCTCTAGAGCGTGCGAGTTGAGCGGCGATCTCGCATCAGCCGGCGCTGGAATCGACGAGCTCCGGGGCGCGCGCCCAGCCAGGGGAAGGTTTGCTGTGCACGACGAAGCAAATTGGCGCGAGGATATCGAGGCCATGGCCCGAACGGTCTCTTGTGACACGATGACACGAATTGCCGAGCGGGTCAGGGGCGTTTAATGAGTTTTCAGGAGGCTTGCATTGTACGACGCAGACACTCTGCTGGACGAACTGCACGACGAAGATTCTCCCCGAGTCGTCCGGAGCCTTGACCTGGACGATGAAGAGGACGGCGATCTCGGGATTGACGGCGATCTGGATGACGGTCTGATTGTCGACGGCGAGGTTGACGAGCTGGACACATCGGACGATGCCTTGCTGAGTGCCGATGAGACGGAATCGTGGTCGGACGACCCGGTGCGGATGTACTTGACGCAGATGGGCGAAATCCCGCTGCTCACGCGCCAGCAGGAGATTTCCCTGGCCAAGCAGATCGAGATCACCCGGGCGAAGTTCCGCCGCAAGCTGCTCGAATGCGACTACGTGATGCAGCAGGCGGTGCGGGTGCTCCGCCGGGTCCACGATGGCGAGCTCCCCTTTGACCGGACGGTGCAGGTTTCCGTGACCGACCGGCTGGAAAAGGACCAGATTCTCGGCCGCCTCCCCCACAACTTGCGGACCCTGGAGATCTTGCTCAAGCGGAACCGCCGCGATTATCGTGCTGCCACGAGCAAGTCGCGGCCGCTCGGCGAGCGGCAGGAAGCCTGGCGGCGGTTGGGACGCTGCCGGAAACGCGCCGTGCGGCTGATCGAGGAGCTGGGGCTGAGGACCCAGAGGATCGAACCGTTGATCGGCACCCTGGAAGAATTCAGTCGCCGCGTCGACGAGCTCCGCGACCGCATCAAGCGGCAGAAGCAGGCTGGCGGGATTCTCGAGGAACGCGAGGCCTGGACGATCGAGTATCGGAACATTCTGCGGGCGAGCCAGGAGACGCCGACGAGCTTGCGGAACCGGATTCGCCATTTGAAGTCCGTTTATGCCCAGTACCAGGAAGCCAAGCGGGGCCTCTCGGAGGGCAACCTGCGGCTGGTCGTCTCGATTGCCAAGAAGTACCGTAACCGCGGCCTGAGCTTCCTCGACCTGATCCAGGAGGGAAACGCGGGCCTGATGCGCGCCGTCGACAAATTCGAGTATCGCCGCGGCTTCAAGTTCTGCACCTATGCGACCTGGTGGATTCGCCAGGCGATCACCCGGGCCGTCGCCGACCAGAGCCGCACGATCCGGATTCCCGTCCACATGGTCGAGACGATGTCGCGCGTGCGGAATGTCTCGCGGAAGCTGCTCCAGGAACTCGGCCGCGAGCCGACGATCGAGGAGACGGCCCGGGCGAGCGAGACATGCGTCGACGAGACCCGACGCGTGCTGGCGATGAGCCGCTATCCGATCAGCCTCGACCGCCCGGTGGGCAATAGCGAAGACAGCCACTTCGGCGACCTGCTGCCCGACGGAGCGGCCGCGAGCCCATCGATCGGCGCGGCCCAGGAGATGCTCCGCCGCCGGATCAACAAGGTCCTCAAGACGCTCAGCTACCGCGAACGGGAGATCATCAAGCTGCGTTACGGGCTGGGCGATGGGTACAGCTACACCCTGGAAGAGGTGGGCCACATCTTCAAGGTGACCCGCGAACGAATCCGGCAGATCGAGGCCAAGGCGGTGCGCAAGTTGCAGCAGCCTAACCGCAGCCAGGAGCTCGTCGGATTCCTCGACTAACAGAATTGCAACTGCAATCGCCGATTGCAGACTCTCCTGAAGAAGCCGGGCGTTCGGCATGCCCGGCTTTTTCTCGTTGTTGCCGGCCGCTGGCGAGGCGCTTCCATCCGCGCCCCCGCGGTTGTTGCGCTTGCCCCGACCGGCTATAAAATCCAACAGGGTTGAACGTTTACGGTTCGGTCGTGCGTGCCGCCAGGTGCCGCCTCGTTGCCGCGTTCCGGCTTGGGAACATCCGGTCGTGGCCACCGCTCGGCGAGATCTGGAATGGCGCAGACCGTGGCCTGGGAAATGGCAAGGTTCCCGAGTTGGAGCTTGGGAACCAGGAAGGTTCAGGCTTCCGTTGATGGCGATTGAAAAAGCCCCCCGGGGAGAAGTCTTGCCGCTTTCCACCGTTCAGTCGGCCTTTCTCGCCCTGTTGCGGATCGCCATCGGCTGGCACTTCGCCTACGAAGGGCTCGCGAAGGTGCTCGATCCGGGATGGAGTTCGGCCGCTTATCTAAAGACCGCTTCGTGGATCGGATCGGGGATGTTCCACTGGATGGCGTCCGATCCAGCGATCCTGCGGGTGGTCGACTTGCTCAATGGGTGGGGCCTTCTGCTGGTCGGCGCGGGCTTGATGGTCGGGTTTCTGACCCGCTTGGCGGCTTGCGGCGGAGTGGCGCTTCTGGCTCTCTACTACATGGCCCACCCGGCCCTGTTCACCAGTCCCGCGGAACCGGTGGAGGGGCATTACCTGATCGTCAACAAGAACCTGGTGGAGCTGTTCGCCCTGGTCGTTGTGGCGGTCATGCCGGCCGGTCGGCTCGGGCTGGACGGCTTCTTTGGCGGTCTCCTGACGCGGCGGCGCCCGGCCGTGCAGCCGGCGGAGTCGGAATCCGCCGCGGTGCGGCGGCAGCCGCTCACCCGCCGCCAGCTCCTTGCCGGCCTGGTCGGATTGCCGTTTCTGGGCGCTTTTGTCATGGCCGTGCTCAAAAAACGCGGCTACCGGAGCGCCGAGGAGTCGCAACTGGCCACGCGGGTCGACGCCGTTTCCGCTCCCTCGATGAACAGCCTCACCTTCCAGACGCTCGACGATCTGAAGGGCAAGCTGCCGACGGCCAAGATCAACCAGGTCGAGTTGAGCCGTGTCGTGATTGGCGGCAATCTGATGAACGGCTTCGCCCACGCCCGCGATCTGATCTATGTCTCTAAGCTGATCAAGGCCTACCACCAGGACTGGCGGATTTTCGAGACGCTCCGGCTCGCGGAAGCGTGCGGCATCAACGCGATCGTCACGAATCCGATCCTGGCTCCGCGGATTGTCGAGTACTGGGAGAAGCATGGCGGGAAGATCCAGTTCGTCGCCCAGTGCAAGGGCAGGAACCGGCAGGAATTCCTCGACACCGTGAAATACTCGCTCGACCAGGGCGCCTCGGCGGCCTACGTGCAGGGGGCCGCCGCCGATGACTATGTCCGTCAGGGGCACTTCGATTGGATTGCCGAAGGGCTGGAACTAATCCGCGCGGGGGAGATCCCCGCCGGCATCGGCGGGCATTACATCGAGACGATCCGGGGCTGCGTGGAGAATGGCTTCGAGCCCGACTTCTGGATGAAGACGCTGCACCATCTCCAGTACTGGTCTGCGCGGACGGACGACCAGCACGACAATGTCTGGTGCGAGGACCCGCAAGAGACGATCGAATTCATGGAATCGCTGCCGCAGCCGTGGATCGCCTTCAAGGTGCTGGCGGCCGGCGCGCTTCGCCCGCGAGACGGTTTCCGCTACGCCTTCGAAAACGGCGCGGACCTGATCTGCGTGGGAATGTACGACTTCCAAGTCGTCGAAGACTGCAATATCGCCCTGGATGTGCTCAACGCGAAGCTCCAGCGGGATCGTCCCTGGCGCGCCTGAGACCCAGCCCTCAAAAAAAGGAGAAACGATAACGGTAGGCTTGTGGATTGCGGCCCTGGCCTCACTTGCGCTGGTAGTCCCCGGCGTGGCGGCGGAAGCCGCCTCGCAGCCGAACCTGTTCGACAAAGAGAACCTCGTCGCCTGGTGCATGGTTCCCTTCGATGCCGCCCGGCGGGGCCCCGAAGAGCGGGCCGGCGATGCTTGAAGAGCTGGGGCTGAGGAAGTTCGCCTATGACTGGCGCGAAGCGCATCTGCCGACCTTTGAAGACGAGATTCTCGCCCTGCGGCGGCACGGCATCGAGTTGACCGCCTACCTCGTCTGCGTCAACCTGAAGGGCATGACCCGCGGCGGCGCGAAGGTCCTGCCTCTCGGCAGCGGCACGGAAGACCGGCAAATTCTGGGGATGATTCGAGATTCCGGCTATCGCGGTCCGATCGGGATTCTCGATCACCGGCCTGAACTCGACGCGAAGAAGAGCCTCCAGGAGAATCTCGAAGGGTTGAAAACGCTTCCGAACAAGCGCGGCGATGCGGAGACGCCGAAATAGGGGCCGTCTCCCTTCAGGGCCGCACGCGCTGTGATCGGACCGGCGGCGTCAGTCGCGCCGCGGGTTGATGAACTGATGCTGCCGCTGCCCGGCCGCCCAGGCCCTCCAGGCCACCACGTCGTAGCCGAAGTTGCTCCCCCCGGAGAGCGCCACCAGGGCATCGAGGACGCTGCGATTCGTGAGCGACCGGGCGACGATCTCGTCGCTGCCGCCCATCGCCAGTCCGCCACCGCCGCCGCTCCCGAAGGTGGCCGACGTTTGCCCGGGGTTCCCCTTGCTGACGCGGAACTTGTGCGTTGTGACCAGCGCGCGGATCAGCGAATCGATCGCCGAGGGGTCGCCCAGGTAACCGAGGGCCGCCGCGGCCTTGTTCACATCGCGGTTGTCGGGACTGCCGAGCAGGCCGGCGAAAAAATCGACCGCCTGGCGATTGCCCTTCAACGGGTCCAGACAGGCGATCCGCAGCTCTGCCAAGGGTTCCCGCAGATACCAGGCGGCAAGAATCTTCGCCGCGGGCGCGGTCCCCACGTTGGCCAGGGCCTCCAGGTAGAGGTGCCGGATGTTCTCGTTCGCCTCGCCCTCCAAGGCCTTCGCCAAGGCCTTGACGGCATGCGGATCGTCGATTTGCAGGATCGCCGCTCGAGCCTCGCGGGGATTGGCCGAGGCAAGCTGATCGCGATACTGCTTGAACCTGGCCAGCCACTCGTTCTGGGCCTGGGTCGTGGCCCGTTCTTCCTCGATCAACTGCACTTCCTGGGTGGTCCGCCACTGCCCTTCGAAGTAGACGTAGCCCTGCTTGCGAAACTCGTCGTCGCGCGTCGTCCACTGGCCGTCGCGGGTGACGTAGCCCAATCCGCGGCGGGCCTGCTCGTGGTCCGGGTCGAGCTGGAGAATCCGCTTCAAATGACGTTCGCGCTGGGCGCTGAGCGTCCGTTCGCGACACCACTCGGCCAACTCCCATTGGGCCTCGACCGTGTCGGCGTAGCGGGGCCAGATCGCTTCGTATTCCGCCTCTTCCGGCCGCGGCGTCAGGCGCTGGGCCACCTCGGTCCGCTCGATCTTGAAAACCACGCCCTCGGGCGTCTTCACAAGAAAGTCCGTCCTCGGCACCTGGTTGGGGTTGAGCAACTCGCCGACCACGCGGCCGCCGCTGGAGAGCACGAATTCCTCCGCCCAGCATGCGGTTGACGGCGCCCCCAGAAGAAGTGCTGCCGCAAGGCAGAGTTCGGCAGATTTCACATTGAGACGATCCGGCACGAATTCAACTCGCCAACGATGGAGAAACGGACGAACGATAGCCCTCCTTGCTGCTCCCCTTTATTATACGAGCCGGTTTTGTTTTCCCCCAACGAAATTGGCCGGCACGCGCCGCGGGCGCGGAATCTGCCGGCTGTTCAGAGGATGAAACCGGTCAGACCGCGCAACCGGCGCCCAGCGATCGGGCGGGGGGCGAGTGCGCTAGGCGTGCTTCAGACGAGCGTTTCCAGGCTGGAGCTGGGGAACGAGGCGAGGGGGTCCGCCATGCCGTGGTCACCGTCCCGCGCGACACGACACGCGGACCCTGGCGGCCGACACGAGCGGCCCTGCCCTTGCCGTCTCGGGCCGAATCTGTTAGCACACTCCCGTCCGCTGGTGTCCTGTCTCCCCCGGGTGCCCGAATGGCCGACGACGCCCCCCGCGAACTGGCTGAACTACTCGAACGGCTTGGGCTGTCCGACGCGCTGAAGGCGCGCCGGGTACGGGCGCGGCTGCGGCGTCTGGGACGCGGCCTGCCGCAATTCCAGTCGGTCTGGGTCGACGCGCTTTTCCAGGGCCGATTCCTGACTCCTTACCAGGCTGCCGAGATCCATGCGGGGCGCGGCTCTTCGCTGCGGCTGGGGCCCTACGTCCTGCTGGCTGGGCAGGCGGGCCCCGGCTATCTGCGGTCGTACGTCGCCCGGCACGTCGAGACCCCGCAGGCCGTGCACCTCTCGCTGATCGAAGCGGACGATGAGGCGGCAGCGGAGCGTCTTGCCGGATCGCTTGATTCGCTGGCGGCAGCGAGCAGACGGCTCGACACCCTCCCCCTGACGCCGGTCTGCGGCGTCGGGCGCGGGGGGCGATTGGTCTGGGTTGTGCAGCCTCTCGCGGGCGGGGTGACCGCCGCAGAGCACCTCGTTCGTCATGGCCGGATGCCAGCAGTGGCGGTCCTTGAGGTCGCCCGCCAGATGGCCGCGGCCTTGGCCCACCTGGAGCTGGCCGGTCTGCCGCATGGCGACCTGTCGGCCGCGACGCTCTGGCTCACCGCCGAGGGGCGGGCCGTGCTCTCAGCGCCGGGCGTGCGGCCGATCGTTCGCCCTGCTGAAGGGTTCACCCATGCCGATCTGGCGCCCGAGGATTACGACACGCTGGCCCCGGAACGCATCGATGGCGGCGCTGCGGCCGACTCGCGGACCGACCTCTACGCCTGCGGCTGCCTGTGGTGGCGCCTGCTAGCCGGCCGTCCGCCGTTTCCCGGCGGCAATGCCCTGGCGAAGCTCCGGGCGCATCTGTCGACCGCGCCGGCGGACGTCCGCACGCTGGCCCCCGAGGTGCCGCCGATCCTGGCCGCGGCAATCGGCGCGTGTCTTCGCCGCGATCCCCGCGAGCGGCCCGCGTCGGCCGCCGCGCTGGCCGGGCGGCTTGGACCGCCGACCCCGCAAGGACGCCGCTGGCTGGCCCGATCCCAGCGTCCGGGCCGCCGCTCCGCAGCGCCGCTCCACGCGCCGGCTGGGCGCCCCCGTTCGGCCGCGTCGCCGTGGCCGATCGCGGCGGGCGGGGCGGCGCTGGTCGCGTTTGCCGCGGTCCTTTGGGGGATTGGGCTGCCCGCACCGGCGCCATCCGGCAATTCCGGCAATTCCGGCGAAGCGGTGTCCCGCGCGGCCGGATCGCCGCCGCCGCTGGCCGAGCGCCCGCTGGCCGAGTCCCGCGACCTTGTGGAGGATTCGTCGTTCAAAGCCGCCTCCGACGCGGCGGAGGTTGTTCTCGACGGCGGCGGGCCGGTCGCCTGCGAGCGAGTGCGGCTGGCGGCGGGCGCCCGCGTTCGCGGCCCGGCGGATGGCCGGGCGACCGTTCTGATTCGCTCCGCGCCGCTCGCGGTCCGCGAGGAGGACGTGTCGTTCGACGGAATCGACTTCGTCTGGCAGGCGGGCTCGCCATCCGCGGCTGCGGAGGAGACGCCCGCCATGCTGCGGATCGCGGCGGGCCGGGTCCGCTTTCGGCGCTGTACCTTTCAGGCCGCTTCCGGGCAGGGCCGGGCGCCGGCGGCCCTTCACTGGGTGTTTCCCGTCGACCGCGGGGGACTCGGCCTGCCGACCGGCAAGCTGGTGTTGGCCGATTGCGTGTTCCATCGCGTGGCGCCGGCCATCGACGCGCGGACCGCCGCGAGTCTGGCGATCGAGTGCGACAATCTGCTCCACCTTGGGCCCGGGCCGCTCGTGCGCCTCGACCATGCCCCCGCGGCGGGAGAGCCGGTCAGCCTGGTGTTGACGAGCGTGACCTGCCGCCAGAGCGGCCCCGTCCTGGAAATCTCCGATCCGGCCGCGATCGAAAAGCCCGGCGCGATCTCGATCGACGCCAGGCTCTCGGTGTTCGAACCGCGGCCCGGTGAGCCGCTGCTCTTGCTCGCCGGCCCGCAGGAGCCGGGCGGACTGGTCAAGGCGATCTATTGGACCGGGGAAGGGGCCCTCGTCGCACCGGAGGCCCGCATCGCGATTTGGCGCAAGCCGTCGGGCGCGCGGACGGAATTGAACGACGCGGCCTTCTCGATTGCCGGGCTGGTTCGCAGTCCGGTGCAATTCGCCGGCGCCGCCGAACCGATCCTCGAGTCCAACGCGGCCCAGCGCTGGCAGGCTCCACTACCCTCGGCCGAAGCGCCGGGCATCCGCGCGGCATCGTTGCCGCAGCCGGTACGGTAAGCAGAGGCGGTTTCCGCACGTTGCCCCTTTCCGCGGCGGAAGCTTGCAGCAGCGCCGTGCGGCGGCCAGAATGATGCGGGGCGCGCGAGAGACTCAAAACCCATGGGAGCAAAGCCGTGAAACGACTCAGATTGGTATTTGTCCTGGCCCTGCTGGCCGCCGTTGGCGCCCTTGCGGGAGACCGCCCCGCGACGGCCCGGGCGGCCGACGATTCCACAATCAAGGTGGCCGTGTTCGACGTCGACGCGACACCGCCGGTCGGATCGGCGATGGCCTACGACCCGGTCAAACGCGTCGATGAGCTGACCTTGCGTTGCCGGGGGATCGCCCTGGTCGGCGCGGGCAAGCCGATTGTCGTCTGCGCGGTCGACTGGATCGGGATCGCCAACGAAGGCCAGGATGCGTTTCGCGACGCCCTGGCCGAAGCGGCGGGAACCACGCGCCAGCGCGTGGCCGTCCACACCGTCCACCAGCACGACGCCCCGGGCTGCGATTTCACCGCCGAGCGGATCGTCAAGGAAATGGGCCTGGCGGATTACGGCCGCTTCGAAGGGACGTTTCACCGCCAGGTGATCCAGCGTGCGGCCGACGCCCTCCGCGCGGCGCTCCCCAAGGCGGAAACGGCGACGGATTACGGGTGGGGCGTGGCGGAAGTCAAGGAAATCGCCTCCAACCGCCGGATCAAGGGGCCCGACGGCCGCATCCGCGCCACCCGCTATACGGCCACGAAAGACCCCGCCCTCCGTGCCGAGCCCGAAGGAGTGATCGACCCAGAGGTGTCGCTGCTCTCGTTCTGGAATGGCGACCGGCCGATCGCGGTGCTCAGCTACTACGCCTGCCATCCGCAGAGCTACTACCGCACCGGCGTTCCCAGCCCTGATTTTCCCGGCATCGCCCGATTCATCCGCGGGCAGGCGGTGCCCGAAGCCTTGCACGTGCACTTCAACGGCGCGGGAGGCAATCTCGGCGCCGGCAAGTACAACGACGGCGCAACGGAAAACCGCATGGCGCTGGCGATGCGACTGGCCGAGGCGATGAAGCAGGCCTTTCTTGCCACGGAGAAGCAGCCGCTGGCCGCCGCCGATGTCGGCTGGCAAACCGAGCCGGTGCGCCTGCCGTTGGCGCCGCACCTGGACAAGGTGAAACTCGTGGAAGCCCTGAAGACCGAGCCCGCCCGCGGCTACATCGCCAAACTCGACCAGCTTGCCTGGCTGATCCGCCACGAGTCGGGCCACGCGATCGACATCGCCTGCCTCCGCGTCGGCCAAGCGCGGGTCGTGCACATGCCGGGCGAGCTGTTCGTCGAGTACCAGCTGGCCGCCAAGGCGATGCGGCCGGACCTGAATGTCGCCATGGCGGCCTATGGAGAATACGCCCCCGGCTACATCGGCACGGCCGCCGCGTATGTCGAAGGAGGCTACGAGACCAGCTCCGGGGCCAGCAACGTCGCCCCCGAAGCCGACCAAGTCCTCACCGCGGCCGTCAAGAAGCTCCTCGGCAACCCGACCCCGTCAAACGCCCCGTAGGGTGGTCCAACGCGGCCGATCCCGATCGCGCGTGCGCATCGCC
>JAAYCB010000167.1 GCA_012744395.1 Pirellulaceae bacterium
GGCCGGGGAGAGACCCGAGGCGGTGGACCAGCCCCGATCGCGGGCGCAGGCGGCCAAGGCGGCCGAGCCGCGCGGCGGCGACTGGCCCGGCTGGCGCGGCCCGAAGCGCGACGGCAAGTCGGCGGATACGGGGCTACTGGAGAATTGGCCTCCCGAGGGGCCTCCGCTCCTCTGGCACGGCCGCGGGATCGGCGCAGGGTATTCCTCCGTGGCGGTCGTCGGCGGCCGCGCCTACACGACCGGCGTGATTGGCGAGCGGCTGGTGATTTCCGTCTTCGACCTGGAGGGTCACCGCCTCGCCCAGGTCCCGCACGACCTGGCCTGGACGAAGAACTACCCGGGCGGGCGCTCCACCCCGATGATCGACGAGGGCAACCTCTACCTGATCTCCGCGCATGGGCTGGTCGGATGCTACAACGCCGAGTCGCTCCAGAAGAAGTGGTTGGTCCATATGCGCGACTTCGGCGGCAGCCCGCCGGAATGGGGCTACGCCGAGTCGGTGCTGATCCTCGGCCCGCTGGCGATCATCACCCCCGGCGGCTCGAAGTGCATCGTCGCCTTGAACAAGACCAACGGCCTGCCCGTCTGGGTCAGCGGTGGCCTGGAGGCCGCGGCACAGTATGGTTCGTGCTTCGCGTTCGAATTCGAGGGCGTGCCGGTCGTTGTCGCTGGCACGCACGGCGGGCTGGCCGGCGTCGACGCCCACAATGGCCAGGCGCTGTTCTTCAACCCCTTCGCCGCGGGCAACACGGCGAGCTGCCCCACGCCGATCGCCGAGGCGGGCCATGTCTTCTGGGCCGCCGGCTACGGCAAGGGGGGGATCTGCATGAAGCTGGTCAACGACCGCGGCCGCCTTACCGCGGAACAGGCCTGGGCCACCGGCGACATGGTCTGCCACCACGGCGGCTACATCATCCACGAGGGCCATATCTACGGCAACAACGGCAACGGCTGGGCGTGCATTGAATTGGCCAGCGGCGCGACCAAATGGAAAGAGCAGGCCGTCGGGAAAGGCTCCCTGTGCTTCGCCGATGGCATGTTGTACCTGTTCGGCGAACGCGGCGGCAAGGCGGCGCTGGCCACCTGCTCGCCCGAGGGGCTCGAACTCCGCGGCCAGTTCAGCGTCGCGGGCGATGGACCGAGTTGGGCGCACCCGGTCGTTGCCGGCGGCCGGCTCTACCTCCGCTACGACGACAATCTCTATTGCTTCTCGGTCCGCGCCGCGGAAGCGGCGGAGGCAACGGGGCGGCCAGAGCGGATGAGCGCTTCAGACGCGAAACGAGAACCCACCGGACCCCGCGCTGCCAGGCGCCAGCCCGGCGGCAAGGAGCAGTGAAGTGAAATTTTTTGCGAGCAAACCCGCCACACATCGATCGATCCTCTGCCTGTTGGCTTGCCTTGGTTGTTTTACTCCACCGGCTGCGCTGGCCGCCGGCTGGCATCATCCGCTGGCCCTCGACGGCGGCGATTACTGGCGGGCGCGCCTGCCGCTGGTGGTGAAAAACGGCGGCCAGACGCCCCTCGAAGGCGCGCCGGTCGAGTTGAAGATCGAGCCGCACGGGCCGCTGGCCGCGCTCGTCGGCCGGCCCGCCGAGCAGATCCGCGTGGCCAGCGCCGAGGGCGTCGAGATGCTGTTCGCCCTCTACGATCCCTCCGGGCGGCCGGTGACCGAAGGGCCCCTGGCGGCTGCCAGCTCGCTCGTCCTGCCCGCCGAGTGCCCCGCGGCGGCCCGCGCGACCTGCTACGTCTATTTCGACAACCCCGCCGCCGGGCGCGTGCCCGACCGCTGGACCGAGCGCCGCGGGCTGGTCACCGGCATCGAAGTCCTCCCCGTCGAGCGGCTGGAACTTGAGGAGCTGGGCGGGGAGGCCGCCTGGCCGGCCGCCGCGCCGATCCGCCGCGCCGCGGTTCGCGTTTACAACTTCGGCGATCAGCCGGCTGCCGGGGCGATGGTCTCCGTGGACCTGGGGATGATCCGCCGCCGGGCGCGGGATCGGCTGGACGAACGGTCGATCCGCGTGCGGCTCGGCGGAAAGGAGATCCCCCATGCGCGGCTGGGCAATGCCTTGCTGTTCCGCGGCGACCTGGCCGCTCGATCCGCCGCCCGCCACGACATCTACTTCGCCGCCGACGCGCCGCCCGGCGCGACCGCTGCCGAGCAGCCGGGCAACCTGGCCGGGCTGCCGAACCTGGTCGAAAACGGCGGCTTTGAACAGGGCGAGCCGCTGCCCGGCGGTTGGACCGGCGCGGAACCGCCGCAGAGTCCGGGCGTGAAGTTCTCGCTCGACGATCCGGGCCGGGCCGATCTGGGCCGCCGGACGGCGCGGATGGACGTGCCACCGGAGCTGGCCGGAAGCTGGCGCGGCTGGCGGCAGTCGGTCGCCGTCAAGCCGGGCCGCACCTATCTGGTCGCCGCGTGGATCAAGTGCAAGGACGCCACGGGAGATGTGCGCGTACACGCGCACCTCCGCACGGCCGACGGCTCGCTCTGCAAGACCAACGGGATGACGGGCACGTCGCGGGGCATCTCGGGCACCACGGATTGGACGCTCGTCTCGGACCTGTTCGAGATGCCCGACGATGCGGCACGCTTCCAGATCCACCTGACGACGACCGCCGCGGGCACGTTCTGGTACGATGGCGTCGTGCTGAGCGAAGTGGTCCTCGGGCGGATTGCGCGGTTCGAGTGCCGCCCGCCCGAGTCGCCCGATCGGCTCGATGTCTGGCCGGTGCGGTCGGTTGTCAAGGTGTTTCCCGACGACCCGCCGCCGGAGACGGCGGCCCAGTGCGAGATCTCCGCGGCCCGGAATGAGCGGGAAGTGCTCCAGCTTGCCGTTCGCGCCGGCCGGCAAATCGAGCGGGTCCGCGTCGAGGTCGACCGGCCGGTCGGCCCCGGCGGCGCCGCGCTGCCGCCGCCGGAGGTCCAGATCGTGGGCTACGTGCCGATCGACTACCCGACGAGCTACTATCAATCCGAAGCGCCGGCCTGGCGCCGGTTGATCCCCACGCGGCCGTCCCAGTGCGACGGCTGGCCGGGCCTCTGGCCGGACCCGCTCTTGCCGACGGCGCGTTTCGATCTCATGCCCGGCGCAACCGCGGCGGTCTGGATCACCGCGGCGATCCCCAAGGACGCCGCCGCCGGCGTGTATGCGGGCAAGGTCCGCTTTCGCGCCGGTGACCGCGTGCTCGCCGAGCGGGGCTACACGGTCCGCGTCCGGGACTTCGCCCTGCCAGATGAGAGCCACGTGGCGGCGATCTACGACATTCGCTACGGGCCGGGCGGCGAGCGGCTCTGGGGCGCGCCGCTTGATGCGATGTATCCGCGGCTTGTCCGTTTTCTGGCCGAGCGGCGGCTCTCGCCCGATGCGATCCGCCCTGGGCCGAAAATCCGCTATGCCGGCGGCCGGGTCGAGGCGGACTTTGCCGACTACGACCGCGCGGCCGAGGTGTATTTCAACGAGTGGAACCTTCCCTATTCTTACACGCCCCGCGAGTTTTATCTTTTCGGCTGGGGGCATCCTCCCAAGACGATCTTCGGGGAGCAGCGCTACGAGGGCCGGCCGCCCTACGAGACGGCGGATCGAAGCCAGCTCCGGCCGGAGTACAAGAAGGCCTTCCAGGCGTGCCTCAAGGCCTACTGGGACCACATCAAGGAAAAGGGCTGGGCCGACCGGATGATCTTCTACATTTCGGACGAGCCCCACGACGCGCACGACTACATCCGCGTCCAGATGAAGGCCCTCTGCGACATGATCCACCAGGTCGATCCGAAAATCCCCATCTATTCGAGCACTTGGAAGCACGTGCCCGACTGGGACGGATCCCTCGATGTCTGGGGGATCGGCCACCAGGGCCTCGTGGCGCCCGAAAAGATGGAAGAAATCCGCCGGTCCGGCGGGCGGATCTGGTTCACGACCGACGGCCAGATGTGCACCGACACGCCGTACTGCGCGGTCGAGCGGCTGCTGCCCCACTACTGCTTCAAGTACGGGGCCGCCGCTTACGAGTTCTGGGGCGCGTCGTGGCTGACCTACGACCCCTACCAGTACGGATGGCACAGCTACATCCGCCAGTCGAGCGAGCCGGGCCGGCATTACTGGGTCCGCTATCCCAACGGCGACGGGTTCCTGATCTATCCGGGCGCCCCGCTCGGCCGCGATGAGCTGGTCAGTTCGATCCGGTTGGAGAACGCCCGCGAGGGAGTCGAGGACTACGAGTATCTGCACTTGCTCAAAGCGCGGCTGGCCGCGTCCGGCGAGGACCTGCCCGCCGCCCGGCAAGCGCTCGCGGCGGCAGCCGAACTGGTGGAGATACCCAACGCCGGCGGCCGCTACTCGAGCAGGATCCTGCCCGACCCGGAGCGGCTCTTCCAGGTCCGCGAGCAATTGGCCGAGGCGATCGAAAAAGCGGCCGATTAGCCGCCGAACAGCCGAACAGCCGACGGCTATTGCTCACGTCTCTGACGTCGAATACTCCGGGCTCGGGTGGTGCTGGACCGCCTCGATCGCCGGCTCGGGGCCGAGCTTGAGCGACCAGCCGGTTTTCAGGCCGACGACGAAATAGCCCAGGACGACCACGCCGACGGCGAAGATCGTGTCGCCGATCGCGCGCATCCAGCGGAGCGTGTCGAGCAGATCGGTCTGGAGAAACTCGGCGCTGCGGGCGTACCACATGCCGTGCTCGACGCTCGCCCAGGTCTGCATCAGGCCGACGGGCA
>JAAYCB010000168.1 GCA_012744395.1 Pirellulaceae bacterium
ACGCCGCTGCAAGTGCTGCGTATCGGCGACGTGTGCATCGGCAGCTTGCCCAACGAGATCTTCTGCGAGATCGGACTCGAATTCCGCCAGCGGAGCCCCGTACAGCCAGCGTTCCTGGTCGAACTGGCCAACGGCTATTTCGACTACCTGCCTACGCCTGAGCAGCATGAGTTGGGTGGTTACGAGACATGGTTGGCCACCAACCGCTTGGAGCCGACGGCTTCGGAAAAACTGCTCAGCGCCCTGTTGGAAATGGCGGCCGAGGTGCGCCCGACTGCGACAGAATAGCCTCGTTTGTCCTATCGAACACCATGCCTTGAACGACCGAATCCTTCAGGAGATTCTCGCCATGAAATCGTCGGTGCTTGCCCTCGTTGCCTGTTCCTTGATCGCCACGACGCTGTGCGCGGCCTCGCCGGTGCCCGGGTTCCGGGCCGGCGCGGCCATGAGCAACATCACTCCGCCGTTGGGGCGGCCGATTATCGGCAATTTCATCGCCCCGCTGTCGACCAACGTGCATGATGAACTCCACGCCCGGTGCCTCGTGCTCGACGACGGCAAGACGAAGCTTGCCCTGGTGGTCCTCGATCTGCTGGGCACCGACGCGGGCATGTGCGTCGAGACGCGAGGCCTGATCGAAAAGCAGGTCGGGATTCCGTCAACCAACGTGCTGATCTCCGCCGTGCACACCCATTCTGCCAGCAGCACCGGCGGCAAGGCGCCCGCCCCCGCTGAGCCGAAGTACGAGAACTACCGCGCCTTTGTCGTGCAACGCATCGTCGACGGCGTGCGCTGCGCGGCGAACCGGCTGCGTCCGGCGCAATTGGCGTGCCTGACCGCGGAGGCGCCGGAGCACGTGTTCAACCGCCGCTGGTTTCTCAAGCCCGGCACCATGCCGCCCAATCCATTTGGCGGCATCGACCAGGTGAAGATGAACCCATCGAGCGGCAGCCCGAACCTGGTGAAGCCGGCCGGGCCAACCGATCCCACGGTGACGATCCTGGCCCTGCGCCAGCCGGACGGGCAGCCGATCGCCGTCTACTCGACCTATTCGCTGCACTATGTCGGCGGCGTGCCCAAGGGCGACATTTCGGCCGACTATTACGGCGTGTATTGCGAACGACTCGAACGGCTCCTCGGCGGCAACGAAAACGACCCGCCGCTGGTGGTTCTGATGGCCAACGCTTCCAGCGGCGACATCAACAATGTCAACTTCCTCCACCCGCGACCGCCGAAAGAACCCTACGAACAGATCCGCTTCGTGGCCCACGACCTGGCCGCCAAGGTGCATGCGGCGCTGGCCAAGGCCGAGTATCAGGACCACGTGACCCTGGCGGCCCGGTTTCGGGAGCAAACCATCGCGCGACCCATGCCGACGGCCGAACGAATCGCCTGGGCCGAGGAGCGGTTGACGAAGCCGGGGCCCAAGCCCGACCAGGTCGACCTGTCGTGGAGCTACGCGCGTCGGATCACGGACATGGCCAAGCGTGAGACGCAGGTCTCGGTGCCGCTGCAAGTACTGCGCATCGGCCCGGCGTGCATCGGCACGATGCCCGGCGAGCCGTTCTGCGAGATCGGTCTGGAGTTCCGCCAGCGGGCGGCAATGCAGCCGGCGGTCCTGGTCGAATGGGCCCACGGCGGCTTCGGCTACATTCCGACCGCCAAGCACTTCGAGTGGGGCGGCTACGAGACGTGGCTCGGATCGTGCGCATTCGAGCCGCACGC
>JAAYCB010000169.1 GCA_012744395.1 Pirellulaceae bacterium
AAGTCAGCTCGATCCCGTTGGCATAGCGGGCCCGGAAGGCCGTCTTGACCGCGGTGTCGAACAGGCTCCCCTTCGGCAGGAATTCCGAGCCGTTGTCCTCAAATTCGACCGGCGTCGTGCCGTCCATGCCCAGGGCCCACTGCGCCATGTCGTTGGTGTGCGCGCCGAAATTGGCCGTTTGCCCGTTGGAGTAGTCGAGGATGTAGCGCCAGCGGTGGAAGCAGCGTTCGATGTGATAGGGGGCCTCGGGGGCCGGGCCGAGCCAGAAGTCGTAGTCAAAACCCTCCGGAACGGGCTGCGGCTGCCAGCCCGGCCCCGGGCTGGGAAAGCTGTTGGGGGCCGTGGTAGTCCACACGCGGCGGACCTGGCCGATCCGCCCGTTGCGCACCAACTCGCACGCCCGGCGCACGCCCGGGCAGGAGCGGAACTGGGCGCCGGTCTGGAACACGCGGTTGTACCTGCGGACCGCCTTGACCATTTCGCGTCCCTGGTGGACCGTCAGCGACATGGGCTTCTCGCAGTACACGTCCTTGCCCGCCCGCATGGCCGCGATGGCGATCAGCGCGTGCCAGTGATCGGGGACGACGATCGTCACGGCGTCGATGTCCGTCCGCGCGAGCAGTTCGCGGAAGTCCTTGTAGGCGTCGCAACCTTTGCCCCGGCTGGCGGCAACCTGCGGCGGGTTGGGCGCGACAGCGCCGGGCTCGGCCGTCTTTGGCGCAAGAATCCGTTCGTAGAGGGTCGCTTTCGGGTCGCCGCCGGAAGCCTTCTCGGCGTAGTACTCGTCGATCCACCGCTTGGCCGTTTCGCGGCCGAGGACGCGCTCGGGGTAGTAGTAGCCTCTGCCGGCCCGGTTCACGTCGCAAACGGCCACGATCTGGACGTCGTCGTGAACCAGGAAAGACGGGACGATTCGCTGGGCCTGGTGCCCACAACCGATCTGCCCAACCGTAATCCGGTTGCTGGGGGCCGTGGCGCCGAAGACCGAAGCGGGTACGATCCGCGGCAGGGCCACCGCCGAGGCGAGCGCCGCCGCGCTTTGAACGAAGCTCCGCCGAGTGCATTGGACCGATGGACGGTGACGTTGGTTCATCATGACTCCTCCTTCAATGATTGTCGTTCGCAAGGCCTGCGTGGGGCGTGCTCCGCAGGGATGCCCGATTTCAGCGGCGAGGCCGGCTCGCTGGTCCGCGGCCTGGCAGCCATTCTCGCTTACCCGGAAACCAGTTGCCATAGGTCGTCGGATCACGATTGCCGCGGGCAACGCGAACGCCACCGCGATCAGGGACGCACACGACGTCGCTTTCCACTCCGGCAACGGCTTTCAGGGTTTCGCCGTCGGGGCAGCGGGGACGGGGGCCCGCTGCTCGTGCTGGGCTTTCCAGGTGGAGATAGCGACGGGAATGTCGGTGCAGAAAGCATCGACGCCGAGCCCAACGGCAAGATAGTAATCTTGCAGGCTATGTCCCGGCCAGCCAGTCACGCGAAGCCCGGCTTTTTGAGCTTCCCGCACCGCGGCCCGGGAGGTTCCGTCCATGGTGCAACCGATTCGCTTCACCCCCAGAGTCTGCGCCCGCGCTACCACTTTTTCCGAGCAGGGGTCGCCGCTGATCAGCAGCAGATCGGCATTGGGATCGAGAGCTTTGACGACCTTCAAGGGCCGCTCGTCAAACGAGGTGAGCACATAGAACGACCCTTGAGGCTTCTGGCGGGCAGCCGCGTACAGTTTTCGGCAATACTCGTTCAGGCGATCCTCGGGATATTGGGCTTTGTTGCTGGTCTTCATTTCCAACTCGAGGTAGATGGCCGGCTTATCGGCGAAGTACGCCAAGAGGTCCTTGAGGAAGAGCATGGGTTGGCCGCTCTTCTTCGTCACGACTTTCCGCAACTCGGCTGCCGTCTTCTGTTCGACGGCCCCAGTGGCGTTGTGGGTCCGGTCGAGGGTCTCGTCGTGGAGAATCACCAGTTCGCCGTCCTTGGTCATGCGGATGTCGGTCTCGAATCCGCGCAGCCCCTTCTGATAGCTGCTCCGAAAGGCAGCCAGCGTATTTTCCTCGAACTCGTACGCGCCGCCACGGTGAGCAAACACGAGTCCCTTTTCCTGCGCGGCAAGCGAGCCTGCCACTCCGAACATCCCGCCAACGACCACGACCAGCGCAACCCACCGCTGAATCCTCATCGCAAAGACCTCCTCATAGGATGATGGTTGAAAGCCAGACATTCCAGCCGCTGATTCTGTCCAGTTCACCGTGACCAGCACCGGCGGATCTTAGTGGTCCATTTCAGAAATGCTGTCAGGGTTCCTTCAATGATGTAGGTTGGGCGTTCCCGCCCGACAGAGAACGACGGGCAGGAATGCCCATCCTACCAATGAGCTTGCATGATCTTCAATCTCGCCGCAGCGCCGGGTTTCCGGGGCTTGAATCCGCATCTCCCGATCACGGTCCACTACCGCCATCTTCCGCCGAGTTCATATCGCTCTCGATCGAAATGCTGCAGCGATTGCGCGACATCAAAGGAACCGCTCCCGACGGGCGCAAGGAACCTTGACATCATTTCTGAAATGGACCACTTAGCCATGCTCGATAGGACTGCGGCTGGCGATGCCGCGCCCGGCACACCGTCACTTGGGGTCACGGACCTCCGCCACCATTTCCAGCAGGGCGTCGAGCATCTTCTCCGAGGCTTTCGGCTCCAAGCGGTTGGTGGCCAACCAGGTCTCGTAACCCCCCAGCTCATGCTGCTTGGGCGTCGGCAGGTAGTCGAAATAGCCGTGGGCCAGGGAGACCAGGAAGGCCGGCTGCACGGGGCTCCGCTGGCGGAATTCGAGGCCGATCTCGCAGAAGACCTCGTTGGGCAAGCTGCCGATGCACACCTGGCCGATACGCAGCACTTGCAGCGGCGTCGGGACCGAGGCCGCGCCGCAGGCCAGGTCCTCGAATCGCTGGGCATAAACGCGGGGGACGTCCGGCTTGCCCGGCTTGGCCAACATTTCCTTGGCCCACGCGAGCTGCTCGGCGCTCGGCCGGCGTGTGGCGATCACCGGCTCCCGGTAGCTTGCGGCCAGCGTCAGCCGGT
>JAAYCB010000170.1 GCA_012744395.1 Pirellulaceae bacterium
CCGGCACGCCCCAGCCGGCGATGTCCAGATGATGGACGCCCCAGTTGGTGATGAACCCCGCGCAGTAATGCGAGATCATGTACAGGCCGAGCCATTCCACGCGCCGCGGATCGAAGGGCAGCAGCGGAGCGGGACCGCTCCACATGTCCCAGTCGAAACCTTCCGGCGGATCGCAGGGGGGGACGGCGGGAATCGCCGTTCCACCGGGGACCCCAACCTGGATCTCGGAAATCTTGCCCAGGTAGCCGTTTCTCGCCAGGTTGCAGGCCAGCCGGAACTTCGGATCGCTGCGCTGCTGCAAACCGACCTGGAAGATTGTTCCGTAGCGCTTGACCATCTGCTTCAATTTGACGCCCTGGGCGATCCACCGCGTCAAGGGTTTCTCGCCATAAATGTCCTTTCCGGCCTCGATCGCGCGGCTGTAGAGGCAACCGTGCCAATGATCGGGAATCGTCCCCCAGACCGCGTCGATGTCCTCGCGGGCGAGAATCTCGCGGAAGTCGCTGTAGAGCTTGCAGCCGCCGTAGGACGCTTTGCCCAGCCGCGTCGAATAGAACTGCTCGGTCATCTGCCGCGCGCTCTCACCCCGGTCGCGCCGCACGTCGGCAATCGCCACGACTTGATGATCCGGCAGGGGGCGCATCGCGCTGAGCGAATGCCGCCCCCGGTTGCCGACGCCGAATACGCCAATCGTGATCCGTTCGCTGGGAGGGAGCTGCCCCTCCTTGCCGAGGACCGCGGCTGGAATGACCAGCGGACTGGCTGCCGAGGCGGCAAGCGTCCCCGCCAGGAAACCTCGCCGGGAAATGTTCTGGTTCATGGTTCGTCTCGTATGGTCCAAAGTGAGGGAGCCGTGCGGCGCCGGCAATTGCGGGCGACCCGGCCGCCGCGCGGCACATCGATCCGCGTTCAGACAAGGGATTGAAGGTGTTCGAGGCTCCGCCGCGCCTCGTCGATCGAGCCGCATTCGACGGACATCACGATGTCGCGCGGGGCGCGCCGGCAGATCTCGATGACCCGCGACCAGTCGATCACGCCGTCGCCGCAAGCGCAGCCGACCGGGGTCCCGGTGACCTTGCCGCGCTCCGCGTCGGAGTGCTCGATGCTGATGTCTTTTGCATGCAGGTGGACAAGGCGGTCAGCGACCCGCTCGAGCCACTGGTAAACGTCTTGGCCGGCCAGGTAGGCGTTGCCGGTGTCGAGGTTGATCCCGATCGCGGGGGAATCGACCAGGTTGTAGATGCGGTCGAGCCCGTCGGGCGTCTGGGAGTATTGCGCGTGGCACTCCAGGCCGATCATCACGCCGCGCCGCTCGGCGACAAACGCCGCCTCGCGGAGCGTGTAGCGGATCAGCACGAAATCCTCTTCTTCAGTGGTCCACGGGGCCTTGATGCCTTCGTCGGTGTTGACGACCGGCGCGCCGCACTCGGCCGCAGAGCGGATCGCCATCTTGAGGTATTCGCCGTGGTAGTCGGGCCGTCCCAAGGGGCCATGCCCCTGGAGCCCGGAGATCTTCAGGCCGCGCTTCTCGCACATCTCGCGCATCGCCATCGGATCGTTGAACAACGACACGGTGTGGAAGTAGCCGGCTTCGCTCATCAACTCGCGGCCGAAGTGGACCATCGGCTCGACGTACTCGTAGCCCATCTCGGCGGCCTGGTCGAGCCCCCACTCGAACGGCTTGTCGTGGTGGCGGGTGGCTTCCAGGTTCATGCCAAAGGAGATCTTTCCCATGGGTCATTCCTTTTCTGTTCAGACTGAAGTGCAGGAGACTGTCGCGACGGTTATTCCTCGGCAATCGCAGCGCAGCGCAGCGCCAGCGGGTCGAATCGATAAGGATTCTCGCCCGCCGCCCAGGCCATGCCGCGCAACAGGAGCAGGCGGAAAAAAGGATCGTCGAACGTCCAGGTGTAGTGCCCGGGAACGCAGCCAAACACGCGCCCCTTGCCATGCGGGCAGGACCAGAATTGCGGTTGCGGAGCGACGTTCCTGTTGCGTCCCGGTTCCAGCGCCTCGCGGCTTGCCGCGAGGACCTCGATCCGCTCCGCCGGGCCCGGCGGCGTCGGCGGCCAGTAGGGCTCGTCGAGCCAACGGATCTGCGCCGGCAGCCCGCGGCAGACGGGGTGCTCCGGCATCGCGATCTCCAGGAGGAGCGATCCGTGGCGGTAGAACTGAAATCCTCCCACGCCAACGATCTCCGCCACCTCGGGCGAGGCCCGCGGCCGCGTCCAGGTGGCCGAGTGGATCAACACGAGCCCGCCGCCGCGGGCCAGGAACCTGCCGACCTCCTCCAGCCGGGAAGGGTTCCACGGCAGGTAACAGAAGGCGACGACCAGGTCGGCCGCCTCCCACTCCTCGGCGCTCGGCCAGGGATTGGCCCGGATCACGCGGACTCCGGGCGCCCCCGCGCCGACCGCCGGGTGGGGTCGGTCGGGGCCGAAGAGATTCGCCGCCCGTTCGTCCGAAGCCGCCTTGCCCCCGAGCAGCAGCGCCCAGCGCGCCTGCCAGCGGGGATAATCGTGCTCGTTCTCGCCGTGGTCCTTGGGGCCGGCCAAAAGGACGATCGTGAGGGGGCGGAGGGGCGTCCCCTCCGGCGGTCTTGCGTCCGCGGCGGCGGCGATCGCCCGCTCCGCATCGGCCCGCGTCGGCGGCGTCGGCGGCTCGGCGGCCGACAAGGCGGCCGACAAGGCGGCCGACGCCGCCAGCATCGCCGCCAACAGGCCGATCCGGCGCAACGCTCGAAGATGTCTTGGCTGGTACATGCCGTTGTCGTCCTCTAGACCTCCAGTTTCCAGGGAGCCCGGTACTTCTTGTGGACCAGGGCATTCGCCTCGGCGTCGTCCTGAACCACCTCGTTTTCCGCGTCCCAGTAGATCTTCCGGCCAACCCTCCAGGCGATGTTCATCAGGTGGCCGGGGATCGTCGCGCGATGGCCGACCTCGGCGTCCGCCGGCGGCTTCTTGCGGCTCCGCACGGATTCCAGGAAGACGTCCGCGTGATTGTCGCCCGTGCCGCGAACCGTCACGTGCTTGGACCGGTCCTCGATCGCGTTCTCGGGGCTGATCGTGTAGCCGCCGCGGTCGATGAACAGCGAAGCCTTGGTGCCGAAGAAGCACTTGCCGTGCGAGCGGTGCTCGCGCCGGCAGCCGCCGCGGAACGTGTACTGCATGAGGAATCCCTGCTTGGCGACCGGGCCGGGCGGATACTCCACGACCGCATCAAACGTATCGGGATACTGGAGATTGTTCTCGGGGAAGCACATCATGCCGCCCATGGCCATCACGACCTTCGGCCGGTCGACCCCCATCGCCCAGTGGACGATGTCGTAGTGGTGCACCGCCCAATCGCACTGGAATGAGCCGGCGTAATCGAAGAACCAGTAGTCATGCAGGAAGTAGTTCGGATTGTAGGGCACCTTGGGCGCCGGGCCGAGCCAGAAATCCCAGTCGAGTCCGGGGGGCGGATCACAGTCGGGCGGGGATCCCCAGCCGGGATACTGGTTCTCGTAGTCCCAGACCTTGACCTCCGAGATCTCTCCCAACGCCCCCGAGCGGATGATCTCCACGGCCTGCTGGTAGTGCTGGCTGCTATGCTGCTGCGTGCCGGTCTGGACGATCCGCTCGTACTTCTTCGCCGCCTCGACGATCGCCCGGCCCTCGCCGATCGAATGGGCCAGCGGCTTCTCGAGGTACACGTCCTTGCCGGCCTGGCAGGCGTGGACCGTCGGCAGGGCGTGCCAGTGTTTGTTCGTGGCCACGATCACCGCCTGGATGTCGTTGATTTCCAGCAGCTTGCGATAGTCATGGAAGGCCTGGACGCGCGCGCCGCCGGCTTGCTCGCGGACGGCGGCCGTCCGCGGGTCGTTGACGTCGGCGACGGCCACGATCCGCACGCCCGGCAGTTTCTGGAACCGCGACAGCAAGTACCTGCCCCGCCCGCCGCAGCCAATCAAACCCACGTTGATCGTGTCGTTGGGGCCCGCGCCGTTGCTGGCGCCGGCCGCATAGGTCCGGCCGCCGG
>JAAYCB010000171.1 GCA_012744395.1 Pirellulaceae bacterium
GCCGAGGTGGGCGAAATCCTCGGACTGAACAAGGAGAAGCGGTTGATCGACCTGGTCATCGGCCGCACGAACACCTACCGCTGGAAGGGCACCGACTACGACACCTACCAGACGCTCGAGCCGTGGCGCAACGCGCTTGAAGACAACGAGCTGGTCGACTGGACGAGCGTCGACGCGGCCGAGCAGCTGTTTGCCGAGATTCTCGATCCGAGCACCGGCGAGCCGGTGCTTGTCCAGCCCAACGCGGTTCTCGTGATGCCCGCCTACCGGCACGCCGCCCATCGCATCTTCCAGGCCACCGAGATCAGCTACACGGCCGTGGATTCGCCGACGACCACGACCTCGGCCAACCCGCTGACTCGCTACACGGTCGTTGACAGCCGGCTGGCCTACCGCCGGATCATTGCCTCGGGCGCATCGGCCGAGAACGCGAAGAAGTGGTGGTTCCTCGGCGACTTCCGCAAGGCCTTCGCCTACATGGAGAACTGGCCGATCACGGTGACCCAGTCGCCCCTGAGCAGCGAGGCGGATTTCAACCAGGACATCCTCGTGCGATTCAAGGCGAGCGAGCGCGGGGCCGCCGCGGTGATCAATCCGCGCTACGTTGTGAAGTCGATCGGCGGCGGGTTTGAATAGCTGTCAGCTGTTAGCGATCAGCAGTTGGTGGTTGGAAATGTGTCTTCGTTCCCAAGCTGGAGCTTGGGAACGAGGAGAGGGCGCGGCACGAAAGACTGAACCCTGAACCCTGAATCTGCGATGGCTGCCTGCTACTGGACGGGACGAATCAGCACGGACTTCGGCACCGCGGCCAACTGGGACGCCGCGCCTGGTGGGCCGGCGGCCTCCCGTCCGCCCGGTCCGGAAGACACGGGGCAGTTTCTCTCCGGCGGGGTCGATTGCCTGCTCAGCGGCGACGTGACGATCGGCGGCCTGGTGACTGGTCCGGGCTACCGGGGCACGATTGATCTGGCCGGCCACAACCTGGCCGGCAGTCCGGCCGCCGGTTTTCTTCTGGCCCACTCGGGCGACTTCGTCCTGGGCAGCGGCGTGCTGCGTGTCGATGGCGGCACGCTCGGCTGGGCTGGGCTGGGAGGCGTCCTCGATCGCGGGACTTCGACCGTCCACCTGTCCGGAGAAAGCGTTATTATCCCGCGGAGCGGCGACCGCTTGAACGATCTTCTGGTCAGCGCCGAAGGCGACGGCGCGACGGTCGTGGCAATCGGGCCGGGCACGCTCGGGCTGGCCAATCTGGTGATCTCCAGTTGTGGTTCGTCCAGCGTGATCCTCAACACGGCCGAGCACGCTCCGAGGCTCGTCGTCGAGGGCGACCTGGCGCTGGTCCCGGCCGATTCCAGCGTGATCACGGTCGAGCAATCGGGCGCGGCGCCGGAGTGGGAGATCGGCGGCGATGTCCGCGTCGAGGGCGGTCGGGCCGGCCAGGTCGGATGGCGGTGCGGCAGCGGCACGTTGACGGCCACGGGCGGCCGGACCCAGCGCTGGGATTGGTCGCTCGTCGCTGGGCCTCTCGAACAGATCGTCATCGACAAGCGGTGGGGATCGCTCGTGCTGGCGGGCAGTCTCGCCTGTCAGGGATGGACCCACCGCCTGGGTGCATTTGATCCGGGCGGGCGGGAGATTGTCTGCCACGGCGACCTGGCGATCGAGCCCGGCGGGCGGCTGGCCGCCGATCCCGGCACGATGAACGGTTGTTCGATTTGCGTGGGCGGGAGGCTCTCGATCGCCGGGCGGCTCGGCGCCCGGCTCCGCCTGCGGGCCACGTCCGCCTGGCGCTTGACGGTGATCGGCGAGGCCGTCGCGCGGTTTGTCGAGGTCGCCCACTGCGACGCGGCGGGGGGAACGATCATCGACGCGTCGGACGGCACGTCGATCGACGGCGGGGAGAATCGCAACTGGCGGTTCGCC
>JAAYCB010000172.1 GCA_012744395.1 Pirellulaceae bacterium
CACCTGCCGATCATCAATCCTGGGACCGGTCACCCGTCGAAGAATTTCCAGCAGGCCGGCAAGATCGACGCCGAGGTAATCGCCCCATCCGGTGAGCATCACAACCTCGACCACAAGACCACGTCGATGGATATCGCCGACCCGGCCGCCGTGTACTGGCGGCAGCTCGCCGTGGAATCGCAGGTGAGCATGTACGCCTTGGCGTGCTGGCAGCAATGCAGGAAGGTTGACGGCAGCGTGTGGGACGTGATCCGCAAGCCGACAATCCGACCGGCGAAATTGACCAAGGCCGAAATTAAAGCCATCGGCGATAGCAGCGAATATCACGGCTACCCAATCACGGTCGAAGACTGGGAGTACGTCCAAGTCGTCGGCCGGGAAAACACGCACCTCTACGAGTGCCGGCTGACACGAGACTGCCTTGACCGGCCGCTGCATTACTACCAGAGGCGGACGGTCCCGCGGCTCGACTCGGAGATGCTTGCATGGGCGGAAGAACTGTGGACGGTCGCCAAGGACATCCGCGAGACGCAAATCCGTGCCAACCTGTGCGAGAAGCCGGAGACGGCATGGTTCCGCAATTCGGGCGCCTGCATGAATTACGGCACGCCATGCGAGTATCTCGGCCTCTGCTCTGGCAGCGAAACGCCGGACAACGGCATGTGGGACACTCGCACCAGGCCGCATGAGGAACTGGCGGTTACGTCGGATGAGACGCGGTGGAGCGTGCTAACGCATTCATCCATCCGGTGCTACGCGACGTGCCGGCGGAAGGCGTACTACCGCTACGAGCTGCGGCTCAAGCGGATTGACGAGGAAGAGAAGGAAGCCACTTACTACGGCAGTTTGATCCACGTTGGACTCAATGCCTGGTGGCAGACGTTTTTGGAGGATAAGTGATGGCTACAGCAACCCCCCTGCCAACGAGGCAGGCAGGTGCAAAGCCGGTCAAGCGAATGTCGATGAGCGACATGCGAACGACCGGAAGGAACTTGCCGACCAGGCTCGTTATGCACGGCCTGGAAGGATGCGGCAAAACGTCGTATGCGGCGTTCGCACCAAAGCCGGTGTTCATCATGACCGCCGGCGAGACCGGACTGGAGACGCTGATCGACTCGGGGCAACTGCCGGAGATTCCGCACTTCCCCGAGGTGCAGACGTGGCTCGACCTCTTGGGAATCCTCGACGCGATGCTCGAAGACGAGCACGACCGGCAGACGCTTGTGATCGATACCGGCAACGGCGCCGAGCGGCTCTGTCACGAAGAGGTCTGCCGCCGCGATTACAACGGCGACTGGGGCAAGCAGGGTTTCACCAGCTACATGCAAGGCTACGACGTGGCGCTTGCCGACTGGCGGCTGTTCCTGGCGAAACTCGACCGCATCCGCGAGCAACGGCGAATGGCAATCATCGTGCTCTGCCACACGAAGATTACCACGTTCAAGAATCCGACAGGCGCGGACTACGACCGCTACGAGCCGAAGATGCACGCCAAGACCTGGGGGCTGACCAAGGAGTGGGCGGACATCATTCTGTTTGCGGACTACGAGACCGAGATCATTAGAGGCCGGCGCGACAACGAGACTGCCAAGGGCAAGGCCGTTGGCGGCTCGTACCGCACTATGCGGACTGTTCGGACGGCGACGTTCGACGCCAAGAACCGGCACGGCCTGCCGGAAGAGATCGAGATGGGAGTCTCCGGCAAGGAGGCTTGGAACAACTTCGTCAACGCGATGAAAAAGAAAGGCGGTTGATTATGGCACCGCATTACGCAGAAGGCGTCTACGAGTGCGAGATCGTCGCACAAGGGCTGAACACGTCGAAGACCAAGGGAACGCCTGGAGTCTTCGTCGACATCATGCCGAGGAACGGCCAGTACGACCGGCGCATCCAGTGGTGGATCACGGACAAGACGGTCGATTTCGTGATTCGCGACTTGCGGCTCATCGGCTTCGCCGGCGAGTCGTGGAGCGAGTTCGACCCAACGAGCGAGAAGTTCTACGACTTCACCGGCAAGACGATCCAAGCTCAGTGCAAGTACGAGCGGGACGCGACCGACCCGTCGAAGGTCTACGAGCGCTGGGAGTTGCCCTACGAGGGCAAGCCGCGTGAAACGAAGCTGCTCGACCGGAAGGAGGTCCGCAAGCTCGACATGATGTTCGGCAAGCAACTCAAGGCGGCGAAGCTGGAGGCGCCGGCTGCGCAGCCTGTCGCGCCGCCGACAAAGGAAGAGTTGGAAGCGCAGATCGCCGCGGACATCGCCGCGGACGACGGCATCCCGTTCTGACGTGATGGTGAACGCCGGCCGTGGACCAGGCGTGACACGCCGGAGAGACGGCGGCTTTCGCACTCACGGAGATGACAATGCCAACCTATTGCAGAGCGACAAAGGAGACTGCGGCGCAAGTGCGCCGCGTGCTGAAACAGTACCACGGCGTGCTTGCGGACGCAGGCGTGACCTGCGACATCCTCATGGCGCACGCCAAACTGGACGC
>JAAYCB010000012.1 GCA_012744395.1 Pirellulaceae bacterium
GCCCTACGGCCGGGGTTACATGTTGGAGACGGGGGAGGTCCACTCCGGCAGGCATGCGATCCGGTGCGAGGCGACGGGCGATCAGGACGGGATGGGCATCTCCCAGATCATCCGCTACGAACGGCCGGACAAGCGGCCGATTATCGTCGGAGGATGGAGCAAGGCCGAGAACGTCGGCGGCGGGGGCGACTACGGCCTGTTCTTGGACGTCATCTACGAAGACGGAACGCCGTGGTGGGGCAAGACCGCCAATTGGACTCGCGGTTCCCACGACTGGCAATACACGGCAGAGGTCTACCGGCCCGAGAAGCCGGTCCGCGAGATCCGGGCCTACGTGTTCCTCCGGCGTACGAAGGGCAAGGCCTGGTTCGACAACGTCTTCCTGCATCGCGGCGGCCTCCACGCCACCCAAGTCCGCGTGATGACCGACTTTCCACGCAGTCTGAGTGGACAGCGGATCCGCGCACGGTTGACCCAAGCGGCCGACTGGCAAGCGGTCCTGTCGGATTCCGACGGCCGCGAGTTGGCCTCGTCCCGGGGGCGAGGCGAAACCCTCGCCTGGGACTGGCACGGTTCGACCGGATCATTCCCCACTGCGCTGCGTTTTACGGCTGCCGCCTCGGACGGCGGACGACTCGACCTGGCGATTCCCATGGCGATCCCCAAGCGTCCGCAGAACCCGGTGCGCGCGGGTTACGTCGTCTGGGGCGAGACCTCGATGCGGAAGGTGTATCCCACCGAGGCCCCGCCGGCCGGCAAGCGCGCGGACCTGTCGGTAGCGCTGGCTCGCAACGAATCCGAAGGGCTACAGATCGCCATTACCACGGCCGATCGCCAGACGCTGGACGAGGTGCAAGTGACCGTCGACGCGCTCAAGAACGAGCGCGGCGACGTGCTGCCGCCCGAGGCGGTCACGGCGCACCTGGTCGGCTACATCTACGTGGAGACTCCCTCCAGCCACCCGGACGCCCCGAGCGTGGGCAACTGGTGCCCGGAGGTTCTGCTGCCGTTGCGTCCGTTTGCGGTTCCTGGTGGGCGAACACAGACCGTGTGGGTCAATTTCCATGCCGCGGAGACGACCGCTCCGGGCACCTATCGCGGCCGGATTGTGGTCGCCCCGGCCAACGCGGCCGCCCTGGAACTGCCCGTCAGCGTTCGGGTCCGCCGTTTCGCGCTGCCGCGGTCGCCACGCATGAAGACCGCCTTTGCCATGATGGACGGCTTCACCGAAGCGACCTACGGCCCGATCACACCCGAACTCCGCCGCCAGTGCCTGGATCTGATGCTCTCGCACCGGCTCAATCCGGACGATATCTCGCGGACCGATCCGCCGGCCGTGGCCGATCTCCTCTACGCCCGGGACCGCGGAATGACGGCTTTCAACGTGTTGAACCTCGTGCCGCGTCCCCAGGGCAAGCCGCTCTGGACCTGCTACGCGGAACTGAAGGACTATCCGGCCGATTTCAACGACGAGTTGGCGCAGCGGCTGGACGGCTACGTGGCGGAGCTGCGTAAAGCGGGGCTGTCGAAGATGGCCTACTTCTACGGCTTCGACGAACGGAAGGAGGAGTACGACGAACTCATCAAGGGGATCTGCCGGTTCCTCAAGCAGCGTTATCCGGAGATCAGCACGTTCACCACGGCCGGCTACATGTATCAGAAGCGGCGCACGACGCCGCCCGATTACCAGGACTACATGGACTGGTACTGCCCGCTCACCTCGGCCTACGACCCGGAGCTATCGGCCCGCCTGCGGCAGCAGGGGAAACAGGTCTGGTGGTACGTTTGCTGCGGCCCGTGGCATCCTTATGCCAACTTCGCCGCCATGGACTACCCGTCGATCGAGGGCCGGCTGCTGGCCTGGATGACCTATCGCTTCCAGGCCGACGGGCTGCTCTTCTGGCACGTGAACCTGTGGCGTCCGAACCCGATCATTGACGGAACTGACCCCTATCTGGACTGGAAGCCGACAACCGTGTGGAACATGACGGGCGACGGCTGCCTGACCTACCCGACGGCCGCAGGCCCGGCCAGTTCGATCCGCCTGGAGAACATCCGCGATGGTTTGGAGGACTACGACTACCTGGCCATCCTGGCCGAGGCCCAGGGGCGTGAAACGGCGAACGGCTATGTCGAACGCTTGGTTAAGACGATGACCGACTTCAGTCGCGACCCGGCCGCGTTGGCAGCCGTTCGCGACGAGATCGCCGATCGAATTGAAATGGGACGTTAGTTCGCAGGCAGACTCGCCGGGGAATTCCCGGCAAGCCGCCGTGAACCGGACGCAAAGCCGTGCGAACCCGATTCCCCAACCCCGTGGCATCCTGTTATCCGCTTACCAGTTCCTTCAATTGGGCTTGCGTCGGGGCGTTGGGGATTTCGGCCACCGTCTTGCCGTTGTACTCGAAGACTTGTTTGTCGTCGCGATTGATCTGGCCGATCACCTCGGCGCGGACCTTCTTGGCCCGGACCGCTTTCAACACGGCCTCGACGTCTTTCTTGGCCACCTGGAGAACCATCCGCGCCTGGGTCTCGCAGATCATGATCTCTTCGGGCGTGAGGCTCTTTTCCCAGACAGGGGCCTTGGCCAGATCGACCTGAGCGCCGAAACCACCGTACCTCGCCGATTCACAGACGGCGGCGCCGATGCCGGCCGCTCCGAGGTCGGAGCAGGCCTTGATCTTGCCGCTGTGGAAGGCGGCCAGGGAAGCCTCCATCACCGCCCGCTCGACCTTGAATCGCGCGCGGGCTGGCTTCATTTCGCCCACCAGGCCGGCCCGGTAGAGCGTGTCGTTGCCGTCGCTTCCCGTCTTGCCGATGAGGATGATCTGGTCGCCGGCGGATTTCGCCGGCTTGGTCAACGGCCTGGCCGTCACCAGCTTGCCGAACACCGCGACGACGGTGGCCGGAACGATGTCTGAAAACGAAGTGGAGAATCCGCCGCCGACGATGAAGACGTCCATCGCCCTGCACATATCCCGCAGCCCCTTGACCATCAGGTTGACTCGTTCGCCGCTGGTCATCTCGACGCACTCCCCGCAGGTGCATTTGCCGGTAAACCCGCAGGGGCCGACAAGGACCTTGTCTTCAAGCGGCCTGGTGCCGATGAAATTCATCAGGAAAAGGGGCCTGGCGCCCATCGCCACGACGTCCCGCATGGCCCCGCCGGCGCCCGTGGCGGCGGCGTCGTACGGCCTCGGCACGCAGGGCGAGCAATGGCTCTCCATCTTGCCCACGAAGGCTCCCTGGGCGCCGGGGAACTTGAATGCGGCGGCATCGTCGCCGGGGCCAACGAGCACGGCCTTGGGGAAGAGCTTTTCGACTTTCTTGTTCAAGGCATCGATCGCCTTGAAGTCGATCGCCTTGTCGGTATTGTGATGCAGATGGGTGAATAGTGCGTGCATCAATGCCTTTTCAATCCTGTTCATTCCCTCGTCTCCTGGAAGAGTTCTCGTTCGTGTCCCAGCAAAAGTCCAACGAAGTTTGACGCGCGGCAGACATTCCGGCGCCATTGCCGAGGATTTCAGATTGCCATCGCCCGCCCTCAGAATCTCACCTGAAGGGGCGCGGCGCCCGGTCCGGCCGGTTCGACGTGCTGCATCGACCAGGCGCCGGGCCTGTGCGGGCCGGCTTTGACCGAGTATTTTCCCGGCGCGTAAACGTGAGGCCGGAAGCGATCGCCTTGAATCCGCAGCGTATAGAGCACCTCGCCGGTTGCCTCCTCGATTGTCTGCACCACCGGGTCGACCGCGTTTTCGAAGACCAGTTCCGGCAGGTGGCCGGCGACCTGCCGGCCGTCGTTTTCTTCGACCTGGAAGGTCACCGGCCAGCCGGGGTACTGGGCTATGTCCCCTTGGGAGACATCGGCATACCGAGGCCAGCACTCAAAGGTTGTTTCGCCGGTCCGCTTGTTGAAGCGGATCAGGCCGTAGCCGTCGCCGAGGATCGCCTTCGGGTCGCGCTGGCTCTTGCGCATCTCCGGCATGCTGTCGAAGGCCGGATTGGCGTAGGCGATCATCGTGATCGGGTTGTAGAGGCCGTCGAGGTAGTCGCCGGTCCAAGGCAGGGGGCTGCCGGGGATCGGGTTGGCGCCGGCCTGCTCGTCGGCGGGCGACCACCAGCGGGCGTAGTAGCTGTTGATGATTGCCGGGCTGGTGAATCCGTAGGGACCGTCGCGGAATCGATCGATGCCATGCTTGACCACGGCGGCCAGGTGCTGGTCGCCGCAAAGGTGGCAAGCCCGCACGCGGCGCAGCGCGGCAAGCGCCTTGTTGCGGCCCGCCTGCGGCCAGCCGTTGCAGTCGAGGTCGGCCAGCAGCCGATTCTGTTTCGAACCGTGGAGGTGAACGGCCCCGCAGAAGGCGGTCTGCGAGAGCGCCGCCTTGATCACCGCGCCCGTCCAATCCTCCCCCCACTCAGCGAGAAAGGCCATCTGCCGATCGCCCAGCAGTTCGAGGCCCGGCAGGTCGATCTTCTTCGGATCGTAGCCGGCCTCTTGGATATGGTCCGGCCGCGGCCCCATCCGCGGGATCGTCCCGTTGGGGCCCGTCTTGAACTTGCGGTCCTCCAGGATGGCGAAGTCGACGCCGCCGACGCGCAGCCGCGTGAAATACGTGGTGATTCCCTGGGCAACGGGGCGCGGGTCGGCCGGATCGGGAAGATGCCACGTCTGGCAACGTTCGACCATGCGGACGTACTCGGCCGGATAGAAATATCCGCCCGTGTCGCCCGCCGGCGATTCGGCGACGATTCCCCCCTCGCCCCAGAGGTTGCCGTGGCCGACATCGTGATCGTCGGGAATCGTCACCACGGGCCGATCCTTGATGATTTCCCGGAACTGCCGCCCCCACAGGAGCCAGGCCGCCGTGTGTTGTTTGTGGTCGTAGCTTTGATCGCCGGCGAAGAAGAGCAGGTCCGGGTCCTGTTTCTTCAGGTTCTCCACGATCGTATCGCGATCGCCGCGGTCGGCGTTCGAGTTGCACGAAAGGGAGCCGACGACGATCACGTCCTTATCGACCGGGTCCTTGCGAATCAGCCCCTCGAACACCGCTGCGTTGCCATGCCGGACCCGGTAGGGGACGTCGCGGGTGCTGTCCCACGGCTCGAGGCGGAAGTGCGCCGACCAGCCGGGGTAAATCACCGGCGACCGGGCCGCTTCCCGCCACTGGCCGTCTATATTCAACTCGAGCCGCGCCTCCCTGGCCTCGCCTTCCTGGAGGGGAAACAACTGGGCCGACATTTTCAACACGCCGTGATCGTGCGTGTAGAGCGCGAAGCCGACAACCTGGTCGCGCGGCACCTTGACCAGCTTGGCAAGCAGCCCGCCGCCCCTCTTGTCCCAGATATCGAGCCGGCAGGCCGTGTCGAGCGTCGCTCCCCGCTCGCCGGGAAACGGCCCGTCCGCGCCGCCAGCGGCGGCAGTGCCGCCAAGACCGGCAACAAGCGTGAGGATCAGCAGTTGGAGGATGCGGTTCATTGCTCACCTGGCTCTTCCTGGCTCTGCGGCGGAACTGGCGGGAGAACCTATTCCATAGCCTCGCGCCCTCGCGGCGTCAAGGACTTCGGGCACAGAGCGGTGCAACATGGCGGGGGATTTACCGCGGGCGGATGGTGGGGAACGCGTGAAGGGGCGGTTGGCGGTTCAATCGCCCGCCCGCGGCGAGCGGCTTGCTCCGCGCACCTCGATTGCCGCCGGCCGGAGTTGTACCTGGAGTGATTCGCCCGACCCTGCTCGCCGGCTAGGCAACCAGGGCGATCACCGTCGTGGCCACCATCATCGCCCCCAAGGCCGATTTGGCCGCGGTTCCCAGCAATCGCCCCCAGAAGGCCGCTTCACCGACCTTCAGGCTCTTATCCAGTTGCCGTCCTTTCCACCGCTCTCCCAGGACGGCCCCCGCGAATGCCCCCGCGCCGGCCAGCAGCAGGGCGCCGAGCAGCGGGCCGACGAGCGGAATCGGCAGGCCGACGAACAGCCCGACGACCGCGCCGGCGAGCGAGCCCGCCAACGCCAGCACCGCGCTGCGGCGGCTCCCGCCGGCTTTCGCCGCCCCCAAGGCCCCGGCCAGAAACTCGAGCAGTTCTCCCAGCAGAGCCAGCACCGAGAGGACAACGACCGTCGCCCAACCGATCGCGGCCGGCGAGTCGCCGGGCACGAGAAGCACGTAGCCGACTGCCGCAGCAATCATCAGCCAGTTGCCGGGCATTCCCAGCAGGGTCAGCACCCAGCACGCGGCCAGGACGATCAGTAGAAGCGCGGCCCAGACAATATTCATGCTTATAGTCTATCCTCGGGCCTCGGTGTGGAAAGGCCCACGGCACTCCAGCCACGGGGGCAGGGCAGGGCGGGGCAGGGCAGGGGGGCGGAGCGCGGGGCAGGGCAGGGGGGCGGAGCGCGGGGTGAATGCCCCTCACGGGGCGCGGGGCCGGCGGCCGCGGGGGGCGGCCGGCGAATCGTCCGTGGCAGGTCTCGGCGCGGCGCGGGCAGTTGGCCGACGGCTCACGACTGCCGCCGCAGATTGGCTTGACTCCGCCGGGGCGCCTCTCTAGACTCACGGCAACCTGGCCAGTTTGAGTCCGGCGCAGTCGGGACTGTGAACTGCCACGAATTCCCTTGATCAATTTGGAGGCGCCGAGATGAGTTCTTCAGATCCCAATCTCCGCGGGTCCGCCCGCCGCGAATTCCTCTGGCAGTGTTCGGCCGCGGTGGCATCCGGGCTCGCCGTCGGCGCGGCGGCCTCGGCCGGAGACCAGCCGGCCGCGGGCGAGTTGCCGACGATCCAATTGGGCAAGCACCGCGTGAGCCGGATGATCGCCGGCTGGAATCCGATCGGCGGCTACTCGTACATGGGCCACCACATGGATCAGCACATGCGGGAGTATTATACGCCCGAGCGAACCGTCGAGTTCCTCCAGGGCTGCGAGCAGCAGGGGGTCAACACCCACCAGTATTCGCCCTCGGACAAGTCGACCGAGGTCTTGCGCGCGATGCGGGAGCGCGGCTCGAAGATGCAGTTTCTCTGCCTCAGCTCGGGCAGGGCCCAGGTCAAGGCCACGATCGAGGCCACCGCGCCGTTCGCGATCGCCCACCACGGCGGCGCGACCGACACGATGTTCGCGGCGGGCAAGAGCGGCGAGGTCCACGACTTCGTCAAGGAGGTCCATGACCGGGGCCTGCTGGCCGGCGTGTCGGCCCACAATCCCGATTGCATCCGGCGCGTCGCCGACGAAGGCTGGGAAGTCGATTTCTTCATGACCTGCTTCTACTTCCTCACCCGGATGAACATCCCCGAAGCGCGCGAAAAGGCCCAGCCGGACCCGACCTTGCCGGTCGGCAGCTACGCCTTCTACCGCGATGATCCGACGGTCATGACCGAGGTCGTGCGCCAGGTCAAGAAGCCCTGCTTCGGCTTCAAGATTCTCGGCTCCGGGCGGAAGTGCGGGAGCCAGCAGTCGGTCCGCCAGGCGTTCCAGTTCGCCTTCGAGCGGATCAAGCCGACCGACGGCCTGATTGTGGGCATGTATCCCCGTTTCTTCGACGAGATTCGCGCCAACGCCGAATATGTCCGCGAGTTCGGCAAGACGTCCTGAACACGCGCGGCTGACCACCATGCGATTCCGCCAGCGCTGCCCCCGGCGTCGCCGGGGGAAGGCGGTTTGCGCACAACCCCGGGCTACTTCGAGGAGATTCAACGATGACAGTTTCACGCCGCGTTTTTCTTGGCCGGGCGGGGGCGACCGTGGCAACGCTGATCGCCATGCCCCGCGTGGTGAAGGCCGAGCCGATCCGGCTGTTCAACGGCAAGAACCTCGACGGATGGTACTGCTACACCCCCCAGGCCAAGTATGAAAACCCGGGGATCTTCACCGTCGTCGACGGCATGTTGCGCGTCGCCGGCGGGAGTGGTGAAACGGCCTATTACGGCGGCCTGATCACCAGGCAGAGCTTCAGCAACTATAAACTCTCCTTCGATTACAAATGGGGCGAGCCGACCTACGGATCGCGCAAGGACAAGGCGCGAGACAGCGGCGTGCTGCTGCACTGCGTCGGACCGAACGAGCCCGGTCCGTGGATGACCAGCTACGAGTTTCAGGTGATCGAGGGGGGCGCCGGCGACCTGCTCGTTGTGCCCGCCAATGGCAGCGTGGATGACGCCGGCAAGCCGGTGGTCCTCCAACTCAGCGCCGAGATTGTCAAACAGGGCAAGGCGACAATCTGGCACGAGGGGGGCGAAACGGCCGTTTTGCGGGGCGGCCGCGTCAACTGGTACGGCCGCGACCCGGATTGGCGGGACACCGCCGGTTTCCGCGGCCGCGAGGACGTGGAGGGCAAGTTCGGCGAGTGGACGCACTGCGAGGCGATTTGCAGGGGCGATACGCTGGAATATCGCGTCAACGGCAAGTTGGTCAACAAAGCGTTCGACCTGTCGATCACGCGCGGGAAGCTGCTCTTCCAGACCGAAGGGGCTGAAGTCTGGTATCGCGACATCCTGTTGACACCGCTCGCCGGGTGATCGCTCGCCCCCCCCTCGCGGCCGGTCCGCTGGCCGGCGCCGGCCGCGTGGGTGGTTCTGCCTATGGAGACGCCTTCGGCCGCCAGGCTGGCCAGGGGAAGCCCTGCAACCATGCCGGCGGATCGCGCCGCGAGGTGCGTGGCCAGACAGGGCAGGGCAGGGGGGCGCCAAGAAATAGCGCCCCCCGCGGCCGCCGGCGGCGTCATCCCCCACGCGTCGCCTCGCGCGCCGCCGCGAAGTCGGCGTACCGGTAGATTTCGATCAGCGGCACGTCGAGCCGCCAGGGCCCCCAGCCCGACTGGCGGAGCGTCTTCCGGTACACCGGCCGGGCGTTCTTTAGCAGCCACTGGTCGGGCGGCAGGCAGGCGCTCGGACGCCGCTGGATCACGTACCAGGCGTAGCGGCCGGGGGCATCGGGCCGGTACTCCACGCCCAGCGCGCCCCAGGCCCGCATCAGGGCAAGGTTTTCCGGCGAACCGGAGCCGAACCGCACCTTCTCATCGCCGCCGGTGTGCGCCGCGAGCCAGCCGAGCACCTCGCCGTCGAGCGCGTCCCAGTAGTAGGTCGGCTCCATCCCGGCGGCCGCCGCGCCCCGCAGGCCGCCAATCAGCAGGTTGTAGTAGGAAAGCCACTGCGGCGCATACCAGGCGAGGTTTGCCGCACTCCCGATAAACACCAGGGCGACAACCGCTGTGCGAAAATACCCGACACACAAATACTCCGTATGCCTGCCTCCCAATGACTGCCTGGTATCTCTGGCGCTGCGCGGCCGGCCGTTCGCGCGAAGTGCGATCGGCCCTGGCGGCGGGCAGGCTGTCCAGCGGCCCAGGAGCTGGGCGGCGCCCAAGCCGGCCAGCCCCGCCAGGAAAGCGAAGCTGGGCAGAAACAGGCGGATCCCGTCGTGGGGCGGAGTGCCGGGCAGGGCGCGGACGACGAGCAGGATCAGCCAGTTGAGGATCAACAGGACGCCGGCCCGGTCGGCCCGCCCGCGGCGAACGACGCCCAGTATGCCCAGAACCGCCAGCGCGAGCAGGCCCGCCGGCACGGTGATCGCCGTCCAGACGAGCGTGTTGTACCAGGGCAGCGCGTGGTGCAGGTCGTACATCCCCCCGAGGAACAGGATCGCCACGTTGATCTGCCGGTGGGTGTTCAAGTGCACGAAGGTCGCCAGCCCGGCCAGCGGCTCGTGCCAGAGGGGCGGGTTGAGCAGGTAGAACGTCGCCAGGGCGACGGGCAATCCGAGGGCCAGCGCCGCCGCCGCCCGACCGTCGCGGTAGAGGGCGGCCCAGAGGATGAACGGGATGGGGGCGAACCAGCCAGGGGCCTTGGTGCTCATGGCCATCCCGAGGAGCAGGCCGAAGAGGACCGCTCTGCGCCAATTCGGGCGCGGCGGCGCGAAGGCCGCCCAGGCGAGCACCCAGCAGGCGGCCAGCAGCGCGTCGGCGAGGGCGAAGTGGGCGTGGGCGAACAAGCGGGGCTGGACGAGCAGAGCGAGCGCCGCGGCAAGCCCGGCGGCCTGGCCGAACTGGCGGGCGATCGCGTGGAACAGCGCGCCGGCGGCCAGCGAGAAGAGCAACATCGGCCCGAATCGCCACCCCTCCAGCGGCGGAAGCCACTTCCCCGATATCCCTTGCCCGGCGGCCAGCACGATTCCATAGAAGGCCGGATGGCCCTCGACCCGCGTGGTGTACGGCCAGTCTTGTTCGATCGCCCGGCGGCTGAGCGGGTGGGGCTGTCCGGGGGCGCGCGCGACCCAACTTCGAGTCCACTGGCGAATCTGCTCCGCCCGCCCGATCGCGTTGCCCTCATCCCAGCCCATCGGGAGCCGCGGCGAGGTGCTCAAGAGCAACCCGAGCGTTGCCAGCGCGGTCGCCGCCGAGAGCAGGAGCAACGTGCGGCGCTCGCGCCGGGTCGGAGTCTCCGGGTCGGTCTTCATGCCGTTCGATTGTAATCGAGCGGCCGCCGGCCGTCGCCAGACGTGCCCGCCGATCCGTGCGGCGCGGCGGAGCGTTTCGCGCGGCGGAACGGGCTGGAATCCGCGCGGTGGCGGGGGGCGCGGCGGCGCGGTGCCGCGGCGCTGCCGGAGCGGGCCTCGACCCGAAGTTCAACAGGGCCGCCGGCGGGCTTCAGAGACGAGCTGGCGGCGAGCCTCGCGGGCCGGCCGGCAAGCTGGCGAAGCGGCCGTTCTGGAGCGGACCGGAACGTCCGATAATGTTTCTTATGTTCGGTCGGGAAGCGGCAAAAACCTCGGGAAAACAAGCCTTTTCCCGAAATCCGCCGGTACCGCACGGCCGCACGAAACGCGCAGCTCCGCCCGGCCCGGGCTGTGCCCCCGCCGCTCATCGAACCGGCTCCATCGGCGTCCGCTGGATCCGCCGTCCGAACTCGTCGAACTGCCGATTCACGTCCGTCTGAATCTGGCTGGTCGTCCGGTCCACGGAGTCGCGAACCTGGTCCAGCGACTGGTTGAGCCCCTGGTCGAGGCTCCGCCCAAACTGGTCGATTCTCTGCGTCACCACCTCCTGGGCATCGCGCCGCCAGGCCTCCGGCTCCCAGGCCATCGGCTGGCCGGGGCCGGCCTGCCCCGCCACCGGCGCGCCAAACACCGGTTCGGTTGGCGCAGCCGTATCGACCGTATCGGTTGGTTCGGCGTCCGGCGGCGCGGCGGGTTTCAGTCCCGCGTCGAGCTGGTCGATGTACTTGGCGAGCACCTTGCGAACATCGTCGGGCATCAGCGGCGTGCCTTTCTGGACGATCACGGCCGCATAGCGGCCGGAGCGAGATGCAAGCACCCGCTGCCGCGTCGTCTCGCTCAGGGTGACCGCGAAGAAGGTCAGCACCAGGCAGAAGAGCACGCCCTTGGCCAGTCCGAACAGGGCCCCCATCTGGAGGTCGAATTCCTTCAGCTTGACCCGATCGATCGCCTTGGCGACGAAGCGAAAGGCGATCCAGACTGCCAGCGACGTGCCCGCGAACAAGACCGCCATGGCAATGAATCGGTTCCATGGTTCTTGGGCGCTGAAAAACGGCGCCACAATGCCGCTGAACCGAAGCGCCACGATCGAACTGACGACAATCGAGGCGATCGAGGCCAGTTGCCAGGCCATGCCTTTCCAGGCTCCAAAGACGCCTGCGCCAATGAACACGACGAGCATGAAAATGTCGTAGAGCTGCATGGGGGTTCCTTCCATCGTTGGGCAGGCAGTATAGCGGTTCGGGGCGGTCCCGCGAAGAGCAGTCTCCGGGGCGCGGGGGAGGGCAAATCAACCGGATCGACACCCCTCCCCCTCCCCGGCAAGGTTCAAGTGAACCTTGAACCTTCCTGGTTCCCAATCTCCAGCTTGGGAACGAAGTGGAGCCCGGTGGCATGGAACCCTGAACCCCTCCCCTCCCCTCCCCTCCCCTCCCCTGCCCTGTCTGGCGGGTTCGTCGAAATGATGTCTTCCGCTGGCGCTGCTACCACGACTGGCGCTGCTGGCACGGCGGGCACTGCTGGCACGGCGGGGCAGGGCAGGGCCCGGCGGAGGAAAAACTGGCCTTGGCGGCCGGCCGGGGTGTCGGATAGTGTTCCAGTAACCTGCCAAGGGCGGCTTCCGCGGCATGCAGTGATCGAGGCCCGGCGGAGCGCGCCTGTTTAGAGGTGGAACTTCTTTAGGAGCAAGTCATGGCGGACTTCAAGACGCACATTGGCACGAGCACGGCCCTGGGACTGGTCTACGGCGGCGCGGCGTACGGGCTGTTTCAGGTGCCGCCGCAGACCTGCATCCTGGCCGGCGCGCTGTGCGGTGTTTCGGGCATGTTGCCGGACGTGGACAGCAAGTCGGGCCGCCCACGTCGGGAGACTCTGGCTTTCGTCTCCGCCATGGTGCCGATCCTGCTCGTCGACCGGCTTCGATCGTTGGGCGTGGCCCCGGAGACGGCCGTGCTGGTTGGAGCCCTGGGCTACCTGCTGATCCGTTTCGGGCTGGGGTTCTTTTTGAGGAAGTACACCGTGCACCGGGGCATGTTCCACAGCTTGCCGGCCGCGGTGATTTTCGGCGAGCTGGCGTTTCTTCTGGCTTCGGGCGACGACTGGCGGCTGCGGCTGTACAAGGCGGGCGGCGTGACGCTGGGCTTCGTTTCGCACCTGGTGCTCGATGAGCTCTACAGCATCCACTGGAATTTCGGCTGGGTGCGACTCAAGAAGTCGTTCGGCACCGCCCTGAAGGTCTTCAGCACCAAGAGCATCTGGGCGAATGTCTCCACGTACGGGAAGCTTGCCCTCCTCTCCTACGTCGTCTTCTATGAACCGGGCTGGGTGCAACGATACCAGAACGATCGCGCCGAGCGGTGGCAGCGGCAAGCCATTCCGCAGTCGTCGGAGGAGGTCGTCGCCGGCTGGGTACCGAAGGAAACGCCGCAAAACGTGCAGGAGACGGCCAGCCAGCTTCTTGATCGGCTGCGGCGCTAGCCGGCATCTCAGCGCTCGTCCGGCTTGGCCCGCCGCGGGGCCGCCAGGCGCCGACTGTCGAGCAGGATCGTGACCGGGCCGTCGTTGACCAGTTCCACCTGCATGTGCTGGCGAAACCGGCCCGTTGCCACTTCGACCCCGCAACTCGCCAGATGGCGGACGAAGACCTCGTAGAGGGCTTCCGCGGTCTCCGGCGGGGCCGCGGCGGTGAAGCTCGGGCGGCGGCCCTTGCGGCACTCGCCCAGGAGCGTGAACTGGCTGACGACGAGCACCGCCCCGCCGACGTCGGTCAGGTCGAGGTTCATTTTTCCCTGCTCGTCCTCGAAGATGCGGAGCTGGGCCGACTTCTCGGCCAGCAGGCGCGCGTCGCTCTCCACATCTCCCGCGGCCACGCCGAGCAGAACGAGCAGGCCGGGACCGATCTGGCCGCAGACCGCCCCGCCGACCGTCACCTGGGCGCGGCTGACACGCTGGATGCAAGCAAGCATTTCTTGTCTCCTCCGATAGTCTGCAAACAAGCCGCTCGCGGCCGGAGCCGGGCGCGGGGTGTCAATGTCCTGGGAATCCTCGCCAAGAAGGCCGCAAGGATAGGCGATGATTCGCGGCCCGGCAAGGAGGCTTGCGGCCGGCTTCCGCGCGCAAGGGCCACCTCCCGGCGGCAACTCCGCCGCAGCCGGCGGCTCGGGGCCGCTCCCTCCCAGGCTTGCGAATTGCGGGGGGGCAGCATAGACTTGCGTTTTCCCTGCCCCGACCCGCCGCGGGCGGAGAGCCGCCGGCGGAGAGCCGCGCGAGGTGTTCGGGAAGCCACGGGCACGGCGGGGTGCGATTCCAGATGAGGGCCCCCCGGGCGCGGCCGGGTCGCCGTGCACTCTCCGGCCGAGGCGCACGGGGCGGAACAGAGCCAAGCGGGCTGCGGGTGACGACTCCAATGAAGACACGAAAACCTTTACTGGCCTTGACCCTCGGCGATCCGGCGGGCGTCGGGCCGGAGATCGTGGCGGCCGCCTGCGCGTCGCCGAAGGTCCACGAGTGGTGCCGGCCGGTCGTCCTCGGCCAGCCGGAAGTCGTCCGCCGGGCGATTGCCCTGGTCAAGAGCGGCGCCGAGCTGAAAGTCGTCGAGAACGCGGAGCAAGCCGAGCCCTCGCCGGCGGCCGTCTGCTGCGTGGCGGCGGGCTCCGGCGACGCCCTCCAAGCCCCCGTCGGCAGGATCGACGCGCGGAGCGGGCAGGCGGCTTACGACTACGTGGTCGCCGCGGCGCGGCTGGCCATCGAGGGGCGGGTCGACGCCCTGGTTACCGCCCCGCTGAACAAGCAGGCGCTCGACGAGGCGGGACACCACTATCCGGGCCACACGGAACTGCTCGCCGAGATGTGCGGCATCGACGATTTCGCCATGATGCTCTATCTCGGCCCCGCGCCGCCGATCCGCGGCCGCGGCGGCCTGGCCGTCGTCCACGTCACGCTCCACACGGCGATGCGCAAGGTCTTTGCGGAGCTGACCCAGGAGGCGGTCCTCGCCAAATGCCGGCTGGCCGACTCGTTCATGCGCCGCATGAAGGACGAACAGCCCCGGATCGGTGTCTGCGCCCTGAACCCCCACGGCGGCGAGGGAGGACTTTTCGGGCGCGAGGAACTCCGGGTGATCCGGCCCGCGGTGGACCAGGGGCTGATTGAGGGACTCAAACTGGAAGGTCCCCTGCCCGCCGACACGTTGATGGTCCACGCCCGCGACGGCCGCTTCGACGCGGTCGTGGCGATGTATCACGACCAGGGGCACATCGCCCTGAAGCTGCTCGGCATGCACCGGGCGGTGAACGTCACCCTCGGCCTGCCGATCGTCCGCACAAGCGTGGCGCACGGAACGGCGTTCGACCTGGCGTGGCAAGGCCGGGCGGAAGTCGGCAGCATGATCGAGGCGATCCGCGTGGCCGTCCGGCTGGCGGCGTCGCGCAAGTCGAACCCTTGACGAGGCCGATGGCCGATTTTTGCCCATGCCCCCCTGCCCTGCCCCGGATGCCTCTTGGCTGTACCTGATTCGTCACGGAGCGACGGCCAACAACCGTGCGCGCCCGCCGCGGCTTCAAGGCCGGCGGACGGACCCGGGCCTGTCGCCCGAGGGCCGCGAACAGGCCCGCGCGGCCGCCGCGTTGCTGCAACCCGTCCGGCTCGACGCGGTCTACTCCAGCCCGCTCGCCCGAGCCCTGGAAACAGCCCGCACAATTGCCCAGCCCCACGGCCTGGCGGTCGAGACCGTCGATGAATTGGTCGAGGTCGACGTGGGGCTCTGGGAGGGGCTCACCTGGCCGGAAATCGAGAACCGAAACCCGGACGCCTATCGGGCATTCATGTGCGACGGGACGGTAAACCCCTATCTCGGCGGCGAAACCATCGCCGCTCTCCTCCAGCGCTCGGCCCCAGCGCTGGAACGCCTGATGGCCGCCCACCCCGGCAAGACAATCGCCGCCGTGGCCCACAACATGGTCAACCGGGCATGGCTCAGCAAGCTCCTCGGGATCCAATTGGCCAAGTACCGCGGCATCCCGCAAGACAACTGCGGGATCAACCTGCTCCGCTGCAAGAGAGGCGAGATCAAGGCGGTCACGGTCAACAGCGTTTTTCACCTACGGCGATCCTGATCGACGGCTACAACCTGCTCCAGGCCAGCGGAATGCTCGCTCGAAACACCGGTCTGGACGCCCGCGCGTTCGGGAGGCGCTGGTCAGTTTTCTGACTTTTTCGATCGACGAGTCAGAGCGGGGCCAGACGACCGTCGTCTTGGACGCCCAGGCCGCCATGCTCGAACGGGCGAGGTGGCAGACGCGCGATGGCATTACGCTGCTCGATGGGCAACCGCCAATGGACTTCGTGGCGACCGACGGGACGCCGCACCAGGGGTAGGCGTTTCCATTTAATGAACATATTTATTTACATGACAATAGTATCCTGATACGATTGTAGTTGGTCGCGGAGGGCAACCAGCCGTTCGCTTCGACCGCGCGTCGCACGCTGCGCCGCCTTGGCGGACAACAGCATCGCATGGACTTGAGCGCGTTCCCTCGATCAAAGGGA
>JAAYCB010000013.1 GCA_012744395.1 Pirellulaceae bacterium
CGCCGCGCGGAGCGGGCGGACGCCGGCGCCGCCCGTGGCGCAGGCGGCGAGCAGCCGCTGCCAGGCCTGGGGCCCGCCAGGGGTCAGCCGGCCGAGAATCCGCGGCACCTCGGCGCCGGTAATTCCCGCCACGTTGGCCGGCACCTGGTCCAGGTGGAGCAGGGCGAGAATTGCGGCCGCCGCAGGCGCCAGGGCATCGGACTGAACGCCCAGTTCCTTGACTCGGCAGATTTGCCGGCCCGCCAGGCGCGTGGTCAGGTGGCGGAGAACCAGGCCGTTGTCGAGGCCGTTGCCGGCCAGGATCAACTCCGCGCCGGCGCGCGTGTCCGACAGCTCTTCGGCCGCCGCGGCGGCGGCTTCGGCGGCGAAGTGGCAAGCGCTGCACAGCATGTCGTAGACCGTCCATCCCTTCGCGACGGCCAGGCGAACGGCCTGCTGGAGCAACCCGACCGCCGCCGGCCCGGCGGGCGACCATTGGTTGGAGGGTTCCGCGGGGCGGCTGTTCTCCATCCAGAGATCGACCAGTTCGCCGATCCGGCGCCCCTGCACGCTGAAGCGGCCGCCGGGGTCGAAATCCCTCTTCCCGCCGCTGAGCTGCCCGACGAGCAGATCGATCAGCGCCGTGCCGGGGATCGTGCGGTGGGACAAGCCGGAAATGCTCGACAGCGACCCGTTGAGCCGGGGCAGCCGGGTCAGCCGGGTCGCCTGCCCGACGTAGACCAGCACGCGCTCGCCGTGGGCGCTGCGGAAGAGGATCCACTCGGCGAGCGGGAAGAGCGGCCCTCCGCGGCCGCCGCAGGCGATGTCCCGCGCTGGAAACGCATCGATCACGTTGATGCCGCAGAGGTTGGCCAAGAGCGAGGCTTCCAGGAGGCTGCAACTGGCAGCCGGCCGGCCGCCAGCGGCCGGCCAGACGCCGGGTTCGGAGATGCCGATCGCCAAGGTGTCGCTGAAGACGGCGTTGTTCTTCCCCGACGCCTCCTGCGCGGCGATCGCCGCATGCTCGGCGAGCATCGTACGCAGCTCGGCCAGGCAGTCGAGCGGCGGAGCGGCGGCGGCCCTGCCGTCGCGGACAGCGGCCAGCAACTCGCCGGCTCGTTCAGGGAGCGCGAGCACGCTGGGCCGCCCGATCCGCACCTTCAGATGGAGGCCGTTGCCGCAGGCGAGCACCGGCACGGCGCGGAGCTGTCGGCAGTCGGCCGAGACGTGGATGCCGATGATCTGCCGCACCGGCGGCGGCAGATCGGGCGCGTGGATTTGCAGACGGCGTTCCATCCTAGGCCACCAGGCGGGCTTCCACCACCTGCCCGGTGATGCCGACAAGGAACTCCTCGAAAACCCGGATATCGAGCGCCGACGCGGACTCGCACTCCGGATGGAACTGGGTCCCGAAGGCGAACCAATCCTCGATCACGCTTTCGATCGCCTCGACGACGCCGTCGGGGCATCGGGCCGTGACGCGGAAGCCGGGGGCCACGTCGTCGACGGCCATGTGGTGCATGCTGTTGACGCGGATCTCGCCGTCGCCGTAGACCCGTTCCATCAGCGAGCCGGGCTCGACCACCAGGGCGTGCCGGTGGGAGCGATCCATCGCGTCGAGGTGGGGCAGCGCCCGGGGCACGTCTTCCTGCAGGTGCAGGAACAGGGTTCCGCCTTGGGAGACGTTCAACAGCTGCATCCCCACGCCGATGCCGAAGAAGGGCATCCGCCGGTCGGCCACCAGATCCAGCAACCTGCGATCGAAATCCTCGCGCCGCTCCTCCAAGGGCCGCACCGAGGGGTGAAGCATGTAGCCGTCGCGGCGTGGATCGAGGTCGAATCCGCCGATCATCACCACGCCGTCGAGCGCGTCGAGGACTTGCTCGATGTCGTCTTCGCTTCTGAGCGGTGGAATCACAACGGGCACGCCTCCCATCTGGCTCAAGGAGTCGTAATAGCCAGAACAGAGAAAGCTGAAGGCGGGCGAGTCCTTTCGGGCAGAGCGGAAATCAGCATTCAGGCCGATCAACGGTTTCTTGGCCATCGAGATTCCTCCTCCGGCACGTCCTGTGCCGAGTTGAAGTGGAAAAGAGAAAAACCCAGTAGATGGGGCGGCCTGCGGCGCCCGGCGGCGGCCGAGTCCCGCGAGTCCTGTCGACGCGGACCGGTCACCCCCGCGATTGCGGGGGTTCCGGCCTGCGGTAGCCCCGACGCGGCAAGAGCGGCAGCACGAGTTGGGGCAGGGCACGCCTCGCATCCGGGCGGTGCCACGGCTTCCTGCCGGAAATGCCCTGCCAAGGGGGCCGATGACGTCCTCTTCATCGATGGGTTCCCCACACCGGGTGTGTGCCGATTACGCAAGGTGTCGCCGGACAGCTTCCTGTACCCTCTCCCGGCGACCTGGTCGATCCATCAGTCTCCTCGCTGCGTACAACTTGCTGCTGCAAGTTGGCTCACAGTCTAAGGATACAAACCGAGGCCTGCAACCGCTCCCCAGCATTTTGTAGTCAAGAAATGCTTGCTCACAACATGATGTACGGATAGCATTGCTAGCACTCTTGTGGGGGGGTGCCCTGCGTGCGGCCGGCCGCTCGGTTTACGCCTGGCGACGACTCGGCTATCCTGAACGATCTGGGCCGGCCCCGCCGATCGTCCGCAGATCCGCCCGGGGCCCAGAGAGACTCGCCTACAGGCTGCAAAATCCCCCATGCAATATCAGAACGTCTGCCTGGAAACGATCAGCTGCACCCTGCCCGAGGAGATTGTCACCTCGGCGGAAATCGAAGCCCGGCTGGAGCCGCTCTACCGCCGGCTGCGTCTGCCCGAGGGCCGGCTGGAATTGATGACGGGAATCAGCGAGCGGCGATTCTGGCCGGTGGGGACAACGATCACCGAACAGAGCATCGAGTCGGGCGGAAAAGCGCTCCGCGCCGCCGGGATCGACCCCCGCTGCGTTGGCGCCCTGGTCCACGGATCGGTCTGCCGCGATCACCTCGAGCCGGCCACGGCCAGCGGTGTGCATCACGGGCTGGACCTCCCGGCCGCGTGCATGGTCTACGACGTTTCGAATGCCTGCCTGGGCTTGCTCAACGGCGTCGTCCAGGTGGCCAACATGATCGAATTGGGCCAGATCCGGGCTGGGCTCGTCGTGGGCACCGAGAGCGGCCGCGGCCTCGTCGAGACGACGATCGATCAGCTCAACCGCGACACGTCGCTGTCGCGGCGCGACATCAAGCTGGCGTTCGCTTCGCTGACGATCGGTTCCGGCAGTGCGGCGATCCTGTTGACCGATCGCGAGGTGAGCCGGACGGGCAACCGCCTGCTCGGCGGCGCCGTGCGCACCGCGACCGATTTCTGCAACCTCTGCCAGAGCGGGCGGGACGAGTCCGGAGGCGACCAGATGCAGCCGCTGATGTGGACCGATGCCGAACGCCTGATGCACGAAGGGGTTGCCGCCGCCAAGGAGACGTTTGCCGATTTTCTCGCGGAAATCAACTGGGACGCGGCAGAGATCGACAAGACCTTCTGCCATCAAGTCGGCCGAGCGCACCAGAAGCTGCTCTTCGAAGCGTTGGGCCTCGATCCGGCGATCGACTATCCGACGATCCGCCGGCTCGGCAATACCGGCTCGGTCGCCCTGCCAACCGCGGCGGCCATCGGCATCGAACAGGGCCACCTCAGGCCCAACGACCACGTCGCCTTGCTGGGAATCGGCTCGGGCATCAACGTGCTGATGCTCGGCGTGGATTGGCAAACCAGCCCGGTCGACCGCGAGGTGTCCGGGAAACAGACGGAACCGCAAACCGTGGCGGCGCGGCGGTAGCCCGGTGCAGGGCCGGCCGGTCGCGCGCCGAGACCGAGAACCGCTCCGCCAATGGCAAGCGAATGGACACGGCGACGGGCCTGGAGACCCGTGCTACGGGCGGGTTTGATATGCTGACGGGCCAGGGAGACCCGTGCTACGGGAGGCGACCCATGACGACCCGCCACGGCTCGGCGGCCGGCGTGCCGGCGTGCCGGCCTCAAGACGCCAATTTCTCGAAGCCGCCAGTCGCCTGGCTGCCGTGGCGGCTTGCCTCGACATCGGGCGCGCGGCCCATGCTTCGGGCGACGACATTTTGAAGGTCGGCCTGATCGGCTGCGGCGGGCGGGGTACCGGCGCGGCGGTCAATGCACTCAGCGCCGATGCCCGCGCAAGGCTCGTCGCCGTTGCCGACGCGTTCCCGTGGCGGATTGAGGAAAGCCTCCCGCGTTTATCCGCGGAGAAGCCCGGCCAGGTGAGCGTGGATGCAGACCACCGGTTCGCTGGCCTCCAGTCGTATCGCCCGTTGCTCGAAAGCGGCGTTGATGTCGTGCTGATCGCCGTGCCGGGCGCGACGCGGTTCTACTAGCGGGAGGCGCGGCCGTCGGCAGGCCGCCGGCCACGATCCCTCCGGCCAGACGCCCCGCGGCCCCGTGCGCCGATTGGGCAGCCGTCCGCGATTGCCGCGTCTGGGGGGTGTCGGGTCGTCTCCTGTGGTGTCGTTGGCGAAACAAACCGAAGTGTCGGCAGGCGCGCGGCTGGTTGCGGATTCAAAACCACTGCCGCCCCCCTCGTGGATGACATAAGCTTAAGTAGGGTTGTCGCCATTTCCAGGCAGAATACGTCCGCATATTCTTGAGGAGTGGATTCGATGAGCGTCGCTGATGCCCTTCACGACTGGAAGCAACTCGCGGAATCGGCCCTTGAGCTGCGAGCCGTCCAGAAGAAGGTTCGAGACTTGCAGGCGGTTTATGACAGGGCGCGCCTCGAGTTTGAGTTGGGAGTGGAGGAACTCGACGAGAGCGAACGGGCGACGATCCTCTCGATCATGGCGATCTACGATCAGCAGAGCGAAGGCGGCCTGGTCGATCCCGCGACGACCACGGCCAAGAAGGCTCCCGCCGAATGGCTTGTCAACAAGGTGGGGAACGAGGGCGCCGACGGGCTCGCTTGGGGCGATGTTCTGGATGCGTGGTCGGCCCAGTTTCCCGACGTGCCGGTCAGCACGTTGCACAGCGAACTGCATCAGCAGCGGGATTTATTCACGAGGACCGGGCTGGGCCGAAAGGCGATTCTCCGGCTGACTCCGGAAGGCCAGAGCGTCTTTCGCAATGCCAAGTAGCCAGGCCAGGTTCAAGCAGGGGGAGCCCTCTCCCGCCCGGCCACGGCATCAAGGTTCCCAGAAGGTGGGGTGAGATGGAAGTCAGCATCGCGGCAAACGGCGGCGGGGACAAATCGCCGCGTGCGAGCAGGCGCCGATTCCTCCAAGCGGCGATCGGCGCGGGGCTGGCCCTGGGACGGAGCGGCAGGGTGGTCTGCGGCGCGCCGCCGGGCCAGCGCAGGGTGCGAGTCGGCCTGATCGGCACCGACGGGCATACAGGCGTGATTCTGGGAGCGATTCCACGCGTGGCGGGGGTCGAATTGGCCGCGTTTGCCAAAAGCCTGCCGGACGACGACGCGGCCGGGATGCGCCGCAACAAGGCTTTCAGCGAAAAGACCCGCATCTACGACGAATTCGAGCCGATGCTGGAAGAGGAGGAGTTGGACGTTGTCGCGGTCTGCCTGCCCTACTATCGCAACGCGGAAGCGTCGTTGGCCGCCGCCCGAAAAGGCATCCACATCGTCTCCGAAAAGCCGGTGGCCACGACCTTGGAGAGTCTGGCGGCTTTGAAGAAGGCCGTCGCCAAATCGGGCGTCCGGCTGACCTCGCTGATGAACATGCGGTGCTTCCCGCCCTACCGTGCCGCCCGCCAGGCGGTCGAAGACGGCCTGGTGGGCGAGCCGATCCTGCTCACCTCGCAGAAGTCGTACAAGTTTGGCGGCGGAAGGCCCTGGTTCTACAAGGACCTGGAGACCTATGGCGGGACGATCCCCTGGGCGGGCATCCACTCGATCGACTACATGCGCTGGACCTCCGGGCGGAAATACGTCCGCGTTTCGGCGTGGCACGGAAACAAGGCCCATCCGGATTACCCCGGCTTTCAGGATCACGCCGGCCTTCTCTTCACGCTCGACAACGGCGGGACGGCGATGAGCAACCTCGACTATCTCCGCCCGGAGACCGCGCCGACCCACGGCGACGACCGGCTGCGGATCGCCGGCAGCGAAGGCGTGGTGGAGGTGATTGGCTCGGAAGAGCGGGCCGTGGTCGTCAGCGCCGGCGCGGGGCCGCGAGATCTGGAACTGCCCGAGCCGGTTGATTTCTTCACCGATTTTCTGGCGGAGCTTGCCGGCGAGGGGGAACACCTGATCAGCCAGGCCGACGCGTTCCGGTTGACGGAGATCTGCCTGAAGGCCCGCCAGGCCGCGCAAGCCGACCAATGGATTGATTTGTGAGGTCGAGAGATGGATCAAGCCCGATTGTTCAATCGCCGCCGGTTTCTCGCCGCCGCGCCGGCAGCCGCGGCCCTTTTCGTCCCCCGCCGCGTGCTTGGCGGGGCCGGCCAGACACCGCCGAGCGAACAACTGAACGTGGCGGTGATCGGCACCGGCGGGCAGGGAATCGTCAACATCCAGAACCTTCTTAAGCACCCGGATGTCAACATTGCGGCGATCTGCGACGTGGCGGAGTTCTGGGACAACAGCCAACTGTATTACCGGCATCACGGGGGACGCGGCCCGGCCATGCAGGCGTTGGCGGAGCACGGCCGCAAGGTGGGCGCTGAGATCGCCCGCCGCTGCGGCGTCCATGTGGATTACCGCGCTATGTTGGAGAAGGCGGAGCGGACGATCGACGCGGTGCTTGTGGCCGCTCCGAATCACGTGCACGCGGTCGCCGCGCTGGCCGCGATCCGTGCCGGCAAGGGCGTGTACTGCGAGAAGCCACTGACCCACAGCGTCTACGAGGCTCGGCGGGTCGCCGAGGCCGCCCGCAAGGCGAAGGTCGCCACGCAGATGGGCAACCAGGGGCATTCCTCGGACGACATCCGCCGCGCCGTGGAATGGATCCGCGACGGGGCGATCGGCGATGTCCGCGAGGTTCACGCCTGGCGCGGGGGGCCGAACCGCCAGATGCCGGCCCAGCGGCCGGCGGAGACGCCACCCGTGCCGAAGGGGCTCGATTGGGACCTCTGGCTTGGGCCGGCCAAGGAGCGGCCATACCATCCGGCCTACGCCCCGCTGCTGTTCCATTACTGGTGGGATTTCGGCAGCGGCACGCTGGGCAACTTCGGCTGCCACACGTTGGATACAGCCGTCTGGGCTCTCGAGTTGGGGCACCCCGCGATGGTTGAGGCCAGCTCCACGCCGCTGAACGACGAGACCACGCCCGCGGCCGCCATGTATCACTGGAAATTTCCCGCCCGCGGTGCGCGGCCGCCGGTAGACCTGTTCTGGTACGACGGCGGGCTGGCGCCGCCACGACCCGACTGCCTGGAACCGGAACGAGACCTGCCCCGGGAGGGCGGATCGCTGATCGTTGGCGACAAAGGCGCCTTGCTGTCGGGCGTCTGGAGCGCGTCGCCGCGGATCATCCCGGAGAAAAGGATGCAGGAGGTTCGGCTGCCGCCTCGGACGATCCCTCGATCCGAGGGCCATCACCGCGACTGGATCAACGCGTGCAAAGGCGGCGCTCCGGCCAGTGCGAATTTCGAGTACGGCGCGCGGCTGACGGAGATCGTCCTTCTCGGGGTGGCGGCGTTGAGGGTCGGCGCGACCCTTCATTGGGATGGCCCCAACATGAAGGCAATCAACGCGCCGCAGGCGGAGCCGTTCCTCCACGGCCATTTCCGCAAAGGCTGGGAAATCTGAGCGGCTGCGATCGCGCCGAACGCTGATCAACAGCAGCGCCCGGCCGCGGCGCGCCGCCGGATCGCCCATCTGGCCATGTGTGCTGCCTCGTGGCCCCTGCCCCGGCGGGCATCAAAATGCCCCGGCGGGCACCAAAATGCCCCGGCGGGTACCAAAATGCCCCGGCGGGCATCAAAATGCCCCGGCGGGCACCAAAATGCCCCGGTGGGCTTCAAAATGCCCCGGTGGGCTTCAATGTTTCCCGAAGGGCTTCAATGCTCCGACAGTTCCGTGCGGCTTCGCACCCGTTCCGCGCGTCCCGCAGACGGCGAGGATCGACAACCTGAAGTGTCGACCGTACGTGTTCGGGTTGAAGCTTGCGAGCTGGGCAGTCTGCGTTGCCAGCGGAAATCCGGCGGCCGGTGTTTGACTTTGCGGGCGGGGCCCAACGGACCGGCATTCTTTCTCCATTTATCCAGAGCTGTCTACTTTCGCCGTTATGACCGCCAGGGTTCCACCAGAATTCAGTGGCAACGCCGGAAGACTCGCCTCACAACCACCCGCAACTGATTATGCGTTTTAGCTTCCCAGAAATCCTCCGTTCTGCAAACCACGCTCGATTCTCTATTTCTCTAATGTGCCCATATTTTCCACTCCGATACGTTTGACGAAACTTGCCGCAGGAGCGAGTTGGATTCGCAAGGCACACGAAACCCCGTCAAGTAGTCCGTGGAATTCCTTGGAGGGAATGCATAATGACTTGTTCATCTGTCCCGAAAAGCCTGTTGTTCACTCTTTTCGGAGGGGCGGTTATCTGGTTGGGCGGTAGCTGGGCTCGTCCGGTGGCAGCAACGGAACTCGGCCAAACGCCTACCACGGTGGAAGCGCCCGACACAGTGGCGGCGCCCGAGGATGCAACCGCGACGTCGAGCGTTCTGGCCACTCCGATCGAGGAGGAGGGAGAGGCCGCCAGTCATTGGGACACCGGTCCGATCCACGACGAGACTCCTTGCGACGAAGGCGACCGTGACCAGGAGGAGTACCTCCGGATTACCGGCGCTTACGACTCCTACGTCCAGTACGGTTATGGCGATGAGTACGCCTATGACGCAGAGTATGGCTACGGGGAAGAGTACGTCTATGACGCAGAGGACGGTTACAGCGCAGAATACGCCGATGACGCAGAGGACGGACACGAGAACGAACCCGCAGACAGCCAGACCGGCGCGGAATCGTCCGACGAGGTGATCATTGTCGAGGACTTGCCGGAGGAGTGGCAGGCGGATGCCTACGGCGGCGACGATGATTATGAGGACTATGGGTATGGCTACGAGGACGAGTCCTCAGACAGCCAGACCGGCGCGGAATCGTCCGACGAGGTGATCATTGTCGAGGACTTGCCGGAGGAGTGGCA
>JAAYCB010000173.1 GCA_012744395.1 Pirellulaceae bacterium
CGGCGGAACCGCTCCGGCGGATGCTCCGAGTCCTGCTCGAAAAATAGCGGATGAATTTCGACACGGACAACATGTTCATCGCCGGGCAGGATCCGGTCGCTTTCTGCCGCCGGTTCCTCGACAAGATCAGCCACGTACACATCAAGGACGTCAGCGCCTCGCTGGCCGAGTCGCTGCGGGGAAGGACACGGGAATCGCCATCAGCCAGTGCGCCGTCGGCGATGGGGGCAATGCCGGCAACATCCGCGAATGCCTGGAAATGCTCCACGATCACGGCTTCAATGGTGTACTGAGCATGGAGTGCGAAGGGCAGGGCGGACCGATGATCGAAAAGTCGCTCGCCTGGCTCCGCAAGACGATGAAGGACATCGGAATCCGGGAGGAGAAGTAGGAATGCTTATCTCCGCGGCTGCACTGTCGGTAATCCTGGGGTCCGCGTGCGTCGCAATGTGCGGACAGACGCCCAGTCCGCCCAAGTTTTACGCCCTGTGCGTCGATCTGCCGGCGGTGCCGAACCCCGCCAAGAATCTTCGCCGTGACGATCAACGGGGCGCAGACGGACTGCCAGGCTTGGACCAACGGCTTGATCCAGCCGCTCGACCGGGGCGACTTCGATAAGACCGGACCCTGCTCGCCGCGCTCCGCGAAGGCGGCTACCAGGGCCCCATCGGCCTGATGTGCTACGCGGTCTCCGGCGATGCCCGCGAGCACCTCGCCAGGTCGATGCGCGTGTGGAAGGAATGGCAGGCGGAAGGAAAACCCTAGATTCTACGCAAGCGGTCAAGCGGATCCACGGCGGGGCGATCGGCGATGTGATCGCCGCCCGGCTGTACGCCCTCTACCGCACCCAGGCCGGCTGCTACGGCAACTCGTCGGACATCATCATCGGCACGAAGGGGACCTGCCATCTCGGCCGCTGCCGCATCGAAGGAGAGACGAACTGGTAGTTCGAAGGCCCGCACAACAACCCCTACGAAGCCGAGCAGAAGGGCCTGATCGATTCGGTTCGCGACGGCAAGCCGATCAACAGCGGCAGCTACATGGTCAACAGCACGATGATCGGCGTGCTCGGCCAGATCGCCTGCTATTCGGGCAAGGCCACCACCTGGGACGAGGCGCACAATGCCGACTTGCAGTACGGCCCGGCGCCGGAAGAGGCGAGCTTCGAGATCGATCCGCCGACCAGGCCCGACGCTACGGGCAATTACCCGCTGCCGCTGCCGGGCTTGACGAAGTTGATCTGACACGGGCGGCGCGAGCGGTCCCTGGCGGCGAGCAGCGGGCGTTGCGGACGTTCCCAAGCTGGAGCTTGGGAACGAGATGAACACGCTTTGGGATCAGACCCGGTGGCCGATGCGGCCTCCATAGCCGGATAGCTTGGCGCCGTTAAGAAGGCAGCGCCCCCCACACCGGCAGGCCTACTCCAGCTCGGTCTCTCCGAGACCGATCCGCGGCGCGCTTGTCGATCTCCGAGCGGCTGACTTGCTGCCCGCCTCCGCGGCCAAAGGGGGCCGGCAATCTCTGGTCTCGCCCTTGCCGCTCGGCAGTCCGCTCGACGGTTGGCAGCCGAGCGGCATGAACGGGTTTGTTGGAGACTCAGCCTGGCTGCGCTCGGCGCGCCAAATGTGTTCAAGCCCGGATTCGGGGCCCGGCGTCACCGGCGTGTCCCTTCTCGGCTACGCCTTGTGCATGGCGAGGTAGACCTTGCGGATCGCCTTGATCACGTCGGCAACATCCTCCTCGGTGTACTTTGGGCCGATCGTTACACCGCCGTGGCGGCCGAGGATATCGATGGTTCGCGGGCAGCACTCGGCGCCGTACTGGATCGCCTGGCCTTGGGGGCTGCGGAACGACGGCCAGTCGGGGTGGATCGTCGCCTTGTTGGCCACCCGGCCGTCGGCGGGAAGGATCGCCGAGCCGCCCGGCCCGTTCGCGGAGATTCCCTCGGCGCGGATCGCGCGGAGGAACTGGTCGCGCCGCTCGCGATTGCCCATGTCGAGGAAGATCCGCATGCCCAGGTCGCCTTCGATGTCGCCGGACTTGCGGAGTTTGA
>JAAYCB010000174.1 GCA_012744395.1 Pirellulaceae bacterium
AACTGGCTGAGGGCCGACTGGCGCTGCTGGAGGCGGCGCATCTCCAGCAGGCTGCTGACGATCGTGGCCACCAGCTCGGTGAATTTCACGTCCTCGCGGAGGTCCGTCTGATCGCTCGAGCCCGGCAGACCGGGCAGGTCTTTCTGGAACCGGCCGGCCAGGTAGAGGGCCCAATCGTCGCCCCCGGCGCTCCGCAGCGGCGTGCAGAAGGCCCAATCGTAGTTCCCCCTGGCGGTGAATGGCTGGGGCGAGTCCGGCTCGGCGCCCTCCCAGACGTGCAGAATGCTCTGGCGCTTGCGGAGCGCTTCGAGGATCAGGCGCTGGCTGGGGCGAAAGTCTCCCTGCGCGACCCGCCGCTGGTCCCAGTGGAGGACGCGGACGCCCGCCGCCGCGGCCCCGCCCGCCTGCCTGGCACGCGGCTCGCGAGCGGGCGGCCGTGGCGGCCCGGCGGCCGTCACCACGGCCGCCGTCTCCGTCCGCGGGACGCCCGCCAGGAGCATGCCCACCAGCCGGATGCACAGCTCGTTGTCGTCGGTCGCGCCGGAAATCACCTCCGGCAGCCGGCTGAGGACCTCGATCCGGTGGTCCGGGTTGCGGAAGGGAATCTCCTTGAGGTATTGGGGGCTGAAGGATTGCTGCTGGACGGGCATCGGGGCGTCGGCGGCCACGTCGGCGCGCTGGACGGTGAGCAGGAAGCTCGTCTCGCCGATCACGAAGTGCTCGCCCGGCGCCAGCGCCAACTCGCTGCACTGCTTGCCGCGAAAGAAGAGCGGATTGGCCGCGTCGGGCAGTTGCGTCGCGACGAGCCGCCCGCCGTCCCAGCGAAGCTCGGCATGGCGCCGCGAGATATGGGCGTCCCAGGGAACGGCCCATTGCCCGGCCCGTCCGAGAATGATCGGCATGCCTTCCGGCAGAGTCCTCCGCCAGCGGTGCGAGAGCTGGTCGCCCTGGGCAATCAATTCAGCCATGGTTTCACCCCTTCGGCGGCGACCCGGCGGGCGGCGCGGGCGGCGCGGGCGGCCGGGCCGGCGGCGCATCGGTCGGTTCCGCCGCGGATCGCGAGGTAGCGCTCGCGCCGGGGGTCTCGCCATCGCCGAGCGAGGCGAGCCGCGCCGGTCCAGATTGCTCGAGCAGCCGATAGGCCACGCCCCACAGCCCGACGACGACCACGACGACCATCAGCAGGGCCCGCCAACTATAGGCGATCAGGCCCGCTCGCAGATCGCCGAGCGTGGCCCCGATGGCCGTCTCGTACGACTCCTCGACGATCACCGACCAACCGGTGTCGCCCGACTCGGAAATCACTTCGGCCGAGTCCGCCAGCCAGCGCTGCCGGTAGGCCGGATCGATCTGGCCGGCCGGATCGCGGTAGTCGACCTTCAACTCGGCGGTTGCCGGAAACGCATCGTGCCCAATCCGCAGCGGCTGCAATCCGCTGGCATGATCCCCATTCTCCCAAGCGCTCATCACCGGGTGCTCCAGGATGTGGCCCGGCGTGTCCGGCAGGGGGCGCTCGACGAGCACGGCGAACTGGCTCCGCCTGTCTTCCGCTTCAAGCGATTCCACCAACCGGCCGACCCCCACGCTCAATCCGGCCACGCCGAGAAACTCCTCGCCGCCGGCCGAGCGGATCGGCGTGGAAACGGCGACGTTCCAGATGCCCAGCGCTTCGCTGCGGTATGCGGGCGAGAGCGAGGTCCGCTCCAGGTGCACGCCCGGGGCCGGCTTCTCGCCCGGCTCGAGGTCGGCCGGCCCGCCGTGGAAGTACGACCGCCAGGCGTACCACCGCCCCACCGTGGAGGCCTTCGCCTCCTCCGGCACGCGCGCGATTTGCAGGCCCCGGGAATCGTCGAGAAACCAACTGTTGACGTTCTTGCCGGCGACCATCTCGGCGGGGATCGCGGCTTCCAGGGCCGCCTGCAAGCCCCGCCGCACCGGATGGGCGCGGAATCGCTCGCGCAAGGGTTCGAGTTGCTCTTCCGCCAGATTGGGGTCGCACAACTGCTTGGAAAGCGCAATCAGCTGCGGATTCTCCGTCGCCTCGTGAAACGCGCGGATCAGCTCGTCGGATGCGATCAACTGCTCGACCGCGCGGCAACGCCGGTCGACGTTGGCGGCAATCGCCTTGGCCACGGAGCGCGCGGCGAACTGGTTCGTCTTCAATGCCCGGTTGACCAGTTCCATCCGCGACCGCTCGACCGCCGCGTTGAACCCCCGCCAAACGAACAGCGAAACCACCAGGAGCACCAGCGCCGGGCCAAACGTGCCCAAGAGCATCGCGGGGCGGCGGGCACGGCGGGCCTCTCGGGCGTCGAGCGCGTCAAGCACCGACTGCACGTTGGGATAGCGCTTCTTCGCGTCCGGCGCCAGGCACCGCTCGATGATCTCCGCCAAAGCGCGGTCCACCCCGCGCATCTGCCGATGCTCGCTGGGCGCTCCCCGCCGGCGGATCAAGGACCGGTACTCGGCAAGCCGTTTCCTGAAATCGTCGATCCCGTTGAGCCGCCCCACGGACGCCTCATCGCGGTGAGGCGGACTGCCGGTCAACATCGAGTAGAGCAGGGCCCCGAGGGCATACACGTCCCAGCGAGCGTCGGGCACCGCCTCGAGATTGGCCTGTTCCGGCGCCATGTAAAAGAGCGTGCCCAAGGCCGGCGTCTGCTCGCGGAACAACCGCGATTGGCCGAAATCCGCCAGCCGCGGCTTCTGGTCCTGGTCGAGCAAGACGTTGCCCGGCTTCAGGTCGCAGTGGAGCACCCCCTTGCCGTGGGCATGGATCAAGCCGATCGCCACATCGCGGATAATCGCCACGGCTTCCGCGCAGGAGAGCGGCCGCGACTGGAGCCGATCGGCCAGCGAACCGTGCTCCATGTACTCCATCACGTAGTACGGCGGCTCCGCATCCCAGCCCACCCCGATCAACTGGACAACGTGCCGGTCGGCGAACAGAAACGTCAGCTTCTCGACCTCGCGAGACAACAGGGACCAATCGAGACCCCCCCGATGTGCGTAAAACTTGATCGCCACGCGCCGGCCCGTGTTCCGCTCGACCGCCAGCCAGACTTCACCAAACGCGCCCGTCCCGAGAAGCTGTTCCAGGTCGTAACCCGGAACGGAAGTCGGCGGCCTCACGCTCTGGAGGCTTCGCTCCTGCGCCCGCAGCCGCTGCGGGCCGTCTTGGGATAACGTCGGGTCGCTGTTCATACCGCGGATTATAACACCGCCGGCGGCGCGAGGGGGACCGGGGACGGGATACAACTCGCCGCGTCCTGCTCCGCGCCACGCGCGCAGACGCTTCCGGATCGCGCTGCCGGCGGACGCCCACACCCCGGCGACCGCCGGCTTGATTGCCGCCAGCCGCCGCATTAGCATTTGGGAACGACGGCCGCCGAGCCGGCATCGCGCCGCGCCGGGTATCGAGAACCGTTCCGAATTCCCCAATCCCATCGGTCGGAGCAGCCATGAAGCGAGAACCCAGATTGTCGCCGGAAGCGGCGGGCACGAAAACGCGGCGGGATTTTTTGAGACTCGGCGGAATGCTCGCCGCCGGGGCCGCCCTGGCCGGCCCGGCGATCCCCCCCGTCCACGCCGCGGAGGACAACACGATTCGCCTCGCCCTGATCGGCAGCGGCAGCCGCGGCAGCGGTGCGGTGGTCAATGCGTTCGAGTCGCCCAACGGCCCCTGCAAACTGGTCGCCATGGCGGACATCTTCGCGAATCGCTTGGAAGGGTCGCACAAGGTCCTCAGCCAACAATCCCCCCAGCAAGTCGATGTCCCGCCCGAACGCCGGTTCGTGGGATTCGACGCCTACAAGAAGGCGATCGACTGCCTGCGGCCCGGCGTCGACATCGCCATGCTGACCACCTATCCCGCGTTCCGCCCGGTCCACCTCGACTACGCGGTCTCCAAGGGCGTCAATGTGTTCATGGAGAAGTCGTTCGCGGTCGATCCGGTCGGCGTGCGGCGGGTCGTCCAGGCCGGCCGGGAGGCCGAGAAGAAGAACCTGAAGATCGCTGCCGGCCTGATGTGCCGCCACTCCGTCAACCGCCAGGAACTGATCAAGCGGATTCGCGACGGCGAGTTGGGACCGGTCCAGCTGATCCGCGCATACCGCATGGAGCCCTGCGGGGGGATGTCGCCCCAGCGCCCGGCAGATCTGAAGGAGTTGCTCTGGCAGATTCGCAACCGCACGCACATCCTCTGGGTGTCCGGCGGTCTTTGGGCGGAAATGGATATCCACCAGATCGACGAGATCTGCTGGCTCAAGGACGACAACTACCCGGTCACCGCCCACGGCATCTGCGGCCGCGCCGCCAACAGCAACGACGCCGGCCAGGGCCTGGATTCCTTCTCCGTGGAATACACCTTCGCCGACGGCGCCAAGGCGTACGACGTGGTCCGCTACATTCCCAATTGCTACACGGAGTTCGCCACTTTCGCGCACGGCACGAAGCGGGCCGCCCAGTTCTCCGGGACGGTCCATTCGGGGACGTGCCATATCTACAAGGATCAACGTTGCGCCCCGGTCAGGGTCACCGCGAAGTACGATCGGAAGAGCGGGCAGTACGTCTACACCGAAGAGGCGCGGACGAAGCGCGACGACATCGTCTGGCGGGCGCCGAAGGAGAATTACACCTGCTGGCAGGCGGAGTGGAACGTCCTCTTGAATTCCATCCGCCAAGACCTGCCGCAGAATGAAGCGGAGCGGGCCGCCTACTCGAACCTCACCGGACTGATGGGCCGCGCGGCGATGCACATGGGCCGCGTCATCACCTGGGAGGAGATGCTCCAGTCCGACTTCGAGCTCTGCCCGAACATCGACGCGATGACCGAAGACAGCCCGCCGCCGGTGATGCCCGACGCGAATGGCTGCTACCCGGTGCCGATTCCCGGACAATGGATCGAGGTGTAAACGGCCCCCTGGCCCGCGCGTCTTCTCCCGCCGGCCGCCAGCCATGACCTTCCAGCGAAAGGGTTGACCTGATGACACAAGAACGAACAACGCGGCGCCGGTTCCTGGGCGCTTCGGCGGCTGCCGCCGGCGGGATGTTGTTGGCCGGCGGGGTGGGGCGAAGCGCCGACCCGCTTGCCGCCGGGCCGATCGCCGGCGAGACGGACCATTTCTGGTACCGCGCGCAGCCGGCCGGCATGTATATCGACGCGCAGCGCGGCAACAAGGCGTTCGCATACGCCGACGGGAAGATCTTCCTGTCGGAAGACAACGGGCGCAGCTGGCCCCACAGTGCCGCCTTTCCCGCCGCCCGGCGGATCGACTTCAGCCACATTCTGAACAACGGCAACATCCTGTTCGCCGCCGGCGCGAAACTCTACCTGAGCACCGACAACCTGAAGACGTACCGGCCGATTACCGTCAAGGCCCGGGACGGCGCGGATTACGTCCCGCACACGCCCAACAACCCGGACCTGCCCGGCTGGTACTTCCACACGCTTCCGGGCGTTGTCTCCTGGGAAGTCAACGGGGCGGAGATGATGGTCTGGGGCAACTACTGCAACGTCATCGGCGGCGCGACCCCGGTCAACATCTACTATTCGACCGACAGCGGGCGGACGGTGAAGATCGCCTACACCTTCGGGCAGAACCCCTTCTTCTCGGACAACGGATCGCCCGGCGGCGGCAAGGGCGGGACGCTGCTGGGCGATCCCGGCAACCCGGTTCTCGCCCGCCACGTCCACACGGTCGCCTACAACCCCGCCGAAGATGCGTTCTATGCCTGCACGGGCGACGGCACGCGCGGCTTGGGGCATGAGTGCCACTGGCTGCGAGGCGCCTACGACGCGCAGCGCGACCAGTGGGACTGGAAGGTCCTCGTTTCGGACGTCTCCAACTCGCGGTACAAATGCGGCGGCATCAACTTCGTCGACGGCAAAGTCTACTGGATCAGCGACGCGAACGGCCCCCAGCCCCACGATCGCGGCATCTTCTGCTGCGATCCCGCCGACCTGACCAGGCCCGAGAAGCACACGCTGCTGTTCAATCCGCAGGTCGAATCCGGCAACATGATCATCGAGGACGGCGTGATCCTGGCCGCGCATTGCGCTCCCGCCTCGCCGCTGGCCACGGGATTCATCGTCTCCACGGACATGGGAGCGTCGTGGGCGCAATACGATCTGAAGGAGTTCGGCAGGCGTTCGCCCACCCGCTTCCACGAGAAAAACGGCGCGGGCTGGTTCCGGGTCGACTTGAGGTCGGGATGGGTCCAGCAGGCGGACGTGGTCTTCATCAAGCCCAAGCCCGCGCCCGCCGGATAGCGCGGAAGCGGAGTTGCCGGATCAGGCGCCCCTCCGCGGTGGCTCCTTGTTGCCTGTTGGACGATTGGCCACTGCCTGACGAATTGCCGCTGTTCCGCGGTTTCCGGCGCCCTCCGCTGCCGGCGTTCACGATCCTGCGGTCGGAGGTCCGCCAGGACCTTGAGCACCGCGTTCGGTTCGGCCACTCATCCTCATCCAGGTAGCGCTTTTTCAATCATCTCCCGCCGGGCCAAGCCTTCCAGCCACTGCCGCGGGATTCCCGACTCGCCCCAGCAGGCGCCGGCAAGCTGCCCGCAAACCGCGCCGGTGGTGTCGGCGTCATCGCCCAAGTTGACCGCCCGCAAAACGGCTTCGCGGAAATCCTCGGCATCGTGGAACGCCCAGAGGGCCGCCTCGAGGCTTCTGACCACATATCCGGAGCCGACGATCTCGGGCGGCTGCTTCTCGCGGAAACTCCCCTCGGCAACTGCCAGAATCTCTGGATGAACGGGCGCGATTGTCTTGAGTTGCCGGAGCGGTTCCCAATCAGCCGCGAGGACCTCGTTGCGGTCGATGCCGTGAATCAGGCCGGCCAGTACGATGCCGAAGTAGCCGCAGGCGGAACGGCACTGCGGGCTGGCATGGGTGGGGAGGCTGGAATCGATGCAATGCTGGACCAGTCCCTCCAGTTGGTCCGGAAACCGTCCCGCATCGTAAATCGGCACCGGCCCGAGACGCATGATCGAACCGTTGCCGCTTGCCCACTCCGAACTCTCGCCGGAAGCGCCGGCGTCGCCCGTCCGCTCGAACCGGCTCAACGCCTGTTGCGTGGTGATCCCGATGTCGAAACAGCGACCGTTGACCGAATACTCACCCTTCCGCCACCACCGGACGTAACGGCGGGCCTGGTCGTTAAGATCCCAGCCCACTTTGGCGATGCTGTCGGCCAGGGCCAAGGCCATGCTCGTATCATCGGTCCAAGCGCCTGCGGGCAGCCCGTGGGGGCCGCCGCCGCGAAAGCCCGTCACCGGCCTGAAGCCGCCGGGGGGCGTGAATTCGACGGCGGCGCCCAGCGCATCGCCAACGGCCAGCCCCAGAAGGGTGCCACGCCTCCGGTCAACATCACTGCTGGTTTCGGCCATGGGACAGGCCCACCCCCCCTCCCCCCCCGCATGGTCTAGACCCGGTTCAGCGAGCCGTCCCGGCCGGCCGTGATTGAGGAAATCGGCCGCCGGTCGCCTGCACGACGTATTGAGGTTTATGCCGCCAAAAATTCGCCCCGGGCACGACCGACCAGGGCATGTCCCCGCAAACGGATGGTGCTGTATACTTAATTCGGGTGGTAATTCACGGACGATAAATTATACCACAAGAAGTACCCATTGCCAATCGGTTGTGCATTGCATTGCGGCAAGTACAATAGAGCCCGGTGTCTTTTTACACATTTCTCGACTCTGGCACGGGCAGAAACGATGGCCTCAGCACTTACACCTCGGGAAAAGGAAGTTGTCCGCCTGGCCAGCCTGGGGTGCACTTCCGTAGAGATTGGCAGGATCCTCAAACTCGTTCCCAGCACCGTGGTCAGCCACAAGGCCCGGGCGATGGCCAAACTCGGAACGGACAAGGTGACCCTGCTGACGCGTTTGGCGATCAAGCTCAAGATCACCGACATGAAGGACAAACTGACCCCCATCGAGCAGCGGAGGTCCGGCCGCAGCAACGACGGCTGGAATTGACCGCGAAAGGCTGCCTTTCGCCGCCCGATCCCTCCCCCCCTCCGCAATCCGAGCACCTGGCCATCCGTCTCCGTGGTCCCCATGCGCGACCAGGCAGGTTGGCTCACTGGCCGAGCGGCCACGTCGTCACCCGTTCGTCCAGGCGCGTCCCCCCCTCGCCGGATTGGATTCTTGGCCTATAATTGGCTCATCGGGCAGTTTGCCTATTTTTTTGGGGTAGAAAGAGCCCCATTGGCTTGCGTTTTTCGTCATATGGACTAAAATAACACATCGAAATTTCCACAACAACTATTTTCCATGGGGCATGCTATTATGGCATCCGGACTTACCCCTCGCGAGAAAGAGGTCGTTCGTCTTGCAAGTCTCGGCTGTTCGCGCGAGGACATCGCCAAGATTCTCAAACTCGCGCCAAGCACGATCGACGCGCACAAGGCCCGCGCGATGGCCAAGCTGGGAACCGACAAGGCAGCCCTGCTGACCCGCTTGGCGCTCAAGCTGAAGATCACCGATCAGAACGACAGGCTGACGCCCACCGAGCAGCGGAAGTCTGGCCGGAAGAACGACGGCTGGAACTGATCCTGCGTGCCGGGAGCCCTCGGCCTCTTCGCCGGCAGGCCATCGGCACGCCGCGGGGTCCGCACCGGTTTCGTTTCCCCTGATTCGGCGCAAAGGAGAGACTCCTCGGATGTTGAGGCATGACTCCTGCAATTGGGCGTTCTCGCCGTCCATCGCGCTCAAAAGGTGGCGGAGCAGCGATCGCGCTGCCGATCGGGAAGCTCGAAACTGGCTCTGACGGGTCGCCCATCCATCTTCTGCGCGACCGGCAATTCTCATCCGTGGAGCAATCCCCCGCTTGATAGCAGCTAAAACTGGCATTGAGGCTGCGGTTTGACCCGGCGATCAACCAAGGTCGACTCGTGTGGCCTGCACGGGGCCTGGTCGATTACTCCCCGCCGGCTTCCACGGCCTCCCGGATCGCCGCGAGGTGCTCGTCGTACAGGTGATCGCGGTGGAAGACGACGAATCCCTGGGCTCCCAGCTCCCGGGCCGCGGCGATCTCGGCCTTGATCACCTGCGGGTCCTGCCGCTCCGGGTAGATGCCGCTCCAACTGGCAGCCATGCCGGTCACCAGGCCGCAGTCGCCCAGGCAGCTCTTGGTCGCCAGCCCCCGTTGCCGGAACACGTCGACGCTCTTGGTGTAGAGTTGGGGCACGTAGAAGTCGAGGTAACCGCGGCGCGCCCAGGTGGTCCAATCGCGGCCGATGTACCAGTCCGGATTGGCTCCGCCCGAACCGTTGGCCGAAAGCCACATGCCCGGCCGCCTGGCGAGCACCATTTCCTGGAGCCGTGCGAAGAAGTCGCTCGACATGAAGGCGGCCAGGTTGTGGAGCGTCGGCCGGGCGGCTTCCGGGTCGTTGCAGATCTCGATCCCGAACCACTCGCGGCATAGCGCCTGGCAGTGCTCGCAGTAGCAGTAGTCCGCCCCCCAGTTGAAGCCCGGCTCCTCGATGTGGATTCCAGCCAGGTCCGGGTAGCGGTCGACGAGCCGCGCAAGCAGGTCCAGCTCGAACTGGCGGACCTCCGGACGGATGAAGCAGAGGCCCCTGGCGTCGGGCTTGCCGGCGGAGTCGACCGCCGCCCACTCGGGATGATCGCGCAGTTCGACGGCCCGCGAAGCGTTCTTGTAGACCCAGGGCGAGAACCAGGCGTGGACCTGCATGTCCCGCTTCTTCGCCGCCCCAAGGATTTCGCCGAACGCATCCCATGCGGCCTGTGGCTGGTCCTGCCGCAACTCGGGGCGATCCAGGGCGGCGATGTAAAGCGAGGAGGTCGAGACCAGCAGGCTGTTCAGGCCGGCGGCTCCCAGCTTGTCGAGGCTCTCGTCGATCTCGCGTCGCCCGGCGTCGGCCTCCTCGGCCTTGACGAACCCCCACCAGACGCCGCGCAGTTGGCCATCGGGGAACTGCTTGGCCTCGAGCCGGGCGTCGTCGACGCAGAGTCTGCCCAGCCGGAAACCCTTGCTCTCATGCCCCGAGGCGAGGATCAACACGACGAACCGTGCGACCCCGGCGGGGATGCGGAGGCTGCCGGCAGACTGCTGCCATTGATCGCCGGGCCGCAACGCCGCCGCGCGAACCGGGATGGTGATCCGCTCCTCGGAGCCCGCATCCTGGGAAGGCCAACCGGTCGCGATCACCTTGGCCGAGGGGATCGTGCCCTTGTACCAGAAGGAAAAGGCGTACCGCGCGCCGGCAACGCAGGGCAAGGCGCCGCCGGCCCGATAGCCGTCGTTTTCCGCAAGGATCAGCGCGCCACTGGCGCTGCGGTTCTCCGGCGAGTCCTGTTTGTCCGGCGGCGTGTACCACCTGTTCAGCTCCAGGCAGGCCGCCGACTCGCCGGAGTGCTGCTCATCGGTCGCCTGGGCCAGTCGCACTCCGCCCGCCCCGACGTACCTCCCCCAACCTTTGGGCGCGCCGCTGGCGGCCGCTTCCTCGGCCGAAGGGTTTTCCACCAGGTTCTCGGCGCCCAGCGCCGAACGGGTGGCGAGGAAAAACAACGCCCCGATCATCAGCAGGCAACGCATCATACGTGGTCTCCCCTAGTGCGACGGGTCCGGCGAAGCCGGTTCAACGAGTCTCGGCCGCGGTCAAGATGCCGTCCCAGCCTTTCCGGTACGGGCGGCGGATGAACTGGTCGGCTTCCGGGGCGTTGGTTGCCCGCAGGTTGACGTAGTCCCAGTCGAGCTTCTTTCCGGTCCGGTAGGCGACGTTGCCCAGGTGGTTCGACTCGGTGACCCAGCCCGAATAGAGGAAGTTCGACCCCGGCGCCGGCCCCTGGCCCTTGCACGCCTGGATCCATTCGATGTAGTGGCCGGGCGAACGGGGGAGCGTCTCCGGCGGCATCGGGTAATCCTTGAACTTCTCTTCGGGCAGCAGTTTGGGCCCGCCGCCCCCGCCGTTGTAGAGCATCCCCTCATCGCCGATGAACAATTGGGCCCGCTGGCCCATGATGCTCGGGTCGAACTGCGGCGGCCGGCCCTCGCCTTGGTACCAGACGAGCTTCAGCGGCGGGGCCGAGCCGCGGGCCGCGAACTGGTAGGTCACGGTCATCGACGCCGGCGCCAGTTCCGGGTGGGCCTTGCCCATCGGGCTGACCGACTCGATCGAGAGCGGCTGGCGGATGTCGAGCACCTGGAAGACGACGTCGTTGTCGTGGCCGCCCAGATCGCTCATCGTGCCGTTGCCGAAATCCCACCAGCGGTACCAGCGCGGGCCGGGCAGATACGTCGCATGGAACGGCCGCATCGGCGCCGGCCCGATCCACAGGTCCCAGTCGATGTTCGGCGGGACGGGCATCTCTTCCTTGAACCGGTCCGTGATCTGGATGCCGTTGTAGAATCCGTGCGGCTTGTCGTATTTCTCCGCCGCCGCCGCGCTCTGCAAGCCCCAGGCGCGGCCCGCCCAGACGTGCACCTCGCGGACCGGCCCGATCGCGCCGGCCATCAGCAGCTCCTTGATCTGGCGGCGGACGGGCGAAGCGTGGCCCTGGTTGCCGGTCTGCGTGGCCAGGTGCGGGTGCTTCGCGGCGGTCTGGCGAATCAGCCGCGCCTCCCAGACGTCGTGGGTCAGCGGCTTTTCGCAGTAGACGTGTTTGCCGTGCGTCAGCGCCAGATAGGTTGCCAGCGCGTGGGTCTGCTCGGCCGTGCTGACGATCACCGCATCGAAGTCCTTGGGGCTGTCGAACACCCGCCGGAGATCGTTGTACGTCTTGGCTTTCGGGAATCTCTGGGCCGCGGCGTCGACGGCCGTCTGGTTGACGTCGCAGAGGACGGTGATGTTCTCGGCCGGAATGCCCGTCGGAGGGCCGGCCGCGGCCTGGCCGCCTCCCTCGCGGCGACGGCGGCCGCCATCGCCGTTCATGTTCGCCAGGGCACGCCCCCCGCAGGCGATCATCGCGATGTTCAGTTTGTTGTTGAGGTGCTGGCCCCGCAGAAAGGCCGGCGCGCCGGCAATCGCGCCGACCGCGGCCAGCGAGGCGCCGACCATCTCGCGCCGGGTGATCCGACACGCCTGGCTGTTCTTGGCAGTCTTCTTCATCGCGCGCTCCTTGGTTTTGCAGCTGAAACGAGCACTCTTCGCACGGGCAATCATTGCCTCCGCAACTTCTCGCGCATGATCGGCGCGAGGAATTTCGCCGTCTCGTCCTCAAGATCGGTGCCCCAGGGTATGTTGGTCGTGGGGAAAAGGACGGCCGCGGGATGGTCGCGGCGCAGCCCGGCGAGCAGCTCATGGTAATCCTTCGGGAAGTTCACCTCGAAGTTCTCGCGCTTCTTGAAGTCGTTGCCGCCGCAGCGGATGAAGACGTAGTCCAGACCGGGCCGCTTCGCGACCGCGCGGTCGTATCGCCCGGAATCCAGCAAGCGGCGGATGAACTCGCCGCTAAGCCCGGAATTGATCACATTCGTCGGCGGCAAGTCGCCCGCGGCGGCGAGCAGGATGCGGACCACGTCCTCGAACTGTGCTTCTTGAGGCGCGATCTTGCGGGGGATGCTGGCCTCGGTCGCACTGTCGCCAAGCAGCAGGATCTGCACTTCGCCTTCGTGCTCCGCCCGGGCAAGACTCGGCAGCAGCATCAGCCACACCAGGGCGATCCATGCCCCGCGGTTCGCGCCCGGCAACAATGCCGTGAAAAGTGGCATCATGAGGGAAGAACTCCTGTTTGCATCCTGGCTGGGCGAATTCTCCGCGGCAAGCTGGCCCGCGGCCGGCGGGGCCGCCGTTTCCGCGAACGTCTTGCCGCCGGCCCGGCTTCTGCCATATTCTGATGCCGAGCGCTCTGGTAGTGCAAGACCCGCGGCCCGAAAATGACGGGCAACGTCCGGCCAGTCCGTCGGCGATTTCCGGGGCGGGCCCCTGGATGGCCAGATCGTGCCGATCGCGCCGGGCCGGCACGGTTGGCGGAATGGAACTCTCCACCTGCACTCCTCGCGGGGCGGATCATGAGACGACGCGGTACGCCTTGCCGTTGGCTGCTATGCTTGGCTCGGTTCAAGAAGTGGTTCGCAAGTCGCCGCCAAGAGCGAGGACCGCCAGACTCTCGAGGAGGTCGAGGTGCTGCCGGGCGCCACCGGCCCGGCCGCTCAAGCCCTGGAGGGCCGCGGCGACGCCGGCTGGGCCAAGGGCGAATTCTGGACACGGCCCGCGCCGTGTGCGATACTTCGCCTGTGCGGGCGGACCCTCGCGGTCGCCCCGCTTGCGCGGCACGGCCGTCAAGAAGTCTGATCTGCATTTCTCAATTCCAGGAGCACCTTCCATGACCTCCATCGATCGTCGCGCGTTTCTTGCCCGAACCGCTGCCGCCGGCGCGGCCGCCGGCCTGGCCGGCATCGGGCTCGGTCCCGCCCTGGCCGCCGAACCGCTGGTCAAAGGCCTGCCCAACGTGGAGAAGCTCGGCTGGCGAGTCGGTTTCTCCGCATACACGTTCCGCGCCTTGACGGCGTTCGAAGCGCTCGACAGGATCGCGGCCACCGGGCTGCGCTACGCCGAGATGTTCGCCTGGCAGAAGCTCAGCCCGAAACATCCGCAGGCGACAACCAGCCCCGAGCTTTCAACGGCTCTCCGCGGCGAGCTGAAGGCCAAGGCCGGCGACTGCGGCGTGAAGATGATCGGCCTCTACAGCGCGATGGGCAATCGCCCGACGGCCGAAGCAGCGTTCGAGTTCGCCGCCGACATGGGGTTCGAGGTGATCGTCGGCGAACCGCCGGCGGACCTGTTCGAATACATCGACTCACTGGCCGAGAAGCACAAGGTCGATTTCGCCCTGCACAACCACCCGAAGCCGTCGGGCTTCTGGAACCCGGAAACGGGCCTGGCCGCCATGAAGGGCCGCTCGGAGAGGATGGGGTTCTGCTGCGACACCGGCCACTGGTGCCGCTCGGGGCTCGAACCGGTCGAGATGCTCAAGCAGATCGGCTCGCGGGTGAAGACGTTTCACCTCAAGGACCTCGACCAGTTCGGCATCCCCCAGGCGGGCGACGTCGTCTGGGGCGAAGGCAAGGGGCGGATCGCCGAGATCCTGGCCGAGGTCAAGCGGCTCGGCGTTCAGAAGCCGTATTTCGGCATCGAATGGGAGCGGACCACCAACGAACCGCTGGAGACGCACGCCAGATCCGTGGCCTTTTTCGAGAAGGTCGCCGCCTCGCTGGTTTCCCCGTGACCCCAGGCCGCCCTGGCGGCAGCCGCGAACCAGACCCGGGTTTTTAACCTGGGCGCCGGTCTTGAACCGCAGCCGCGCACAGGGAAGCGGTGGGCCCGGGGAGGGTGTCGAAAGTGAAGACCTGTCCCGCCGGGCGGTCGCCACGCCCTTGGAGGGAGTCTATCGCCACGTCCAAACCTGTTTTGAGGAGACGCTCATGAAACGCCTCGTTGCCCTGGCATTGATCGGGAGTCTGCCCGCGACTGTTGCCGCTCTTGCCGCGGATGACTCTCCGCGGGCGGCGGAGTTGGTCGAGGTGAAGTGCATCTGGAACAAGGCGCCGCACAACGCCTTCACGGACCTGGTGCGGTTCCAGGACCGATGGTTCTGCGTGTTTCGGGAAGGCCAGGGGCATGTTTCGCCCGACGGCGCGCTCCGCGTGATCACCTCGGAAGACGGCGAGGACTGGGAATCGGCCGCCTTGCTGACCTCCGAGAATTCCGACCTCCGGGACGCCAAGATCACCGTCGCGCCGGGCGGCCGGCTGATGCTCTCTGGCGCCGAAGCGATGAACCGGCCGGTCGGCTACAAGCACCAATCCCTCACGTGGCTGTCGGAAGACGGCAAGAGCTGGAGCGCGCGCCATGAAGTCGCCGACCGCGACTACTGGCTCTGGCGGATCACCTGGCACAAGGGGACGGCCTACGGATTTGGCTACGGCTGCCGGAACGACAACCACAATCTGCGTCTCTATGCAAGCCGTGACGGGCGGCGATTCGATCCGCTGGTGGAAAGCGCTTTCCGCGAAGGCTATCCGAACGAGACCTCGATGGTCTTTCTGGACGACGACACGTGCTACTGCCTGCTGCGGCGCGACGGGGGTTCGAGCACGGCCCAACTCGGCGTGGCCAAGCCGCCCTACACGGAGTGGTCGTGGAAGGACCTCGGCGTGCGGATCGGCGGACCGCAGATGATCCGTCTCGCCGATGGGCGTTTTGTCGCCGCCGTGCGACTCTACGACGGCAAGGTCCGCACCGCGCTCTGCTGGCTGGATACGGAAAAAGGAACGCTTGCCGAGTTTCTCACGCTCCCCTCCGGCGGCGACACGAGCTATGCGGGGCTCGCCTGGCACGAGGGGCTGTTGTGGGTCAGCTACTATTCGAGCCATGAAGGGAAGACGAGCATCTACCTGGCGAAGGTCAAGTTCGCCCCGTAGGCAGCGCCGCGGCGGCGCGTTCGGCAACCGCCGGCGGGCTGTCTCGATGCACGAGGGGGCCGTGGCCCCGGCGTGACGGGTCGCGGCAGGGCTCGATTTGCGTCGAGGCGGCACGGTCCGCGAGCGGTTGTGCCGCGGGGGCAATGCCCGGACACCTCGCCCGACGCAAGACAAGTCAGGATGCCGTTGCCAGGTCGCCGGCCGGCTCCGTCGCCGGCCCGAGGGTCGGGCTGGGCGCCAGCTCCGCTGCAAGTGCCGGGTTCGACGCCGGGACGGGCGCCGTGCTGACGGACACTTCCGCAAGGCGAACAGCCGGGGCATCGATCGAGGCGGTGATTGGCCGAACGGCGATCGCTGGGATGGGGATGCGGGGGGCCGCGGGCTGCGGAGCCGGCACCCGCCTGAGCAGCAGCAGGGCAAACGCTCGAGCGACCGAGGATATGCCGAACAGCAGCAGGTAACCCAACGGGCCGGTCCCCAGGCTGAGGAGCACAAGCCCGCCGAGAGTCGAACCGAGCACCCAGGCGGTCGTATTGCCGAGGTTGTAGAACGTCAGCACGCCGGTCCGCTCTTCTTCGGGGATCGACTCGAAGAACATCAGGAAGAAGCCGAGTTCGTACGCGCCCCAGACGACGCCGGAGAGGGCCTGGGCCAGCAGGAGCCAGGCGAACTGGTCGGAGACGATCCACAGCGCAGAGACCGGCACGATGCCCGCCCCGCCGATCCACAGCAGCCGCAGGGCGCCGAGGCGGTGGGCAATGCTGCCCCAGGCGGGCAGCATGGCGATTTTGGTGGCGTATGCCGTGGCGATCAGGATCATGTAGCCGAGGTAGGAGAGCCCCAGCCACTCGAACATGAAGGGGGTGAAGAACGGTCCGGCGATCTGGACGGCGCCCTGTACGGCTACCAGGTAGAGCACGAGCTGGCCGCTGCCGGCGTGGCGAATCCTCGCCAGCACCTTGCCGATCGAGGCGGACGGTCGCCCAGCCCGAAGTGGCAGCGGCTCCCTCTGAAGGGCGAGCATTCCCAAGGAGACCAGCCGGCAGAGACCGGCTCCGAGGAAGATCAGGGCGAAGGCGTACGTGGCGGCGCCCCGGTGGCTGGCCCATTGGAGCAAGCAGCCGCCGACGACAAATCCGGCCAGCACCGCCAGCTGCATCATCCGCGTGCGGTAGGCGAAGAAGTGGGCCCGCAGCGGTCGGGGCACCAGGGCGCCCATCCAGGTATTCCAGGCCGGGCCGATGGCCAGACCGCTTCCCCAATAGACGGCCGCCACGATCAGTATTCCGGCGGTGGAAATCCGCCCGGCGACCGCCGCCAAGGCCAGCGGAGCGAAAGAAAACGCCTGGACCAGCGCGCAGAGGAGGACCCACCGCTTATGGGAGCCCAACCGGCGGATCGCCAGGGGGGAAAAGGTCTGCATGAGACCGCCGACCAGCAAGGGCAGGCTGGCCACCAGACCCGCCGTGATCTCGCCAAGCCCCACGGCAAGGGCGAACGCCGGCAGGTAGGTCTCGCCCAGGCCGGTCATCCCGCCGGCGGCCGCCCCCTCGGCATGGCCGGCAACCAGGTCCTTGCGCAGACTCCGATGGGGGTCGCCACCGCGGACGCATCCGTTTTCCATCGCCAATCAAGCCCGATCTTGTACTCTGCCAGAACACCGTAGATCCGCGGGCTTTATCCAAGTCGGGATTGACGGGAGGTTCGCATCTTGGTGAGGCTGTTTCAGGAACGGTCGGACCGAACGCCGGGTGCGGTCCAAGGTCCAAGGTCCGGAATCCGCTGCCAGAACGAAGCCAAGCGTCGCCCGCTGCTCGGCCACTGGAAATCGCCCCTTGAACCGGTGCCGAACATTGTCCCCACCGACCGCCCCGGCAGCCTGTTCTTCAAGACCCACGCGCCAGGTGCATTCGGTCTATCGTATCGAATCATCGGCATTCGGTCCACGTGGAACCTTGACGATCTTTGAAAATTGGCTGGAGCCCATGAAAGCCCCATCCGCCGACAGCGCGGCGGCGCCGTTTACGACCGGCCGCCGCCGCAGGGGAGAACCAGGACGAAGCACGCACCTTCCCCAGGACGCAGGCTGCGGCAGAAAAGTTCGCCCTGCATTCTCCGGGCGAGCCGCCGGCTCAGCGCCAGTCCGAGGCCGACTCCCGGCGCGCTCCGTGCAGCGGCGGCGGCGGACTTGGAAAACGCGCGGAAGAGGTGGCGATGCTCGGCGGCGGAGATTCCCGGCCCGTGGTCGCGGACCCGGAGCTCCACCTGGTCGCCGACCCGCTCGACCGCGAGATGGATCCGCCGATCAGCGGCCCCTTGGGCGTACTTGCACGCGTTGTCGACCAAGTTGACCAGAATCTGTTCCACCGCCGAGGGATTCGCCAGGATCGGGTCGTCTTGGATCAGCTCGCTGATTTCGACTTCGAGGTGCATTCCGGCCTGGCCGGCGTAGCCGGCGAGCCGGTCGGCAATCGGTTGGAGGAGCTGCCCGACGGGCAGGCACTCGATCCGCCCATCGCTGCGGCCCCGTTCCAGGCGAGCGTAGGCGAGGACATTTTCGACCAGGTGGGTGAGCCGGCCCGCCTCCCGGTGGAGCGTTTGGAGATACTCGCGGCGCGCCCGCGGGTCGGTGACCATCCCCTCTGCAAGCATCTCGGTGTACATCTGAAAGGTGGTCAGGGGAGTGCGGAGCTCGTGGGTGACCGCCGAAACGAACGTCGCCCGCCGCTCGCTCAACCGCAGGACCCCCCAGAGAAGCAGTCCCACGGCCGCCACCGCCAGCGCCGCGCCCGTCCAGGCGATGGCCAGCGACACCTGGGTGGGCCAACGGTCGGACGGGATCGTCGGCAGCCAATCGCCGGGGACCAGGCGTGCCGGCAGCGCGGCCAACTGGCGCGGCTGGCTTGCCTCATTGGCCTGGGCGAGGGGTTCAAGCGACGCGCCCGGGACCAGGTCGGCCGCCAGGCTGACCAGCCACGCTTCGATCTTGGGCCAGTCGAGCAGGCAGCCTTGAAGGTAGGAGCCGTCGCTGAGCGACACGCGGCGCGCGAGCAAGAGGTCTTCGCCGATCCAGAGCGGCGTCATCGGGACCCCGCTCGCCTCAGAAGGATCGATGCCCGGCTGGCCCGGGGGCAGGACGGCGGCGTTCTGCATGAGAACCTGGGTCTGGGCCATGACATTGCTGCTGGAGACGATAGCGCCTCGCTTGCGAAACTCGATGTTGCCGCGGCTGAACGGCTCGGCGCGCTCCAGTTCGCCCCCCTTGGCGATCGGTTCTGATTGCGCCAGGCGACGATCCGGCTGGAACGGCTCAGCCGCCCGAACGCCCGGTGCGGGGAGCCGCGCCATGAGCTGGTCGGGCTTGACCGTGCGGGCGAGATGTTCCAGGCGCCGCGAGAACGCCTCGATTGCCTGGAACGAGCGGCCCTCCGGCGACGCGCTCGGAATCGGCCGCGCCGGCACCTCGGGCGAGCTCAGCCGTCCATCGGGCCCGAACTGGAAATGCACCCGCACAAACGGCGAGGGGTAGGCCAGAAAGGCCGAGGGGGAGAGCCGCCTCGCCGAGTCCCCCGCGGGGTCCGCGCTCCGGTATGCCGACACCGGCTGGGCGCTCTCCTGTGCCACGATCGGTGCCAGGGCGGAGTCCATCCGCCAGAGGGCGAGGCGGACGTTTTCCTCAATCGCGGCGGCCCGCAGGGCCGCCGACTCCGCCCGCTCCAGCCTCAGCGCAGTCCACGTCGCCCAGCCCATGGCCGCCATGACCAGGGTGAAGCACGCGATGAACGGCAGCCAGATATGCCAGGAACGCTTCATTGCCCTCAACGTCCGATCCCGTAGCACGGGTCTCCCGGCCCGTTGCCCCTCGTTTGCCGGCCCGTTGCCCTTCGTTTGCCGCCCGTAGAACGGGTCTCCCGGCCCGTTGCCCTGCTTTCGATCCTTGTACTAACAAGAGACGCTCCGATTGAATTTGTATCCTCTGCCCCGCACCGTGACCAGGATGGTGGGCCGTTGTGGATCGTCGGCCAGTTTCTCGCGAAGCCTGGCGATACACATGTCGATCGTCCGCGTGGCGATCCCCTGGGGCGAGATTCGCCAGACGTTGGCCAGGATCTCCTCGCGGGAGACGGTTCTGCCGGCGTTGATCGCCAGGTACCGGATCAATTCGATCTCGCGCTGCGACAATTCCTGGCAGCGCCCGTCCTCGAAGCGGACCTCCCGGCGGCTGAAATCGATGCAGCCGCCGGGAACGGCGATCTCCGCCAGGTCGGCCGGTCGTTCGGCCGACCGGCGGAGGACCGCCTCGACCCGCGCGAGCAGCTCCTTGACGCTGAACGGCTTGACGACATAATCGTCGGCGCCGTCGCGGAGTCCGCGGACCCGGTCGGCTTCGTCGCCTCGGGCGGTGAGCAGGATCACGGGCATGGCGGGGCGCAATCGCCGCACCTCGGCCAGAATCTCGAATCCATCGCGTCCCGGAAGCACCAGGTCGAGCAGCAGCAAGTCGTACTGCCGCGACCGCGCTGCCTCCAGGCCGCCCGTTCCATCCGCCGCCTGGATCACCGCGTAGCCGGAAAACCGCAGCGCGTCGGCCACCGCGCGGCGAATGGCCGCATCATCTTCGACGACGAGAATCTGGCGTGTCATGGTATTCCCGGGAGGGAAACTCCCGGCCCGTCGCGTCACCCCGCCGTTGGCTGATCGTGGGGCGGCGCTGCCGCGTTGGCCGTGTGGATGTATTCGGTTTAAGGAGACAATTGTTGGCCGCTGCAGCCGCCTGGAATCGGGCCGCTCTCGACCATCCTGCGGCAATCTTGTCAGCGCGATGGGACGTAGCGCTCGTAGCGATAGGTGAGTGTCTTCTCCTCGCCCGGCTTGAGCTTGAGACTCCAGCGGATCATTCCGCGCCGCTCGGCCAGTTTGAGTTCATCGGGCGAGAGCGACATCTGACCTCCGCTCGCGACGGTGGGTTTGCCGGGCACCGGATTGTCGATCAGGATCTCCACCGGCTGGGGATCGAAGTTGCGGATTCGCAGCGTGCCCGCGAGCGTGACCAGGTCGTAGCTGACGCTCGGGCTTGGGGAATGAATCTTCAGCTGGCGATCGACCTCCTGCTCGGACTTCTCGTGGACCACGTTGATCGCCGTCGTGACTTCGAGCTCCGACTTGCCCGACTTGGGGGTGTAATAGAGCAGGTCTTCGCTCAAGGGGCGGTGGCCGTCGATCGCCAGGCATGGGCCGGTGGTCCAGGCCGACGGCGAGTCGTTGTGGAGCACGAGAAAGTGCCGCATCTTCTCCGGAGGCGACCAGCGATACACGTGGCCGTAGCGGATCGTCTGGGCGAGCAGCGTGAGAAGCGCTTTTTCCCCGCGCCGCAGCGTCAGGTCCGAAACCGTGTAGACCGTGTAGTCGGTTCCCGCGGGACCGGCCAGCTCGGGGAGCTTCCCGATCGCCGCGCCGAGGTCGCCCGGCGGTTCGACCGGCTGGTCGGCGGCCCCGGGCGGTTGGTTGAACTGCGGCGCCACGGCGGCGTTGGAGACGATGCCCGCTCGGCTGATGATTTGCTGGGTCATGGCCTGCTGGGGGACGTTGGCGGCGACCGCCGCGCCGATCGTGCGGATCACTTGGCCGACAGCGACCGGCGCCAGGTAATCGGTGTGGACGAAGTGGGGCACGCCGACCACGAGGTGCACGTCCGTGTGGATCAGGTCCTCGGCCTCGTTGACGAGCGTGCCTCGGAGCGTCAGCCGGGCGGTCTGTTCGTCGACGATTTCCAGCGTGTAGTCGGGAATCCAGGTGATGCCCTTGCGGAGGTAGGCCATGCCGATCTTCGACTTGCCCACGGGCTTCTTGTCATCCGCGGCCACGTGGACGCGAAGCGGCAGATCGAGGATCTGCATCCGCTTGAGACCGGCGATCGGCACCGCGAGCGCCTGCTGGTCGTCGTCGAGGACGGCGAACTGCGGGCCGACGGAGAGGAGTCTGCCCGCGGCGGCGCGCTGCTCGCCACGGTGCTGGTAGCGGAGCTCGACTTTCAAGCCAATCGCCGGCTCCAATCGCGCCCGCCGCGCCGCCTCGTCATCCGCCGCGTCGCGCCCGTCGAACTCGACGAGTTCACCGGGGCCAGACCCGACCATGTCGATCGATTGCCGCTGGTCGATGGCGTAGATCGCCAGGGTCCCGAAGACGGCCGGCGGCACCTGGCTGGCCAGGCACCAGCCGTCGCGCAGGGCAACGTCGCCCTGGCGGATGAAGAATCCCAGCCCGTTCTTGAACACCGCCACCGACGTGGTCTGCGGCTGCCAGATATGGGGATTCTTGAAGTCGGCCGCGAGCCCGGCGGGTTGTTCCGCCTCAGGCGCCGCGCGGCCCTCAGCGCGGCCCGGGACACGCTCCGGTTCAGCGCCGCCGGCAATCCGCGCCGGCGCCAAGGCAGCCGCCAGCAAGGCGGCCAATCCGAGAGAACAACCGAAACGCGTTCGCCCTGCGATACGGGTCATGGCATGCCTCCTGACAGGAGTGTTGGAAGAACCGGGCCGTTGACGCAACGAGCCCTGATATTCACCACTTTACCAGGGGAGACCGCGGGCGCGTGTAACGAATTTGTAACATGGCTTTCAGTAGTCAGCCATCCGCCGTCAGCCGTCAGCCGTCAGCCATCCGCCGTCAGCTTTCGGCCGTCGCGCGCCAACGGCACCCGACGCGTGAGCCAGGCCAACTCGGATTAGCCGCGCTTTCGCCACCCTGGACGGGCTGATTGGCGCGCGGCCCAATCCGGGGCCTCTTCGGGGAGTGCCTGTCTGGCTGCGCGGTGCTCGGAGTCCAGGTGCGCTGCTCCGCGCCGACGGGAAGGCTGTGTTGTGACACGCGCTCCGCGCAAAGCAGCCTCTTGTGTCCCACTCAGAAGATTCCCATCGACGGCCCACTGACGGCTGACGGCTGATTGTAGGGCCAAGAACGGGCCAAGGGGCGCCGCCTTCGAGGGGGCCGCGCCCCTTGGGTGATTCGCCAACCGCTTGTGCCCGGCGGCTATTGCTGTTCCGGCTCGTCGGAGGACGGCTGGTCGCCGGCCGCCTCGTCCACCGTATCGGGCGACTCGCCGGCGGCCTCCTCGTTCGTGACGTCTTCATCGGCCACGGTCTCCTCGTCGAAGACGGGCCTTTGACTCTTCTCGCGGACGCGGTCGCGGACGCCGACAAACTCGAGGATCGCCTGCGGCCCCGCGTCGCCGAGCCTGGGGGTGGCCAGCTTCAGGATTCGCGTGTAACCGCCCGGCCGATCAGCGAACCGCGGCCCCAATTCTTCGAAGAGAATCTCGACGGCCTTCTTGTCACCGAGCAATTTGAGGGCTCGCCGCCGCGCGGCGACCACAGGCGCAACCGCCTGATTCCAGCTCTGCCACTCGGGGCTGTTGCGCCAGGCGCGCCATGTGTCCGAGCCGCGCTCGGCGCCGCAATCGAGCCGCTCGGCGGCCTCCTGATGGGGCAGGCTTTTCCGTGCGATCGTAATGCACTTTTCCACGAGGGGGCGGACCTCTTTCGCCTTCGGCAGGGTGGTCACGATCCGCCCCTTGACCTTGGGGGCATTCTCGTCGTGCTCGGCGTCGCGCTCGGTGAGGATCAGCGCCGAGGCGAGGTTCCTCAGCAGGGCCCTTTGATGGCTCGGGTTGCGGCCGAGCTTGCGGCCTTTGTTGCGGTGTCGCATGGTTCTTGAATCGATCTGAAAAAGGTGTTTTGCAGGATGCGGCCCCGGGGCGTATCGCCCGCCGGGGGGGCGACTGGCGGTCCGGATCGGCCCGCGCGGGGCCGTTCTTGTCAGAGCAGGTTCGTCGACGCGGGCGGCACGCGCATGCCGAGCCGCAGGCCGAAATCGGCGAGCTTCTCGCGGACTTCATTCAACGTCGTTTCGCCGAAGTTGCGGACCTCCAGGAGCTGATCCTCGGCGCAGGACACCAGGTCGCGGACGGTGCGGATGTTCTCCGACTCCAGGCAATTCGTCGCCCGGACCGAGAGGTTCAACTCCGCCAGGCTCATCGAGAGCTTGGCCTCGGTCGCCGGGTCGAGCCCGATTGCCCCGGAAGCCCTGGCTTCCGCATGGATTTTGCTTCCCAGTTCCGTGTATTGGACGAACGGGTTCAAATGCTTGCGGAGAATCTTCGCCGCCTCGACCAGGGCCATTTCCGGCCCGATCGAGCCGTCCGTCCAGATTTCGAAGGTCAGCTTGTCGTAGTTGGTCTTCTGGCCGACCCGGGTCTCTTCGACATCGTAGCGGACGCGGACGACCGGGCTGAACGCGGCGTCGAGGGGAATCGTGCCGATTTCCTGCACCTGCTCGATCTGCTCGGCCGCGGGCACGTAGCCGCGCCCATTTTCCACGACCATCTCCATCACGAACGGCACGTCGTCGGTCAACGTGGCCAGCACATGGTCCTTATTAATGACTTCCACGAAATTGTCCGTTTGGACGTGGGCGCCGGTGATCACGCCGCGCTGGTTCCGCTCGACGCGGAGGACGCGGGTTTGCGGGCTGTGGTTCCTGACGATCAGCGCCTTGACGTTGAGCACGATCTCGGTCACGTCTTCGACGACGCCGGGGAGCGTGGTGAATTCGTGCTGAGCGCTGTGCAGCTGAATCCTCGTGATCGCGCTGCCTTCGAGGCTCGAGAGCATGACGCGGCGCAGGCTGTTGCCGATGCTCGCCCCGAATCCGCGCTCGAACGGTTCGGCGATGAACTTGCCGTAAGTCGCCGTCAGGGTGTTTTTGTCGCAGGCCACTTGACTTGGAAGCTCAAGGCCGCGCCATCGAATTCGCATGGGAACCCTCCGATGATTTCAAAACGTCGGAAACGACGATCACCCGCAACTACTTCGAGCAGAGCTCGACGATCAAGTTCGGCTC
>JAAYCB010000175.1 GCA_012744395.1 Pirellulaceae bacterium
CGCGCGGGGGATTCCCACCGTGACCTTGGGCTGCGGCCAGGTCAATCCCCACACGGCCGCAGAGCGGGTCTGCCTGCCGGAGTTCGATCGGGCGGTGCGGGTCGCGCTCTGGCTTGCGGTCGGCCAGGCGGGTTGAAAACCCGTCCGGCGGCCGCCACGTCGACGCGGGCCATGATCTTGGCTAGACCGCGCCTCGCGACCGGAGGGTTTGCAGCACGGAGGCCACGACCTGGCCGATCTCCTGCGGGGTCAGCCGGTCGCCGGCCGGCTGGCCGCAGGCGATGCCGCCCTCTTGGAGCAGCTTGCGGAGCAGCGGCTCCAATTCGGCCAGCTTGGCCTGGTGCCGCTCGGAGAGGGGCTGGCGGCCCGGCCCGATCGCCAGGCCGCGGAGCCGGATGCCCACGCGGCAGGCTTCGGGAAAATCGGCGCCCAAGAGGAGGACGTCGAAGATCCGCTGCACGAGATACTGCAAGTTGCGCGCCTCCTCGATGCGGCCGCCGGTCGTGGCGTCGTAGAGCTTCCGGGTCAGCTCGGGCACGATGCCGCTGGCGGCGTTCGTCCCGCCGTCGCAGCCCACCAGGAGCATCGGCATGAGCACGGAGTCCCAGCCGGTCAGGAAGCTGAAGTCCGGCCGGTTGGGCCGCACGGCCGCGATCATCCGCATCATCTGCGGCAGGTCGCCCGACGAATCCTTGATCGCCACGATCCGCGGGCACTCTTCGCTGAGGCGCTGGATCGTGGGTACGTCGATCGGCGAGGCGAACATCGGCATATTGTAGAGCGTCACGTCGACCGGCGTGTTGCGGCCGATCTCGCGGAAATAGGCATAGACGTTGTCGGGGCTGAGCCGGTAGTAGTAGGGGGAGACGATCGCCACCGCCCGGACCCCCAGGCCGTGATAGTATTCGCAGGCGGCCAGCGTCTCGCGGACGTTGGCCTCCGCCGCCCCGGCGAGGACGGGAACGCGGCCGGCGGTCTGGTCCATGATGATGCGGATGATCCGCCGCCGTTCCTCGGGGGTAAACCGCGTGAATTCGCCCGTCGAGCCGTTTGGATACAGCCCGTGCACGCCCCGCTGGATCAGCCAGTCGACGTAGTCTCGCAGCCCCTGCTCGTCGATCGCGCCCTGGGAGTCCAAGGGCACCATGTTGGGCGTGAAAATGCCCTGCAATCTACCTTGGGCGGCCATCGTTCGCTCCAATCTCCTCACGCGCCTCACGCGTGTTACAATGGGCATATCCGGAATTGCCGCGAGTCGGCTCGCTAGGGAAGCATAGCTTGATCCGGGCGAGGCATGGCCGGGAACGATCGAAAAACCTTCAGAGGCGAAGGCCGGACGCCATGCCCAGCGAGTCCTCTTCCCACACCCTAACGATTGTGATTCCCGCGCTCAACGAGGAGCAGGCGATCGGGGGGACGGTCTCCGCCTGCCTGGCGGCGGCCGACCAGGTCAAACAGCGCTCCGGGGTGTCCGCCATCGAGATCATCGTGGTCAGCGATGGGTCGACGGACGGCACCGTCGAGATCGTCCGCGGAATCGACGGCGTGCAGCTGATCGTGTTTGAAGAGAACCGGGGTTACGGCGCGGCGCTGATGGAGGGCTTTCGCCAGGGTAGCGGTTCGCTGGTCGGGTTTCTCGATGCGGATGGCACCTGCGATCCGCGGCTGTTCGGCGAGCTGGCGCGGACGCTGATCGCGGAAAACGCCGACGTCGTCCTCGGCTCGCGGCTCGGGCCCGAGTCGCAAATGCCGCCGCTGCGGCGGTTCGGCAACCACCTGTTCGCCCTGCTGCTGGGCGTGCTCTGCGGCAAGTCGATCACTGACACGGCCAGCGGCATGCGGGTCCTCCGCCGCGAGGCTCTCGAGTGGCTCTACCCGCTGCCCACCGGGCTGCATTTCACCCCCTCGATGAGCGCCCGGGCGCTGCTGGGCGGCTTGCGCCTCGTCGAAATCCCCATGCCCTACCGGCAGCGGGTCGGCCAGAGCAAGTTGCGGGTGGTCTCCGACGGGTTCCGCTTCGCGCGGGTGATCCTCCACGACGTCCTCTGCTATCGGCCCGAACGGTTGTTCCTGATGGCCTTTGCCGTGTGCCTCGTGGCCGGGATGCTCTGGGCCGCGTACCCCCTGGAATACTACATCGCCGAGCGCCGCGTGGAAGACTGGATGATCTACCGATTTCTCGTCTGCGGGCTGCTCGCCTCGGCCGGCTACCAGCTGCTCGCCGGCACCGCGCTGGCCCACCGCATGGCGCGGTTCGGGCCGCCGCGGCAGACCGCCGAGTCTTTCTGGCCGGTCCTGGTTGCCAGGCTCTTCGAGGGCTGGCCACTGGTCGCCTTCATCACGTTCTGCACCGCGGCCTCGCTTGCCGTCCTCTGGCCGGGCCTGGCCGAGTACGCGGCCACGGGGCATGTCCAGATGCACTGGTCGCGACTGGTGACGGGGACGTTCGGCCTTGTCGTCGCCTCGCAGGGAGTGGTCGCCGGCATTCTGATGCGCGTGCTCGACATCTGGCAGATCCAGGCGGTGCACAAGAGTTCCCGCGCCCAGCGGCACGCGACCGGCGGCAGCAGGGGGAAGCCGTGAGGAAGCCCGCGGAAGACAGCGGCAGCCGATGCCCCGGACTGCTCTGGGTCCTGGCCGCTTTGGGCCTCTACCTGGTGTTCTTCATGGCCGAGCCGATGCAGAGCCTCGGTGGGGCTCTGATGCGCGGGCAGTGGATCGGGATGTATCTCCTCCTGCCTGACGCGCTGGTCTCCCAATGGTCCTCCGCGTCCGGCAGCTTGCCGCCGCTCGATCGGATTCTGCCGTTCTCGGTCAGCCTCGGCGTGTTCGCGGCGGCCGGCATGTTGGGGTACGTGATCCTGGCCGCCTTGCGGATCGATCGAGAGACAACCGGACTGGAGCGGGTGTTCTTCTCGGCGGCGGTCGGCCTGAACCTTGTGTCGACCTGGACGCTCGCCGTGGGCCTGCTGGGAGGGCTCGGCAACCGCCTCTGGCTGCTTGCCCCGGTCCCGGTGATTCTGGCCGGGTTCTTCCTGGCGGTCCGCCAGCGCCGCCCGCAGGGGCCGCCGCGGGCGGCGCCGGCCCCCGCGGCGGAAGCCTCCCCGCTGGGCCGGCGCTGGCTGTGGGTGGCCGGCGTGTTCGCACTCTTCATCCTGCTTGGTGGCATGCTCCCGCCCAACGAATTCGACGTTCGCGAATACCACTTGCAGGCGCCCAAGGAGTTCTTCGCCGCCGGCCGGATCTCCTTCCTGCCCCACAATCTCTACGGCAACATGGCGCTCGGCGCGGAGATGCACGCGCTTCTGGGCATGGTCCTGCTGGGCGACTGGTGGACCGGGGCCCTGGTGGGCAAAACGATGATTGCGATGTTTGCGCCGCTGACGGCCCTGGGGCTGCTGGCGGCCGGCCGGCGGTTCTACGCGCCGTCGGCCGGAGTGATCGCGGCGATCGTCTATCTCTCCACCCCCTGGATCATGAACCTGTCGGCCTACGGCTTCATCGACGGCGTCCTGGGGATGTATCTGTTTGCGGCGACCTACGCGCTGCTCATCTGGCGAGGCGCGGACCGCCGGGCCGGCGCCTGGCTGCTGCTGTCGGGCTATCTGGCGGGCGGCGCGGTGGCCTGCAAATACACCGCGCTGCTGTTCGTCGCGGCCCCGCTGGGCGGCTGGCTTCTCTGGCGGGTCTTCGTCGGCCGGCAGCGCGAAGGCGGCAAACCGGGCTCCGGGCTGGCGCCGCTGCTGTTTGCCGCGGCGGCGCTGGCCGGCTGCGGGTTGTGGCTGGCGAAGAACTGGGTCCTGGCGGGCAACCCCACCTACCCGCTGCTCTACGGGCTGTTCGGCGGCCGGACGTGGACGCCGGAGAAGAGCGCCATGTGGAACGCGGTCCACCAGCCCCATGTTTTTACAGTCCGCGCGCTCGGGCAAGACCTCTGGCGGGTGGCGGTCGGCAGCGACTGGCTCAGCCCGCTCGTCGTGCCGCTGGCCGCGCTGGCCCTGCTCGGCCGCGAGAAGCGGCGGCTCACCTTGGGGCTGGCGGCCTATTTCGTATTCATTATCGGGGCCTGGTGGACGCTCGCCTTGCGGACCGACCGCTATTGGACGCCGGGCCTGCCGATCCTGGCGCTGCTGGCCGGCGGCGGCGCGATCTGGTGCCGTGGCAAGGCCTGGCAGTATCCGCTCCGCGGACTGATGGCTGCCGGTTGCCTGGTCAATTTTGTCATCCTGACCGCGGCGCCGTGCGCTTATAACCCGTTCTTCGCGCCGCTGGCGGAACTGCGGACGGCGCCCGACCGGGTCAACCCCTGGCACCGTTATTTGAACGAGAACGCCGGCGGCGCCGTGCTGATGGTGGGCGAAGCCCAGGTCTTCGATCTTGAAGTGCCGGTGATCTACAACACCTGGCTCGACGACTCGATTTTCGAGCGGATCGTCCGCGATCCGCGGAGCGGGGGGCTGCGGCCGGCTTCCGAAATCTCCGTCGAGCTGCGCGCTCGCGGGATTTCCCATGTCTATGTTGCCTGGAGCGAAATCCACCGCTATCGCGCGACCGGCTACGGCGATTGGAGCTTCATCCAGCCGGCCGTCTTCGATCGGTTGGTGGCTGAAGGGGTGCTGGAACCCGTACCGCCGACCGAGGAACTCGAAGAGCGCCTGGCAAGGACCTATCGCGTGGCCGCGGGGGCCGCCGCCGGCCGATAGCGGCGCTCTGGGAGCGAGAGACGCGGCAATTTCCAGCGGCCGGGTGGCTTCTGGCGAGGGGACCTCCGCGGCGCTTGAGCGGTCCGTTGCCCGCGGCTATAGTGGCGGCGCTGCCGCGCCTTGGCCCCCTCCCGATTCCTGGCCAGCTCGTTGGACCTCGCAGCCAAGGAGAATCGCATGGTCGCTTTCCGTCGGCTTTGTGCCTGCCTGGCGGTTGCCGGTTGCGCGCTGCGCGGCGTCTCGGCCGCCACGCTCGAAGTCGGGCCGGGCAAGCGGTTTGCCCGAATCGAGGAGGCCAACGCGGCCGCCGCCGCCGGCGATGAGATTCTCGTCCATCCGCTGTCGGGCGACGAACCCTACCGCCGGGCGGCCGTGTTCGTTCGCCAGCCGCGGCTCGCTTTCCGCGCCGTGCCCGCCGCGGGGCGGAACTGGGTCCGCATCTCCGGCGAGGGATTCGATTATTCAGGACGGGGGAGCACGCCCCGGGCGATCTTCCAGTTCAACGCCGGCGCCGACGGCTGCCTCGTCGAAGGGTTTGAATTGGCCGGGGCCCGCAACGGCGCGCACAATGGCGCCGGTGTGCGAATCAACCAGGCCAGCTTCGTGACGGTGCGGCGCTGCAACATCCACGACAACGACATGGGCATCATGTCCGGCGGCGATGGATCGCCCGACCGCGCCCGCGGCCAGCGGATCGAGCATTGCTTGATCCACCACAATGGCAGCCTTGAGAATCCGGGCTACAATCACAATCTCTACCTGGGCGGGACAAGCGCGGTCCTGCGATTCTGCGAAGTCCACCACAGCCTGACCGGGCATAATGTGAAAAGCCGCGCCCACCACACGCGGGTCGAGGCGTGCTACATCCACGACTCGGCCAACCGGGAGTTCGACCTGGTCGACGCCGCCGACACGCAGCGCCCCGGCAGCCATGCCGTGATCAGCGGCTGCATCATCGTCAAGGACCCGGCTGCAAAAGGCAACCGCGCGGTACTGCACTTCGGCCAGGATGGCGGCCGCGAGCACGACGGCACGCTGGTGCTCGCCTTCAATACGATCGTCACGCCGTTCCTCGCGCCGGTGGTGGAACTCTCCAGCCCGAAAGCCACGGCGCTGCTGGTCGGAAACCTCGTCAGCGACGGCGGCAACCGCCAGGCGGAGCAGCGGGTTGTTCTGGTGCGCGCCGGGGCGACCATGGAAAACGTGGCGGCCCGCCACAATCGATTCAGCGGCGGGTTTTCACCGCCGGCCGGGGCCCGGTTCGATCCGGCGACGAATCTCTTCCAGCGGATCGCAGAGCCGCTGTTCGCGTCGCCGGAGGACCACAATTACCGGTTGCGGCCAGAGGTGGTCGCGCGTTTGACGCTTGGCCGCGGCGCGAGCCGGTCGGTTCCAGAGGCGCTCGGCGGAGACGGCGCGCGTCAACCGCTGGGAGCCTGGGAGTATGTCTACCCGGCTGACAAGCAGCCGCGCGCCGCGGCGGGGCGGCAGACGGCCGGGGCATACTGACAGCCGCCTCCTGGTGCCCAAGCGCCAGCTTGCTCTGGTTCCCAAGCTCCGGCTTGGGAACCCCGACCCGACCCCAAGACGTCAACTCTGCTCTGGTTCCCAAGCTCCGGCTTGGGAACCCC
>JAAYCB010000176.1 GCA_012744395.1 Pirellulaceae bacterium
AAAAACCCTTCCAAAAACCCTCCTTTCGGCTATACTCCTGTACATGTCCCCTCCGCTTTCCACTTTCCGCTTTCCGCTTTTCTCACAATCGTCACCGACGACCCGGGCATCAAGACGGCCCTTCCCCTCGACGGCCACTTCCGCCACGGCCGCCTGGACGTCCAACGCTAGGCCGCCCGGTCAGCTCATCAAACCCCTCCCCCAATCGCCCCCCCGCCTCCTCTCCCCTCGCCTCTCCAACCTGCAACCCGCTGGCCCCCAAAATTCTTCCCAACTGTTCAAAAAAACCCTTCCAAAAACCCTCCTTTCGGCTATACTACTGTACACGTCCCCTCCGCTTTCCACTTTCCGCTTTCCGCTTTTCTTCAACATAGCTCTTTCGGCTAGTGTTCAACTTACGTCTACGCCTCCAGTCCTAACTACAACGCTCTAAACAACTTCCGTCCATCCCCGTCGCCCGACCTTTTGCGCAACACCCGAACTACGTTGCATAAATCACAATTCACCCGTCAGAACCAGCCGCCCCTTGAAGGGCGAACAGAGCGGACAGGCGCATTTACTGAGAAACATGGGCTGTTTCGGTCGTGTTGCGGCCCTGCCTCGAACCGCAAGAGCCGCGCCGAGGGGATGGCATTCCACCTTCTCAACCGCTTCTGTCCGCCCCGGCTGGTCGCGTACGGGAGTACGGGTTGGGCCGGGCAGACAGCGGAACAACTGCGCCTGCAATCAGCCCTGCACCGTCGCCGTCCCCTTCAAAAAGAACCGGCTTGATATGCCAATACGCGCATCTTGCCCAGTATATGCGCCTGTCCCCTTTATCAGGCCCCAGGCATTCTCAAGATCCGCAGCGAACGCTTGGGAAGCTGCCATTTTCTCGCGGGCGCAGCCGCGGCGTCATCTACGGAGACATAGGCGTCGGCCGTTGCGACCTCTTGGGGCGACTGGCCATAGTTCGCCAGCACCAGGAACAGCTCGCGATTGGCGAACGCCGAAGCCACGACGTCTTCCGGCAGAGGTGCGGCGAACAGATCCGAGTCGGCGATCTCCAGATACGCCCAGGTTCCGTCGGCCACCATGGGCAGGTACTGCTTCAGCCAGCGAGCGTGGGCCGGCCGCATCTCGACGTTCGGCGGAATCGGATCCCAACCGCCGTAGATGTACGGCCCATTCGGATGGGCCTGGTAGTACTTCCATGCCTCTGCATAAAACCCGTGTTCCTGCACCCCCGGCAGACGGGGGATGGGAATCACGGCCCTCTCGCCGGTCAGAGGCCGCCCGCCTTGCAGCAACGGAAACTGCATGTAGGGAATCGAGTGCAGGAAGTGCTCGCTCTCCCCCTCGACCTTGGCTGCCGTCCCCTGGATGCAGGGAACGACGTACGGCGTGTGGTTCTTCGTCGCCTTCCGCAGGCCGTCGGCATTCTCCACGTTCTCTCCCACCCAGAGATAGTCGTAGACCTTGAGCCCGCCGGTGCGAGGCTCGTTGGCGCGATCCGCGTGCATCTTGTAGATGCCGCCGCGCCGCTTGACCTCCGAATAGATCAGGTACAAGAGGTCGGTCACAGCGCCGTCGTACTCGGGCGTTTCTCGAAACACGGCCATTTCGTCCTGGGCGGGCTCCTTGATGCGCTTGTCTCGGTTGGGAACATACCCCCAGTCGTTGTAGAGACCGTCGAGCTGGTAGTCTTCCAGGATCTGCACCATCCGCGGCAGAAAATACGCCCGCCAGCCGGGACTTGCCGGCGAGCAACGCGCCAGGTCCCACCAACCGCTGAGCGCATCGCCCGGTCGCGACCATTCCTTCCGGTAATCCGGATCGCTGGCGGTAAAATACCCGCTCGATGCATAGGCGAGAATCTTCATGCCGCGCGCGTGGACCATCGCCACAAAACGGCGAAATCCGGCCGGATTGACCGCGGTCAGCTTGTTGCCTCCGAACAGCCCGTAGCGATCGTTCCATTCATCCATCACATGGACCAATTGAATCCCATGCTCCTTCAACCGGTCGAGTTCCTGTTCGTCGTAGTCTCCCGGCTCCCAGGGCGTGCGGCTGGGATACTCGCCCATGTTGTAGACGCATTGACCGGGCAGGTA
>JAAYCB010000177.1 GCA_012744395.1 Pirellulaceae bacterium
CGTGAGGTGCTTGTGGATCGTCACGAACAGGATTCCTTCCCCCCGATCCGCGTCCCCGCGTCTCCGCGTGAGCTTTCCCGCTGTTTCCTGCTCTTACTCTTCGTCGTCCGTTTCCGCGTCTCCGCGTCTCCGCGTGAGCTTTCCCCGGCCCGAGGGGCTGGCCAAAACATCAACATTCGCCCCCCTATCTCGGCGTATATCGTCGCTTGTAGGGGTGGAAATGTATGGACTTTCCGGTCAGGACGGGTATGTTTGGAGTGGGCGTCGGCAAACACGATTGTCTGGGCTTTCTTGGGCGGTCACGGTGGCCGGGCGCGCCTGGGGCCCGATCACGTCCCGCCAAAACAGATCGGAAAGCCGTGGCATGAACAGGAAAACGGTTTTGCTTGCGGAGGACGACCCGGGCCACGAGGCCTTGTTTCGCCGGGTCGTCCCTCATGCGGAAGTCGATTGCCAGTTGGTGGTCGTCCACGATGGGGTGGAGGCGCTGGAATATCTGTTTGCGACCGGTCAGTACGAGAATCGCGACGCCGATGACATTCCGGACCTGTTTCTTCTCGACCTGAAAATGCCCCGGATGGACGGTTTGCAGGTTCTCCAGGTGCTTCGCAGGGTCCGCGGGGTCGATCGGCAGAGGCTTCCCCCGATCATTGTCCTAACAAGTTCTGATCGGGACGAAGACATCACCCAGGCGTATGAACTGGGCGCCCAGAGCTACATCTGCAAGCCGATGAGCTATCCCGAGTTTGCCGACGCGGTCTGCGACACGCTCGAGTACTGGCTGGGGCTGAACCGCGGACTGCCCCGCGGCGCGCGCCCCCCCATCCAGGCTGCACCGTGAGCAGCGATTCAGGGTCGTCGTGGACCGGGACCGTGAGGGGGGCCTGGTGGGGGGCGGTCCCAACCGTGCAACGTGCGGCAACTGGCCAACTCGTCTTGCGTCCTTCCGTCCGGACCGCTATCCTCCCGGGGCTGATCGGCACTGAAAGGAGGGGTCTTCCCGGTGATGGCGGCCCTCTTCGCGGCGCCTTTTCCACGATTTCAGGGAAATTTCCCGTGTCCGCATCAAACGCGCGAGCAGCCCGAACAGGTTGGACGTGGCCCCGAATCGCGATGACGGTTCTCGCCTTGGGCGTTGGCCTGTTGGCCTGCGGTTGCGGCATCTCGGCCTCCAGCAGCAATGCCAAGGGCGTCCAGCTTTTTCAGCAGTCGCAGTACCAGCCGGCCATTGAAGCATTCCAGACGGCGGCCCGACGCGATCCGAACAATGCCGATGCGTGCTACAACCTGGGCTGCGTCTACCACCGTCTTGGCTCGCTGAGCAACAATCCGGCCGAGTTGAGCCAGGCGGAGCAGTATTACAACATGGCAATCGACCGCAATCCGAACCACGTTGAGGCCCATCGTGCGCTGGCCGTGTTTCTCGTCGAGGGGGGGCAGAAGGACAGGGCGTTTCACCTCTTGGAGGGCTGGGCGACGCGGCAGCCGGACCAGCCGGACGCGCGGATTGAGCTGGCCCGCCTCTACGAAGAATTCGGCGATACGGCGGCGGCCAACGAACGCCTCCTCGAAGCGCTCAGCATGGATCCCCAGAACCCCCGGACCCTGACGGCCCTGGGCCACCTGCGCGAGAAGCTGGGCGACTACGAGCAGGCCTACCACAATTACAGCCGATCGCTCACCTACGACCGGTTCCAGACCGACGTGGCAGGTCGCATGGCGGCGCTCCAAGGCGCTGCAACTCCGGCTCCCGCTTTCACCGCTCCGGGCAGCAACACGCAGGTTGTCCGCGAGGGCACAGCGAATCTTCGTTGAGGCTGCCGTCGCCCCGCGCTACCCGCCCGCCGGGTGGGGATGGCGCGGTCTTGCCCGGATTGCCGGACTGCGGTTTCTCTGCGGACGCCGCAGCGCGAGCGGCCCGTTCGCCCCGGCGCGCGCCAAAGCCGGCCGGCCGCGGCGCTGATTGTCCGCGGCGGGCGGACGGACCCCATTCCCAAAGCGAGAAATCGGCTGCTAAAATGGCCGGTTTGTCGCAGCACGTGGTCTCTGTTGAAGGAAAGTGCTATGCCGCGCGTGATTGTCTTGGATCCTCTTTCGGAAGACGGGCTCCAACTGCTGAAAGCGGCTGGAAACATCGAGTTCGAGGTCCGCACCGGGCTGTCGGGCGAAGACCTGAGGCAGGCGCTCGCCGAGTTTGACGGGGCAATCTGCCGCAGCGGTGTGAAAATAACCGCCCAATCCCTGGCTGGAAACCGGCGGTTGAAGGCGATCGCCCGCGCCGGCGTCGGCACCGACAACATCGATAAAGAGGCGGCCACGCGGCTTGGAATCGTGGTGATGAACACCCCGGGCGGCAACACGATCTCGACCGCCGAGCAGACGATTGCCCTGATGCTGGCGCTGTCGCGCAATCTGCATCCCGCCTACCAGAGCCTGATCGAAGGCCGCTGGGATCGCAAGAAGTACATCGGCGCGCAACTCGCCGGAAAGACGCTCGGAATCATCGGCCTTGGGCGCATCGGGCAGGCCGTCGCCGCACGGGCCCTGGCGTTTGAAATGAAGGTCCTCGCCCATGACCCGTTTCTCTCGGCCCAGCGAGCCAAAGAGCTGGGGGTGAAGGCCTGTGATTCACCCAAGGAAATGCTTCCCGACGTGGACTACCTGACTGTCCACACGCCGCTGAACGATCAGACCCGCAATCTGATTGGCAGCGAAGAGATCAAACTGCTGAAGCCGGGGGCGCGGCTCATCAACTGCGCCCGGGGCGGCATCTACAACGAGCAAGCTCTTGTCGAAGGGCTCAAAAACGGCCAGATCGCCGGGGTCGCCCTCGACGTGTTCGAGTCGGAACCCTGCACAAGCAGCCCGCTGTTCGGGATGCCGGGCGTGGTTTGCACCCCCCACCTGGGTGCGAGCACGGAAGAGGCCCAGGCCTGCGTCGCCCTCGAAGCGGCCGAACTGCTCATCGATTTCTTCACGACCGGCGCTATCAAGCAGTCGGTGAACATGTCGCCGCTGGACCCCAAGACGCTCGAGGCGATCCGCAGCTACTTGAACGTCGCCTACCGCCTGGGGATGCTGCTGGCCCAGATCGATCATGTTCCCCCCACGGCCTGCAAGGTCAGCTATCAGGGAGAGGTCTGCCGCCGGGACACGTCGCTGCTGACAGCCGCGTTTGCCGCGGGCCTCGTGCAACATGCCATGGACTGCGCGGTGAACATTGTCAACGCCGAAATCCTTCTCCGCGAGCGGGGCATCGAACTGGTGGAGGAACGCAGCGCAGAGCCGGGTGAATTCAGTTCGCTGATCACGGCCCAGGTGACAAGCGAGCAGAAAGTCTCCAAGGCGTCCGCCACGCTCTTCGGCGCGCTGCCGCGGTTGGTCCGCAAGTGCGATTACCGGGTCGACACGCCCCTGGAAGGCATCCTCCTGTTCTTCTACCACCACGACACGCCGGGCGTGATCGGCAAGGTCGGCGCCGTCTTCGGCAAGCACCGAGTGAATATCGCGCAGATGTCGGTCGGGCGAGTCACCAACCAGCCGGGCGGCCAGGCCGTCGGAGTGTTGGCGCTCGACTCGCAACCGCCGGCCGAGGCGATCGCGGAACTGCTCTCGCTCGATCCGATCCATCGGGCTTCGATTGTCCGACTGCCGGCTGCCAATGAGATGCCCCCCTGGATGGGCGGGTGAACGGCGCCAACCGGCGGAAGGACGGGGGAAGTTCAAGGTTCAATTCCCAACGGCCAAATGGGCAAGATCGGGCCGCCCGCCGGGAGCACCGAACTGGCGGGGCTGGGGTCTTGGACCCTGGATTTTGAAACGTGCCGAAAAACGCTACAACCGCCGTGGCGGCGGCCGATTCCACGGCGTTCCCTTCGCACCGAGGCCGCCTGCGGAGTTGAGTTTCCGCGCCGGTGGAGTTAGCCTGGAGGGTATCTGTCCACAACGTGCGCGGCGAGCCGCGCAGCCGGCGTCCGACAAGACCGATGCATTTCCCTTTCTTGCTGGCGATCCTGGCGACCCTGGTGATCGCGGACAACTGCCCATCGGAACCCGTCCCGGGCGTGGCCTGGCGGGTGGCTTTGGCGGCAGCCGGCGGGGGAGTGGTCGTGCTCGTTGCCTGGGCGATCGCGCTGGCCGCTGTCCGGCAGATCGAGCGCGGACGGGCACATCGGCAGACGATCCTTCTGGAGTTTGCCAAACGCCGCCGCCTCCACACCGCGCTCTGGATCGCGGTGCACCTGGGCATCTTGCTGGGGCTCGGTTGGAGTCAGATCGTTCGCTTCAACTGGAATCTCGACGGGGCCCTGCTGGCCGACGAGTTGTTGTTGTTCCTGCCGGCCCTGCTTCCTCTGGCCCTGTCGTGGGTGGCGTTCTTCCAGGTCGATCGGGCCGCCTACCAGGCACGGGCGAGAGGCGAAGACGCGGTCTTGGGAAGCGCCCCCGCGTTGGGGGGTTATCTGTCGCTTCATGCGCGGCACTATTTCGGTGTCATGCTGTTGCCGATCCTCGGCTTGCTGGCGGTCCAGGACGCCGTGGCGATCTGGCTGCCGGGCCTGTTGGTTTCGCCCTGGTCCGTGGCGGTCTACGTCTTGCCCATCGGGCTGGCGATTGTCTTCTTCCCTTCGTTGTTGCGGCGCCTGTGGAGGACGCACGTCCTGCCGCCCGGCCCGCTCCGCGAGCGGCTTGCCTTGGTCTCCGGCCGGGCGGGTTTCTCCATCCGGGAAATCCTCGTGTGGGAGACCGGCGGGATGGTCGTCAACGCGGCGGTCGCCGGTTGGCTGCCGGGAAAACGCTACGTCTTCTTGAGCGACGGCTTGATCGCCAGCCTGACGGGCGAAGAGATCGAGGCGGTGTTCGGGCACGAGTTGGGCCATATCCACCATCGCCACCTCGCCTTGCGGGGCCTGGTGATGCTGGCCCCGCTGAGCCTCTTTTTGACCTTTGAGCAGCTCTGTCCGCAGTCGTCCATCCAGATCCAGCAGATCGTCGCCCGTTTCGACACGGCCGCGCATCTCCCCTGGTCGCTCGCCCTGCTCGCCGCGCTTTCCAGCTATGCGTTTTTCGTCTTCGGCGGATACTGCCGGCTACTGGAGTCGGAGGCCGATCTGTATGGCTGCGGAGTCCTCGAGTTAGCTGATCCGGGGGATGCGTGCGGCGTGTTCATATCGGCCCTGGAGAAACTGGCGGTGGCCAGCGGCGCCAATCGCCGCCGAGCGGGCTGGCAGCACCCGAGCGTCGCGCGCCGCAGCGCACTTCTGGTCCGGACGGTTGCCGATCCGGCCTGCCGCTCCCGCTTGCAGCGCCGGATTCGGCTCCTCAACTGGCTCCTGGTAGCCAGCACGCTCAGCCCGGTTGTCGCCGCGCTGCTTCCGTAAGATGCGCTGCTCGACCGCGTCCTGGGCCACCAGGCCGGGCTCTTGCCCGGTCGCCGCGGTGCCGCCTCTCACAGGAGCGTTCAGGCGTTTTCGCCGGCAAGATGTCCCGTGCTGAAGGCGGCCTGGAGATTGTATCCGCCAATCGGGCCATCGAGGTCCAGGAGCTCCCCGGCGAGGAACAGTCCCGCGACGCGCTTGCTCTGCATCGTGCGAGAATCGATCTCCTCAAGGGCGACTCCGCCGGCGGTGACTTCCGCCTTCTCGAAACCCAAGGTTCCGGTGGCGCGGATCGAGAGCCGTTTGACGGTCTCGACGATCCGGCGACGCTCCGGCCGGGAGACTTCGGCGCTGCGGCGTTCCGGCGACAGGCGGGCCTGAACGACCAGCGCGTCGGCAAGGCGCCGGGGCAGCCAGTGCTCCAGGATGCTTGCCATCCGCCGCCTGCCGGACCGGCTCGCTTCCTCTGCGAGGAGCTGCTCGAACCGGCTCTCGGAGGTTTCCGGCAAGAGATCGCACAGCAGGGTCGGCCGCTGGCCCCGCGGGCGAACGCTGACGGCGCGGCTCAAATCGAGGGCCACCGGCCCGGACAGGCCGAAGTGGGCAAACAGGATCGCCCCGCGTCTCTGCACGAGCGGTGTCTTGCGCTTCGGGCCGGCTGGCGAACCGGTCGCGCCCTCGGCCAGTGTCAACAGCACGTCCGGGACTGCGATCCCTTGAAGGGCCGCGATCCAGGGGGAATCCGTCACGATGGGCGTCAGGGCAGGCCGGGGCGCGACGATCGTGTGCCCCAACTTCTGCACCCAGCGGTAGCCTTCGCCGGTCGTGCCGCAGCGCGGATAGGAGCAGCCGCCCGTGGCGAGGACCACGGTCTCCGCCGTGAGAATCCGCCGCGTGGTGGCGAGGCGAAACCCGCACCGGTTGCGCTGGAGATCCACAAGCGGTTCCTCCGTGGCCAAGGTAGCGCCGCTCCGGTGGAAACACCTCATCAGGGCGTCGAGCACGTGGCGGGCGAGGCGGCTGGCGGGAAAGACCTTGCCGCCCGGTTCGACCTCGGTCCGGACCCCTTCCGCTTCGAACAGTTCCACGAGCTGCCGGGGTCCCAAGGCGGCCAGCGCCGAGTGGAGGAACCGCCCGTTCGGGCCGAATGCCATGACGATCCCCCGGGCGTCGGTGGCCTGGGTCAGATTGCAGTGGCCGCCGCCGGAAATCAGGATCTTGACGCCCGGCCGGCGGTTCTTTTCCAGCAGCAGCGTGCGGCGCCCCCGCGCCGCCGCGCGGCAGGCCGCAAGGAGCCCCGCCGGCCCTCCCCCTACGACCACCACGGACCAGTCGTCCATCGATCCTGTCCCCTACAACTGTCCCAAGTGCGCGGGATGCCTCATTTTTTCGCACGGATTTCTGTTTGCCTTGCAGATTGCACTTCAGCGTCGCCGATCGGGGGGGAATAGGGAGAGGCAGGGCCAGCCCCCCATTCTTCGCCCGCGCCTCTCTGGAGAAATCGGCGCGGACCTCCCTGATCCCTCCCCCCGGTTTCTCAGTCAAAACCGTCGCTTCGGAGGCCTTCTCGCCTTCGCTCCCCCTCCCGGAATCGTCCAGCCGAGGAAACCATGAGCCGCTCAGACTATCTGTTGAACGACAAGGTCCTGGCCGCGTTTGAAACGAATCCCTACCTCGCCCGCAGAAATCTCCGTTTCGAGACCTCGGAAGGGCGAATTACCCTGCGGGGCGTAGTCCGTTCCTACTTCCAAAAACAGATGGCCCAAGAGGCCCTCCGGGAAGTCGGCGGCATCGAGGAGATTCATAACGAACTGGAAGTTGCCGTCGGCTGACAGACGCCGATCGGCTCGACCTGCCGGCCGGACCGCGCAATCGCCGCGTCAGCGCGGCTTGCTCAACCGCGATCCCATCACGGCTTCGTTGCGATCGCAGTAATCCGGCAACTGGCCGCTCAGTCCGTGCATCTCCAGCACGCGGCGGTTCATCGCCGACAGGCCGCATACGCGCAGCACCCCGCTGCGCTCGCGGATCCTCTTCTGGAGCAGGACCAATTGGCCGAGCAGATAGCTGTGCATCAGCGGAACGTCGTCCAACTCCAGTGCAAGCCGGTAGATGAAATGCTGTTCGAGAAGCTCCCAAATCCAGTCGGCGATCGGCGGGTCCTCACCGCGCGATCGCTTGGGAACATGCACCTTGACGAACAGCCAATCGGGACCTCGGTCGACGTCCAATTCCCATTGAGGAGCGGTAGCAGGCATTCCATTCCTCCTCACTCGAAAAGAAAAAACGCGGCGCCCCCTGCCAACGTACGTCTCCATCCTATCCGAAAAAAAAGACCGCACAACCACCCGAAAGGGTGTAGCCGCTAGATTTGGCGGAATTCATTTCTGCGGCGAGGTCCTTGCGGGCAGCGACGGTCGGCTGCCGCGGGTTTGCCGGACTCGCCGACCGTTTGAGCCTCCGGCGACGTGCGCGGTGTTGCGATCCGGATAGCGCTGGTTCGCTCGGAGACGCTAGTGGTTGCCGGTTCAAAACAGGGCCCCCTGGGCATGCGAGGGATTGTCCGGCTCGCTCTTCAGGTGCGCGTACCCCGCCGCGGTCAACCGCCGTCCGCGGGGAGTGCGGATCATCAGTTCCGATCGGAGCAGGAATGGCTCGACTTCGTCAATCAGCGTATCGGGGACAAGATTCATCGTGTGGGCCACGGCTTCCACGCCGACCGGCCCGCCGTCGAACACGCGGGCAATCGTCTGCAAGTATTTGCGGTCCTGGGTGTCGAGCCCAAGGTTGTCGATTCCCTGCATTTCAAGGGCCCGCCGCGCGACATCGAGCGTGATCCGCCCGTCGGCCCTGCTCAGTGCGTAGTCGCGGACCCAGCGCAAGCGATTGTTGGCCAATCGGGGCGTGCCGCGGCTTCGGGTGGCGATCTCCGTGGCCGCATCCGTCGCGATCTCCACCTGGAGCTTCCTGGCGTTTCGGACCACGATCTCGGCAAGCTCCTCGATCGTGTAGAAGTCGAGGTGCTCGCGCATTTGAAAACGGTCACGCAGCGGCGCGGAAATCAACCCGGTCCGCGTCGTCGCCCCGATCAGCGTGAACGGCTTCAACTGGATATTGAGCGTGCGGGCGTTGACGCCTTCGCCGAGCGTCAGGTCGATGCGGAAATCCTCCATGGCAGGATACAGAAACTCCTCGACGGCTTTCTGCATCCGGTGGATCTCGTCAATGAAGAGGATCGAATTCTCCTCCGCGTTCGTAAGATACGGGACCAGGTCCTTGGGGGCCTTCAGAGTCGCCCCGGAGCCAATCTGAAATCCGACCCCTAGATCGCGGGGGATGCATGTGGCAAACGTGGTCTTTCCCAACCCGGGGGGGCCGTCGAAAAGGATGTGGCCGAGCGGTTCGCCCCGCTTCGTCGCGGCGTCGACCACAATTTGCAGCCGGGCATACACATCGCGCTGCCCGACCATCTCCTCCATGCGTTGCGGCCGCAGGGCGCGATCGTCTTCACTGGGCGAGGCTGGGGGCTGCAAAATCGGTTCGCGGCTCATGAGCGGACACGTTAGCTGGTGAACGGCTGTTGACTAGACAGTATAACAGATTGGTCGGCAGTCCATGAAGGCCTGTACCGGCGGGGATTGGCCTTGCCACTGCGATCTCCGGATCGTACCATCGCCGGATCTGGCCGCACGACAATGACTTGCGAACAGAGAGGCGAACACTCACGCGGCGGGCTCCCCTTGTGGTAACGGTTCGCCTTCTTTAAAATCGCCCCTGGACGGAACTTCCCTGCGCTGCGAGGGATACGGGGATTCGAATGGCAAAAAAAGTCATATTGGACGTTGATCCGGGGATCGACGACGCGATGGCGCTTTGCATGGCGTTGTTCGACCCGCGACTGGAGATTCTTGCAGTCACCGCAGTCGGCGGCAACGTCTCACCTCAGGTCGCTTCGCGGAACGTCCAAACGGTTGTCGAACAGGTCGACCCTCCCCGTTGGCCAAGGCTCGGAGTTGCCTCCTCTGCGGAGCACGGGTTGCCGGTCGACGGCCGGCATCTCCACGGCATCGATGGTCTCGGCGGTGTTCACCTCCAGGTTGCCGAACTGCGGACCAGGCACCCCGCCGAGAAGATCATCTGCGACGAAGTCCGTGCCAATCCCGAGGAGGTGACGATTGTCGCGCTCGGGCCGCTGACGAATATCGCCCGCGCCTTCCAGCGCGATCCGGAACTGCCCTCCTTGGTCGGGCGACTTGTGCTTAGCGGTGGTACCGTGGCGGGGCCGGGCAATGTCACGCCAGCCGCCGAATTCAACTTCTACTGCGATCCGCAATCCGCCCGGAGCGTGATTCGCTCCCGCTGCACGAAGACGCTTGTGCCCTTGGACATCACCAACCGGATCGTCATGTCTTACGATCTGCTCAATCAACTCCCGCCGGAGACGTCCAAGGTCGGGTCTCTGCTGCGGCAGATACTACCCCCCGCGTTTCGCGCCTACCGCCAGCAGTTCGGCCTGGAGGGCATCCATGCCCACGATTCGATCGCGCTGATGGCGGTCCTGAACCCCGGCCTGTTCTCGACCCGGGAGATGGCTGGCGACGTGGAGACCCAGGGCGACCTGACGATGGGCGCCACCGTGTTCGACCGCCGTCGCGTTCCCGCCTGGCGCCACAACATCGAGGTCGCCATCGACATGCAGAAAGACGGGGTGATTGATGAAATGCTGGCCGCGCTGGCGGAGGCCGGCCGGCGGACCAGCAAGAATCGATTTGACGTCTGACGCACCGGATGGCCGCCGAAGGTCTGAGCGGCGCCGCGAAGTGCTACCACGGGGTGTGGGGTGAGTCCCTCTACTGGTCTACTCCCCGGTCCACTCCGCCAGGTGGAGATGGACTGACTGCGGGCTGCGATCGCGGAGCACGACCAGCGATACGCGGCTGCCGACTTCCGTCAATTTGACGATGTTCACCAGGTGGGCGTCGTCTTCAACGGTGACGCCGTTGAACTGGAGGATGACGTCGCCCGACTTCAGGCCCGAGCTGGCCGCCGGCGAATTGCCGCGGACCTCCATCACCAG
>JAAYCB010000178.1 GCA_012744395.1 Pirellulaceae bacterium
ACTCGATCGTGTGCAACGCGCCGGACTGGAAAATCGGCCAGGCGGTCGAACTGCTTCCCAGCCACGCCTGCACGACGTGCAATCTCCACCGCCAGATCGTCGTCCACGAGGATCGGCGCGTGGTCGATGTCTGGCCGATCGAGGGTTCCGGAAAACTGGCTTGAAAACACGCCACCGCGCGGGCCTGGCGCACCACGAACCGATCGCCGGAGCATCTTTCCATGCAACCAACGCCGGACCATCGCGCCTCGTCAAACCAGGCGCTTTACGCGGAGGCCAAATCCCTGATCCCCGGTGGGACGCAGCTTCTCAGCAAGCGGCCGGAGATGTTTGCCCCGGGCCAGTGGCCGCCGTACTACCGCGAAGCACGGGGATGCGAAATCGTCGATCTCGACGGCCGGCGATTCCTCGACATGGCAACGATGGCCGTCGGCGCCTGCCTGCTGGGCTACAACGACCCGGAAGTGACCGAAGCCGTCGTCCGCCGCGTCCGAGCCGGTTCGATGTGCTCGCTGAACAATCCCGAGGAGGTCGAGCTTGCGCGCCTGCTGTTGGAGCTTCACCCCTGGGCCGAGCAGGTCCGCTTCGGGCGGACGGGCGGGGAGGCGATGGCCGCGGCGGTGCGGATTGCCCGCGCGGCTACGGGGCGCGACCGCGTCGCGCTGTGCGGGTATCACGGCTGGCATGACTGGTACCTGGCGGCGAACCTCGGGCCCGCGGGCGAAGCGGACCGGCTGAGCGGCCATCTCCTGCCGGGGCTGAAGCCCCGCGGCGTGCCTTCGATGCTGGCGAATACGGCGCTGCCGTTCCGCTACAACGATCTGGACGGGCTGGCGGCGATTGCCGCGCGGCACGGCGATGAATTGGCCGCCGTGGTGATGGAGCCGACGCGGCGCGCCGATCCGGACCCGGGTTTTCTCGCCGGGGTCCGCGCGCTCTGCGACCGCTCCGGCGCGGTGATCGTGCTCGACGAGATCACCGCCGGCTGGCGGCTGCATCTCGGCGGCGCTCACTTGCGCTATCGCGCCGCGCCGGACCTGGCCGTGTTTGCCAAAGCGCTCGGCAACGGCCACCCGATCGCCGCGGTCATCGGCCGGGCGGCGGTGATGCAGGCCGCGCAGGAGTCGTTCATCTCCAGCACGTATTGGACCGAGGGCGTGGGGCCTGCCGCGGCGCTGGCGGCGATCCGCAAAATGCGGTCCGCCGACGTGCCGCGCCACGTTGAGGCGATCGGCAGGCGATTCCAGGAGGGGGTGCGGGAAATCGCCGCTCGGGCGGGCGTGCCGCTCAACGCCGTCGGGCATCCGGCCCTCGTCTCGATCCAGTTCGATCATCCCCGGGCGGCCGCGCTGGGCACCCTGCTGACCGTCCGCATGCTCGCCCGCGGCATCCTCGCCGGCGGCGGCTTCTACCCCTCGCTGGCCCACGGCGACGAGCATGTCGACCGGTACCTGGCCGCGGCCAGGGAAATCCTCCCTGAACTGGCCGCGGCGATCGATCGCGATGATGTGGAAGGGCGGATCGGCGGGCCGGTCCGCCACAGCGGTTTCGCCCGGCTGGCGTGATCGCCCCCGGTCAGCGGGCGCCGCGGCGGACCGCTTCGATCAGCCGGAGCGCCGTGTTGCAGAAGATGTCTTCAACCTGGCTGCGCGGCAGGCCGAGCCGTTGGCACGCGCGGCGCATCGCCCGCAACTGCTCGTAGCGGGTGAAGGTCATCTGCCCGTTGCAGTGAGACAGGTCGAGCGACTGGTTGTCTGGGGAGAGGTACGCCCAGGCGTATCCGAAGGCGATGTACTTGCCGCGGAGAACGCCGACCGGCAGGTCGTCGCTGCCATACATCACCCGATCGGGGCCGACTGCCGCCAAGAGCGCCTCGATCGCATCCGACTCGCAGACCGACGAGGTGTCGAACCAGACGTTGGGAAGTCCCCGCAGCCGAGCGGCGACGCGCTCGATCGGCCAGGCTGAATAACTCCGCGCGCAGTGGGCGAGAATCCACTTCACGTGGGGATGCCGGGCCGCGAGCCGCTCGAGGTCCGCGATGTTCTGCGGATCGGCGATTGCATCCCGCCGTGCCAGGTGGAGCATGACGATCAGCCCGTGCCGCTCGGCCAGCGCCGTTTGCCAGTCGGGCAGCATGTCGCCAATCCGGCAGGCGACCGGATCGCCGCCGGCCGCATAGCAGCGGTACGGTTTCAAGCCGATCAGCTTCAGATCGCGGAGCTGCCGCTCGAAGTCTTCTTCGGCCAGCCGCGGGTGGACGAGCGCCAGACCGGCCGAGGCCGGGTCCTTTGCCGCCTCGCCGGCAACGAATCGGTTCGCCGCCTCGAAGTCGCAATTGGGAAAGGGAAAGCCGAACGCCAGCCGAGACACCCGCCGGCCGGGCATCAACACCGCGTCGCAGCGATCGAGCCGCTGCCAATCGGCGACCGGAAACCTGTTTCCCAGCAGGTCGTAAAGCGGGCCCGAGTCGTTCTCGCCGCTGAACTGCCAGCGGTAGACGTGGGTGTGGACATCGAAAATCCGCTCGGGCACGAACGCGTCGAGCTCTTCGCCCCAGATGCGGCGGTCCACATCGGTAAGCCGTGGCTGCGGTTCGGATTCCATGAACGGTTGATCCATCGCCAGTCATGCGGCGGGTTGATTGCGGCGGCCGATCGGCACGAGGCTGGCCAGCGAACCGACAGCGATCTGGGCCAGAAACGACGACGGCATCGCCCAGAGGAAGCTGATCCCGCCGGTGGTGCCGGTCAATTCCTTCCAGAAACTGATCGTGATCGCGACGGTCATCCCGCAGACCGCGCCGACGATTGTCGCCCAGCCCTTGGCCCAGGGCACGAACATGGCCATGAAGAACAGTCCGAACAACGGGGCGGTGATCAGGTTCACCACCTTGTAGGTCACCTCGAGCAGGTTGCCCTGCACGACTCCGACATACGCGCTGAGGGCGACCACGATCGCGCCGACGACGACGGAGACGTACC
>JAAYCB010000179.1 GCA_012744395.1 Pirellulaceae bacterium
ATTTCACCGCCCACCTGAACGCAGCGGGCACGTGGATCGATTTCGGCAAGGTCGCCACGGACGGCGCCGTGAAGATCGCGCGCGAGCGGGAGCGGCTCGTCGTCTTTCCGTATCCTCGCGAGAAGCGGTTTCGCGTGAGCCTCGACCTGAAGGCCCTGGCCCCCTCGGCAGATCCCCGGCACGTTCAAGTCGTGGCCCTGGCGGCGGGCACGCGGGAGCCGCTCGGCGCGGCCGAGTTCGCCTGGGAGAACGGCCGCCTGGTGTTGACCGTTGGAGCGCCCGGCGCTGGCCGCTACGTGGTGCGCTGGAACGCCAGGCCGGTGAAGCAGACCCCGTAATCGCTGGGCGTGGTGCGAGGGGGACAGTCCCATTTTCGCGGCGAACAGGCCTCGTAAGGCACCGAAGGTGCTTTTCGCCGCTCCGGTGTTCTGCTCGGGCTTCCCCGCACAGATCAAGAGCTTGTTGGACCGGATGTTCTGCCTGATGGACACGGCCGGCGAGCAGCCCGCGGCTCCGTGGCGGCCCGGCAAGCCGATCGGGCTCTTGCTCACCGGCGCCGGCGATGAAGCCGACAATGCCGACCTCGTGATCCGCGGTCTCGAGCAGTTGACTCAATGGGTCCAGGGCCGGATGATGGGCCACTGGTTTGTGGGCGGCTGCACGGAACCGGAGGCGCTCGGCGGCGACGTTGAAAGCCGCGCTACCCAGTTCGCCGCGGCACTGGCCCCTGAGGTCGCCCGTTTGGAAGCTTGTGGCCAATACGAACCAGGCCGGTATCCCCCTGTTTGAAGCTGGTCCGCTTGTTCCGCCGCATCCCATCTCACACATCGAGCGGCAGGCCGCAGGCCTCCAGATGGCATTTGTGCACGGTATAGTCGTGTTCGTATGTATAGGGATTGACCATTTCCCCGTTCAGAACAGCGGCAAACTCCCGCCATTGGTCTTCGTAGCGGTCTTTCAGAGGGGGCATATCAACGGTCTGGATGCCTTTCGTGAAGCCGCCGCGATCCTCCTCCAGGGCAAGCGTGAGGACTCCGCCAGACATGTTGCCCTGGGATTCGATCGGCTGGATGATGATGCTCCCCTTGTCGCCCATCACCTTGAGGCGTCGCCGCTGGAAGCCCTTGGCCTCGGTGATCGATGTCCGCACCGTGGCCAGCCGGTCGCGCGAGAACTCGAAAACGGCCAGGCAGTTGTCGAGCACGCCGTCAGAGCGGGTCTGGCGGAGGTAAGGATTGATCTTTACAGGTTCCCCCATAAGCGAGACGATGATATCGATCAGATGGCAGGCCAGAATATACGCGATCCCGCCCTTGTAGTCTTTGATGAGGTTCCGGTAGCCCGCCCCGTCGTACCGTCCCATGGCCGTGTCGAGGTCGAACACATTCCCGATCAATCCGTCTTTCACGGCCTTGATGCAGAACTGCACGGCCGGGTTGTTCCGGTACATGTAGCCAACCTGGACCGTCAGGTTCCTGGCTTTCGCCTCGTCCAGCAACTGTTTGAACTTCGGCAGCGATTCGCCGCACGGTTTGTCCAGATGGATGTGTTTTCCGGCCTGGATGCAGCGGAGGGCGGGAGGAATGCAGACGCGTTCTTCGGTTTCGATTGCCACGGCCTGAAGGCCCGGAACGGCCAGCAGTTCGTCCGTGGACATGACTTTCAAACCCTTGAAACTACTGCTTTTCTGGGCCCTCTCGCGCAATTTCGGGTCGTCTTCCACGAAGCCGACAACATCGAAAAGATCGGTCAGTCTGCGAAGCGTTCCGATCTTGTAGGCGTGCTGGTTGCCGGTGCCGATCTGCCCAATCTTGATCGGCTGCTTCTTGCCGGGATTCGCGGTCGGGGCGGCGGACACGCCACCGGGCAGGATCGCGCCCGTCGCGGCCAGTCCGGAAGCGGCGAGAAACGTACGTCGTGAACAAGGTGTCTCGTGATTCATGTGATCTTCCCGTTTTTCGGGCAGTGGTTCCTTGCCGCAAACACGCCGAGCCCGCCATCCACTGCCAATCCTTGGTCGGGCGCGGCCTTGCTTATCGTCTCCAGCCCGGCGGCACGGCGACTCGTACGACGACCGATTCCTGGCAACATGACTGAACATAGCCGAGACAGCCTGGTCAAACAAGCGGATAAAGCCGCCATGGGAATCAAAGTTGCCTGATCTGGTCGAAACCCAACAACCTCATTTCTGGGAGAGCAATGCCGTGCGACGAGATGCATCAACCATCTTCTGGACGCCCTTGCAGGGCAAATTGACCTGGACGGTCTTCTGTCTCGGGTTGTTTTCGCTGCCAGGTGTGAGTCTCGCTGCGGCGCCGACTGCCGAGTTGGCCAAGGATCAGCGGGCGCTGCTGCCGGTGGTCGTCGGCGGCGGCGCGTCGGCCGCCACCCGGGCCGCAGCGGGCGACCTGGCCCGGTATCTGGGCCGGATCAGCGGAGCCGAGTTCACGATCGAAACCGGCGATGGAAGCCGGGGCATCGTGCTGGGATGCCCCGGCGACTTCGCCCGGCCGCCGATCCCGGTTCCGTTTGGCGACGGTCCCTTCGATCGGGAAGACTACGTGCTCCGCTCGCACCCCGGCGGCCTCTGGCTGCTGGGCGCGACGGACCTGGCGGCGACGCATGCCGTCTGGGACCTGCTCCATCGCCTGGGCTACCGCCAGTTCTTCCCGGGCGAGACTTGGGAGGTGGTTCCGCGCGCCAGCCACCTGAAGATCGCGGTGGACGAGCACGAGAGGCCGTCCTTCCATGCCCGGCGGATCTGGTACAACTGGGGCCTGTGGGGCTACAACGACGAGCCCTATCGCCGATGGTGCCAGCGTAACCGCGCGGTCAAGGGGTTTGACCTCAACAGCGGTCACTCCTACGAGGGCATCGTCGCGGCCAACCAGGCCGAGTTCGACAAACATCCGGAGTATTTCGCGCTGGTCGCCGGCCAGCGCAAGACGCGCGGGGGCGACCTGAAGTTCTGCATCTCAAACCCCGGCCTGCGCAAGCTGGTGGTCGCTCACGCGGTGCGGTTCTTCCAGGAGAGGCCCCAGGCCGACAGCATCTCGATGGACCCCAGCGACGGCGGCGGCTGGTGCGCGTGCGCGCCCTGCGCCGCGATGGGGAGCGTCAGCGATCGCGTGGTGACGCTGGCCAACGAGGTCGCCGAGGCGGTCAACGGCCTGGGACTAGGGGCGAAGTATGTCGGCATCTACGCCTATAACGAGCACTCCGCTCCGCCCGGCGTGCGCGTCCACGCGAACGTGATTCCCAGCGCGACGACGGCCTTCATTCGCGGAGGCTACACCTTCGACCAGATCGTCGAGGGCTGGCAGGCACGGGGCGCCACGATGGGCGTCTACGACTACCTGAGCGTGGTGGACTGGGACTGGAACCTGCCCCGCGGCGGCGCCGCCTCGCGCCCCGCCTACGTGGCGAAGTTTCTCCCCCGCATCCACGCGCAGGGGATCCGCTTCTACGATGCCGAGTCGGGCGACTGCTGGGGGCCGTGCGGGCTGGGATACTACGTTGCCAGCCGCGTCCTGTGGGACATCAACGAGGCCCAGCGGCTCGACGCGCTGGTGGCAGACTTCCTCGACAAGGCCTTCGGCCCGGCCCGGGAACCGATGCGGGAGTTCTACCGTCTGATTACCGAGGACACCCAGCGCCGGCCGCCTGCGGACCTGGTGGGCCGGATGTATCGCCAGCTCGACGCCGCGCGGCGGGCGGCGACCGATCCCGAGGTCTTGGAGCGGATCGACCACCTGGTCTTGTACACGCGCCATGCGGAGCTCTACTACGCCTACGCGGACGGCAGCGGTTCGGTGGACGACGTCGCCCGGCACGCCTACCGCATCCGCAAGACGATGATCGTCCACAGCTACGGCCTCTGGTGCCGGTTGGTCAGCCAGCGGGCGGCGCTCACGCCCGACCATCCCTTGAAGAGCGAGCTGCCGATCGGCCCCGAAGAGATTGCAGGAATCCTCGCGGAGGGGATCGCCAAGAACCGGCCGGCGGACCCCGGCTTTGCCGGCGTGGAGTTCAGCCAGAGGCTGGTTCCGGCCGCCCGGCGACTCCGGCTTGCCAAGGTCCCCGTGGGGGCGTTCCCGGCGGAACCCCAGGACCGCCAGCAGTATTGGATCTGGACTGCCGAAGGGGGCGGCACGCTGGAGCTGAAGATCAAGGTGCAGAAGGTTTGGGCGAACCGCATGCCCAAGATCAGCCTCTACTCGCCGCTGGAGGTTTCGCTGGAGGCCGTGGCCACCGACGAGAGCTACAAGCCCGACGGCAAGGAGTACCAGGTCCGGCTGAAGACGCCCCATGCGGGCCTGCACCGCGTGGAGACGCTCGACGGCGGCGACTTCACGCGGATCGAGTGGCCTGCCGGGATGCCGGTGACGATCGAGTCGGGCATCGATACGCCGCACGTGACGAGCCATTTCCGCGGATCGTGGACGATGTACTTCTACGTGCCCAAGGGGACGAAGCTCGTCGGCGGCTGGGCCTCGCGCGTGGCCAACTGGGCGCCGCGGATCTCAGGCAGGCTCCTCGACGCGGACGGCCGAGAGGTCTTGGACTTCGGCAAGCTGGAGGAGGGCTGGTTCAAAGCGCCCGTGCCGCCGGGCCAGGACGGCAGGCTTTGGAAGTTCGAGAACAGCCGGGGCCAGCGGTTGTTGATGACGGTGCCTCCCTATCTGGCCCGCAGCGCGGAGGAGCTGTTGCTGCCGCGGGAGATTGTCGAATTGGACGCCGCGCAGTGATCGAGTCGAGCATCCGATCGTGGGGGGAACGTGGGGGGCCAGGCGTTGAGCACCCGAGCGCCTGATCAGAGGCCTTGCTTCTCGATAATCGTGACCTCCATTGCGTCGCGATTGCCCCAGGGCAGGTCGATCTCAAACCACTCGGTCTTGCTGCGGTACCTGGACCGCACGTGGTCGAGGTAGTCCCGCATCCCCGCGGCGCCGACTCCGACATTGTCAGCCACCACGACGGCGCCGTCCGTCAAACGGTCCTCGATCTCCGCGAGGCAGGGGTAATAGTTGGGATAATCGCAATCGAGGAACAGGAAGTCGACGGGCTCCGTGATTTCACGGACCAGTTTTCGCGCGTCTCCCACGCGGGCGTCGACCACGTCCTCCAGCCCGGCGCGGCGAAAATTCTCGCGAGCCTGCTTGCTGCGCGCCGCGTCGATCTCGATCGTGATCAGCGTGCCGCGCCCGGCGGCCTTCAGTTCGCGGGCGATCCACAGGCCCGAGTAGCCGATCGCCGTGCCGCACTCGACGGCGAGCCGGGGCTTCGTCTGGCGGACCAGCTCGGCCAGGCGTTTGGCCTTCGGCGCGCCGATCATGTAGACCGTCGTGTCGCGGCAGGTCCTGTCGACTTCGTCGATCACCGACTGCACCTTCCGGTCCAGGGCCGGCCGATCGCCGGCGACGAGCACGCGGGTTTCGCCGAATGCCAGCGGGAGCGTGATTGTGGGGCCCTGGCCGAGCGGCTCGCCGGACAACAGGTCGATGACCGGGCCCGGGCGGCCGGTGTTGACTTGCAGCGGGCCGGCTTGCGAGGCATGCAGCACAATATAGGGGCCGTTGGCGTAGACATTGCAGTCGGTCTCGGTGAACAGGTGGATGCCGGCCTTGCGGGCGGCAAGGCGGAGCAGTTCCGATGTCAAGCCGGGTGGCCCGACGAACAACGACCAGCCATGATCGGTTTGCCGCAAGGCGGCGGCCGCGGAGCCGTCCGCGTAGGTTGCCAGGGTCTCCTCGGGCGTTGCATCGGCGGCGGCCAGCAGCGGCATGACGGGCGCCTGGACTCCGAATCCCGCCGTCATGCCGAGTCGCTTGCCCGACTCGGTCGGCTCGGCCCATGCGTTTTCCGGCGAGACTCGGCCGAGCTTGAATCCTGTCAGTTCCCGCATCGCGTCGGCGTTCACTCCGCCGGGTTCCTGGTAGCCCGGAGCGTAGCACCAGACGCAGAGCTTGCCTCGCGTGGCGTCGCGAACCTGCCGGCGGTCACCGGGCGAGAGGCACCACGCATTGAGGAAGACGAACATCTTCGCGCCGACCCGGCCGGCGCTGACGTCGTCGAGCAGGTACTGGCCGTAGGGCGCCCCCATCCGCCCCAGGGGCCGCCGGGCCTCGTATACGCCGGGCCGGGTCACGAGGTCGCCGCCGTAGGCCACGCGGATCATGCTCGGTTCGTCCACGACGGCGGCCACTTCCGGCCGGAAGGGGAGCGGGGATTCCAGCAGCGGTTCGTCGAGGGCTCTCAGCCGCTCCATCTGCTCCCACATCCGCCGATCCTCGAACCAGCCGGTCGCGCCCAGGTCCATCCACCAGGTGCCGAAATTCCGCAGGGCACACTGGGCCGTGTTCCGCAGAAGCTCCCTGTTGGTCTCTTCCAGCGTGTCGACGCCGTCCTGCCAGCCGGGGGCCCTGCCGGTTCCCAGGTAGGTCCGCGTGTCGTCTTCGTACAGCCACATTTTGCCGGCCAGGGCGATGCTCTCCGCGGCGGTCATCGCCGGGGCGCTCTGGCCGAGGCCGCGATCGAAATACGAGATCGGCGAGCACAGCACGTCGATCTCGGGACAATCGAGCACGCGGCGGAGGGCGTAGTGGCCGGCGGTGGCCGGGCCGTTGTGAATCGCCCCGAACTCGAAGACGTAGCCGTAGAAGAAGACGACCAGCTTCTTCCCGCCGGTGGCCTGGCGCGCGGTGCGGGCGAAGTGGCAGACGCAATCGGCCATCATCTCCTGCTGGAATTCGGCGAAGTCGATCAGCGGCCGCTCGGCGACCGGATCGCGCAGCACGCCAGCCGGCGAGGCTCGGCGGGCCGCCGGCGACGGCACCTCGGCCGTCTCGAGCGCGACCTGGCGGTCGCGCCAGGCCGCCCGAAGGGCGTCATCGCTCTGGTACCGGCTTTTCAACCAGCGCCGCCACGCCTTCCGGGAGGCCTCGGAATACCCGTTCAGCGCCGGCCCCCACGTTTCCTGGTAGAACCACTCGCCGGTGTTCTGGCCGCAGGGGTGGTAGCCGGCGATGCGGTCGCCGAAGTTCTCCTCCAGATGCTCGATCAAGGCGGCAAGCCGCTCGGCCGACTCGCGGCGGAAGGTTTCGGAGGCCACCGCCACGTCGGCGTGCTGCTGCGGTCCCCGGTCCCAGACGATGACGTCCTCGGGATGGGCCTCGCGCCACCACGCCGGCGCGCCCATGCCGATGCGGGGCAGCAGCAGCGCATTCGGGTTGGCGTCGAGGACCGCCCGGCACTGGAGGTCGACGCTTGTCCAATCGACTTCTTCTCCCGGCCGCGGCCAGGGGCGGGAGACGGGAAAGCTCACCAGGTCGACGCCCACCTCGGCGGCCATCTTGATTTGATTTGCGAACGGGCCGGGCGGCCCGCCCAGAAACGTGAACGGCTGGCCGGGTCGGTAGAAGGCAACGGTCAATTTGCGGGCCGGCTCGGCCCGGACCCAAAGGCTCACCCGATAACGGCGCCCTTTGTGCAGGGACAGGTTGGGAAGGTGGTAGAGATGGTAATCCGGCCAGCGGTCGTCCGGAGGCGCTTGGAGTTGGATATGCAATCCGGCCGAGTCCGCCCGACCGCAGCCGGGCCGAACCTCCGCCTTTCCCACCGTGTTGGCCGGACCGCTGGGCCACGAGGTCCAGCGCTGTTGGAAGCTCTCGGCGCCGGCCTCGAAATCGCAGACGGGGATCACGTCGGCGTTGTCGTCAAGATCGACCACGTGGATGTCGTCGAGGTAGACATCGCCCGCCGTGGCGCCAAACCGCAGGTGCATCGTCGCCCGGCTGGGCTCATCCTCCGTCGCCGAGAACTCGAACGCGATCTTCTTCGCTTCCGGTCCGATCGATAGCTGCCGGGCCGCCGGCGCGCCCCAGAACATCCTGGCTCGGACGGGTTTGCCGTCGACCAGAAGGCGCGGAGCGCCGCCGGAGAGTTCAACCCGCACGGTCTCGACCGCAACCGCGGGAGTAACCGAGAGAACCGCCAGTACGATGGCGCTGGCAAGTCTGGCCGTCATGGTGTGCTCCTCAATCGTTCGTCGCCGCGCCGCTTGCGCGTCATTCGTTTCCAGCCAAGGTCAACACGATTTCGTTGGGCTGACCCTTGCAGACACGAAACTGCCGCTCCACTTTACCATCCGGCAACTCGATCGTCACACGGTACTCTCCGAAGAACCCTCGGAACGAGAGACGGCCATTCCCATCGGTTGTGCCGGCGAGCCGGGTTTTCCACTCTTCGTGGATCAGTCGCCTGAGTTGCTCATAGACGGGTTTGGGCGACAGGTCTTTCCGCAACATGCCGCCGCCGGGCAGCCAGGCGCCCTGGTCGCAGAGGTCCCACCAGGTGATCGCCCGCATCGCCGGATGGGCGAAGCAAACCCGGTAGAACTTCACAGCGTAGTCAGCCTGGGCCGCCTCGTCCCAGACGCCCTCTCGATGGGAGCCGGAGATTGGCTCACCCGACGACGTGGGGGTGAACTCGGTGATGTGCAGCTCCTTGCCCAGCGACGCGTATTGATCGAGGATTTCCCGGACCCGATCCAGGGGGAAACGCATCGTGCGCGGCTCGTGGGCCTGGATGCCGATGCCGTCAAACGGCGTCCCGCCGCGGTTCGCCTCGGTCACCAGCTTGAGAAACCCCGGACAGCCGTCGGCCAGCACGTGGTAGTCGTTGACGATCAGGTGGGCGGCGGGATCGGCCTGCCTGGCCCAGCGATACGGCTGGTCGATCTTCGGTTCGGCCAGGTGCGCCGGTTCGTTGACCACCTCCCAGAATTCGATCCGCCCCTGGTACCGCTGGATGATGTCCACGACGCGCTGCCGCTGGATCTGCGGCGACGGCTGGCCCTGCGACCAGGGCGGAACGCCCGACCGATTTCCCCAGAGCAGCGGGTGGCCCTTCATCCGAATCCCGTGGTCGCGGCACCACGCCACGACCTTGTCCGTGTAGTCATACTGCGGCTTGCCGCGCTGCGGCTCGTACGATCGCCAGTAGAATCCGACCGTGGCGTAGTTGAACAGCTCCGCGAACCGCCGCTTGTAGGCGGCATTCCGGTCCTCGTCCTGGTAGCGGTCGAACATGTAGATGTTGCCGCCGAAGAGAAACGCGTGGCTCGTCTGTTCGACGGAGAGTTTGACGCCGCCGGCGGGCCGCCCTTGGGCGTCGACGAGGCAAACCCGGGCGTCCGTCTTGCGGTGCTTTTCGATGGCCGCGCCCGTTGCGGCGACGATCTCCCGCTCGCGCTGCTCCGCCGATTCGGCGAGCTCCTGCCTGGCGACCGGCAGCGATTCCGCCGCGCCTGGCGGTGAAATGATCGTCAAGCGAGCGAGATACAGGTTGCGGTCCTCCCGGCCGATGACCGCGTCGTTGAGAAAGGCCGCGGCGATCTCGTGGATGCCGGCGGCCAACTGCGTCTCAAAGCGGTAGTCCGCCGGCTGGTCGCGGTCCACCGTTCGGGACTCGAGGATCCGGCCATCGACCACCAAGCCCATCTCGGGCCAGACATTGGCGGCCGGGCTGCCCCAGGCGCGGATCACCACCCGGTAGCTCCCGTCCGCGGGGACGCGGACCGGTTGTCCGACCAGGCCATTGCTCCAGAGGTTCCATTCGCCGCCGGGCATCGGTCCGCCCTCGGTCCGGGTCGCGGCCCGGGAGGCCTGAATCACCAGTTCGGCCCCGGCGGCCGGCGCTTGCGAAATCACAAGGACGGCCAGTACGATTGCCGTAGCGAGCCCGGTCACGGTCTGTTCCTTGCGCATCTGGGTTGCCTCTCGTGCATCGATTTTTTTCTAGGGGAAGTTGCGGCGAACCGGGCCTGGCTCTCACCATTCCGTCGCCCGATCCATTACAATACGATCGCCAGGTGGAATCAACATTCCGGCGGATCGTCTTCCGCCGGAACGGCGCGAGAAGCGAGTGGAGGCGCCGCGAACAGACGCGGCCTGGCAAGATCGGCGGCGAGCCCGGATCAGCGCCCGGCTCGCTACGGACGGGCAGCATCAGGTCGAGAAGACGGGAGGAGCTATCGTGATGAATTGTTGGGCAATGCGTGTTGCTTCGGGGGCGGGTTTGACCGGGATTTGTCTGTGGTGCCTGGCGGCTTTGGGCGGCGAGTCGCCGCCCGTGGAGCCGCCCAAGGGGGCCCCCCAGTACGAGGCCGCGCCGCGGCCCGGCGACGGCGCGCGGATGGCGCTGACCGTGGAGAAGCTGGAACAGGGGTTTGACCCCGAGCGGCCGCTGCTGATCTGGGCGATCGGGTCGAGCTTCACCAACGGGCTGGGCAATGGAGACCTGCTGGCCGAGCTGGTGCGGCAGCGGTTCCCGCAGGCGCCGCCGATCGTCTACAAGAAGATCGCGGGCAACTCGACCTCCTACCATTTCTCCCACGGCTGGGCCCGCCACCTGGTGATTCCCGACCAGCCGGACGTCGTGCTGCTCTACAATTTCGGCAAGACCGAAGACCTGGAGAAGCTGATCGCCGAGCTCCGCCGCGGCACGACGGCCGACATTCTGGTGGGCAGTCTCCACTGGTGCATTCCGCACAAGCCGGTCTGGCCCGACCCGGAGGCCGTCAACAGCCACCAGGACCCGCGGGCGTTGCGGGCGATGTGCGAGAAGTACGGCGTCGAGCTGGTGGAGAACCGCCGGGAGATGACCGATTACATGCTCGCCCACGATTTGGCGATCGAGGACCTGCTGGGCGACTCGGTCCACGAGAGCCGGTACGCGGCCCGGATGACGGTGATGAACATCGCGCGGCACTTCCACCGCGCGGAGGCATTCCGCTACGACCCGGCCAGCCGCGAGCGGCGCGTGGAGGTCGAGGCGCCTGGGGCCGTGGAGTCCAGCGGCCAGTGGGCGAGCGCTCGCCAGGGCGCCGCGCGGACGGCCGCGGCTCGGGATAGTGCGGTGACGTTGGCGTTTACGGGCAATCGCGTGGACCTGGTCGGCTGGCGCGGGCCGGACGGCGGCACGGCCGACATCTGGATCGACGGCCGCCCGGCCGGCCAATGCGAGGCGTTCTACGCGCTTTACATCGAGCCGGACAAGAACAACGCGCAGCGTCCGCCGAATCCTCCCCGCGACCGCTGTCCGCACATGATCTCGCTGGGGCGGAACCTTGTCCCGCAGACATGGACGCTGACGATGACCTCCGACACGTGCGACTACGAACTGGCAGGCAGCGTGACCGGGGCGGACGGCCGCGGCAACGCGCTCGAGCCGTTCACCAGCACGTCGGGGCAGATTATTGTCGAGCCGGAGTTCTGGCGCGACGCGCGGCACAATCGCACGGGGGACCGGTTCACGTTCGACGTGGTCCGGTCGGCGGTCGGCAGCGTCGAGTTCAAGGGGCCGGCGGTGGAGAGGTTCCGGCTCCGCCTGGCGTCGAACCTGGAAAACAAGCCGCACGAGCTCAAGGTCGTGGCTCGGGGCGACGGCGCGGTGACGCTGGACGCGTTCGATGTCTTCGAGCCGCCGCTGAAATAGCCGGGGCGAGGGGGGCTCGGAGGGTTCGTTCTATCTCTGGCGGAACAAGACTGTGGTTGGGAAGTGCCGAAGATGTTGGACGTGCCAGAAGGACGAATAAAGGGGTCGGGAGTCTTTGTTATGGCTTGGGGGCAGTCTTCCGTGGCCGACCCCGAGGGCGGAGCGTCGATTCCAGGCCCAACGTCTTGGCTGTCCGCGCCTGCCAAGACGCCTCGCCAAATGGTACGCCGCGGTCCACCG
>JAAYCB010000180.1 GCA_012744395.1 Pirellulaceae bacterium
CTACGGCAATTGCTGGGACACGTTCAGCGTCACCTTCCAGTATCCGGACAACGTCGGCATCGCCTTCAGCTCGCGGCAGTTCAACGGCCACGGGAGCCAGCCCGAGGGGATCAGGAACCGGATGTTCGGCGCCAAGGGGGTGCTGGAAACCGCCTACGGAGGCGACGTGCTGATCCGCGGCGAGAACTTCCACCGCGGCGGCAGCAGCCCGGCGATCTACAAGGAAGGGGCCGTGGCGAACATCGCGACCTTCCACAACAGCATCCAGGCCGGCGACTGCAAGAATCCGACCGTCGCCCCCAGCGTCCGCAGCAACCTGGTCACGATCCTCGGCCGCACGGCCGCCTACCGGGGCGAGGTCGTCTATTGGGAGAACCTCCTCAAGAGCACGGAAAAGCTCGAGGCCGATCTCCGCGGGCTGAAGAGTTGACCGATCAGGAGGGTTTGCCCGGTTCCCAAGCTCCAGCTTGGGAACCGTAGAGTCACCCGCGTTACCTGGTTTGCCTGGTTTCCAAGCTCCAGCTTGGGAACCAGGCAGACATGGCGATTGTCACGATCGCCCGAGATCCGTTCCATCACCAGGGGGCATTTATGGTCGCCTTCGTAGTCGGTCTGTTGTTGCTCGTCGGAGGTTATGTCTTCTACGGGAAGCTCGTCGAGTCGGCGATCCGCGTGGATCCCGACCGGGCCACGCCTGCCGTGGCGCTTGCCGACGGGGTCGATTATGTCGCCATGCCCACGTGGCGCGTCTACTTGATCCAGCTCTTGAACATTGCCGGACTGGGACCGGTGTTCGGGCCGATCATGGGCGCGTTGTGGGGGCCGCAGGTCTTCTTTTGGGTCGTGTTGGGCTGCATTCTCGGCGGCGCAGTCCAAGACTTCATCATTGGCGGCATGTCGATCCGCAACCATGGGGCCGGACTGCCCGACCTGGTGAGCCAATACCTCGGCAACGTGATCCGGCATTTCGCGACGTTCTTCATCCTCCTTCTGATGGTGCTGGTGGGGACGGTGTTCGTCAAAGGTCCGGCCCTGCTGATTGTGGATATCCTGCCGGCCGAGACGGTCGGCTCGTGGTTTTCGCCGGCGGCCGTGTCATGGCTCCAGTCGTCGACCTTCGGGCTGACCAATTGGCTCTGGGTGGTCATGGTGGCGATCTACGTCTACTACCTCCTCGCCACGATGCTGCCGATCGACGTGCTCATCGGCCGCTTCTACCCGTTTTTCGCCGCTGCCCTGTTGGTGATGGTCGCCGGGCTGGCCTGGGCCCTGCTCAACGGCCGGATCGCGATGCCGGAGTTTACGTTGGCAAACCTGCACCCCGACCAACTTCCGGCCTGGCCCTTGATCTTCATTACGGTAAGCTGCGGAGCGGTAAGCGGATTTCACGCCACCCAAAGCCCGCTGATGGCCCGCTGCCTGAAGAGCGAGAAACACATGCGGCTGGTGTTCTATGGGGCGATGATTTCCGAAGGGATCATCGCCCTTGTCTGGGCGTCGGCGGCCCAGGGCTTTTATGGAGGAAGCGAAGGCCTGGCCGACGCCCTGGCCAAGGGCGGCCCCGGCAGCGTGGTCCACGATACATGCTTTGCCACGATGGGGCGATTTGGCGGCGTGCTGGCCGTGCTCGGCGTGGTCGTCCTGCCGATCACCTCGGGCGACACGGCGTTCCGCGTCGGCCGGCTGATGCTGGCCGATTACCTCCACC
>JAAYCB010000181.1 GCA_012744395.1 Pirellulaceae bacterium
CGGCCGCGCCGCCAGGCGCCCCCAGCGCCGCCTGGAGCGTCGTGGCGATCCCGGTTACGTCAACGTAGGGGCCGCGGACGGGATCGGCGCCCACGATCAGGGTGTCCAGCAACTCGGCGCCCACGCCGCGCGCGAAGACCGGCACCAGGCTGTTGGTATGCTTCTCGGAGTGGTACATCAGGCCGGGCATCGCGCCCGGCCCGTTGTCGACCAACGGTTGGAAGGGGGTCTTGTCGGACTCCGGGCCCCAGAGGAGGCCGGTCTCGTGGTCGGCAGTGATGACGAGCAAGGTCTCGTCCCACGAGCTGTTGGCTTCGACCCACTGAACGACCGCCTCCACGGCCTGGTTGAAGTCGATCTGCTCCTGGATCATGCGGCAGGCGAGGTTTTCGTGGTTGGCCCAGTCGACCGCGCCGCCTTCGATCAACAGAAAGAACCCGTTGGGGTTTTGACTGAGTACGTTCAGCGCTCCCCGGGCCATCGTGGCCAGCGTGGGCACGCCCTGGTTGAGCGGGGTGTCCTCGTCCGGGTGCGCGGCGCGCGTCTTGGTTCGGGCATGCTGAAGCGTGGTCGCGACCTGGGCCGTCCCCAGGACCTTGGCCGGCGCTTTGCCGCGGACGAGCGACGCGAACTCGGCCTTGGTCGACACCGGCCGGTAACCGTGATACAGGCCGCCGGGGGTCTTGCGAGCCGTCTCGATCGCCTGCCAGACCTCCTTGCCGCCGACGTACTTGTATTGCCGATTGTCCACGACCGGGCTGGTGGTTTCCGCCGGCTTCTCGCTGCCGGGACTGGCGCCGGGCGCTTCCTGGCGATCCGCGCGTCGCGTCTTCACGCGCCAGGGCTCGCCGTCGTTGTTGAAGTCGGGATTCCCGGCCCCCATGATCACGTCGAGCACGCCGCCGTGGAGCATCTGGCGGGCGATCTCCTGGTACTGGTCGCGATCGGCTGCGTGGGCGTTGCCAAGCGCTGCGGGCGTGGCGTGCGACCACTCGACGGAAGTCACCACGCCGGCCCCCCGCCCCAGCGACTTGGCCAGCTCGCTGATCGTTGGCTCGATCGGCTGGTCGAGGTCGCTCCAGTTGATCGCGCTGTTGTACGTCTTCTTGCCGGTCGAGAAGGAGGTCGCCGAGGCCGCCGAGTCCGTGTAGTTGGCCGCCAGCCATTCGTAGCCGCTGGCCGCGTCCCAGGCCTTGGCCGGATCATAGACCACGGCCGGGTCTTGCTCGTTCGTGCCGCGCGGCTTGGGCGCGGTTGTCAGCGGGAAGGTCTGGGCGGCGAGCTGCTTCCATTCGGGTCCGTTGAACGGTTGGGTCCCGCGGCCGTTGGCGGCGTCCCATTTGCCTTGATACATGCTGGCCGCGTGAAACGTATTAAACCCGGCGCCGTCGGCGATCATCAGGATCACGTTGCGTGTGTCGGCCTTGTCTTCCGCTGCCGCGACGGCCGCCGCCGAGACCAAGACTCCGAGCAACAACCGCGCCACCAGCTTGCACAACATTACAGACCCTCCGTCCGGCAGAATGCTTGCGGATCATCCTCTCCAGGCGATTTCGAGCCGTCCCTTGGCCGAGAGCTTACCTGACACGATATTACAGTGGCCCCGGCCGCGGTTCAACGGACGGCGATTCTTCTGGCCGGCGCGGCGGTCTTGCCCCCCTTGCCTTGCTGGCTGGCTACAGCGCGCTGCGGTAGCGGCGTTTGGCCTTGCCTGGCTTGCCGGCTCCCTCGGGCTTGCCCTGCGGCAGCCGCGGCAGCGCCGAGCGGCCGGCGCGGTTCGGACTGGTCCCGCGCGGCTGTTTCCGGCGCTTTGCTGGACACCTGGCCGGCTGGCCGGTCTCCGCCCAAGGCTCGCCGGCGACAGCCGGAATCTCTCCTTCGACGGCGATCGTGCGGCGGATCAGGCGTTCGATCAGGCGGAGCGCGGGCCGCTCGTCTCTTCCGCAGAACGAGACGGCAACGCCCGCCGCCCCGGCGCGCCCCGTGCGGCCGATGCGATGGACGTAAATCTCGGGCACACTGGGCATGTCGTAATTGACGACGTGCGACACGGCGTCGATGTCCAGACCCCGCGCGGCGACGTCGGTGGCGACCAGCACCGGCAGGCTGTCCGACTTGAATTCCTCGAGAACCCGCTGGCGGGCGGCCTGGCTCTTGTTTCCGTGGATCGCCGCCGCGCGGATACCGCCGCGGAGCAGTCGCCGCACGATGCTGTCGGCGCCGTGCTTGGTTCGCGAGAAGACCAGCGTGCGGCAGCCGGCGGCGTTTTTCAGGAAATCGGCGAGCAGGCTCGGCTTCTGCTTCTTCTCGACGAAGTACACGGACTGCTCGACCGTCTCGACCGGCGTGGCGGCCGGTCCGGCCTGCACCTCCGCGGGGTTGTCAAGCCATTCCCGCGCCAGCCGGCGGATCAACTCGGGCATGGTCGCCGAGAACATCAGCGTCTGCCGGCTCCTGGGCACGTGCCGCACGATGCGGCGCAGGTCGTGGATGAAGCCCATGTCGAGCATCTGATCGGCCTCGTCGAAGGTCAGCATCTCGACGCCCCCGAGGTCGATGTAGCCCTGCTCGATCAGGTCCAGAAGGCGGCCCGGCGTGGCGATCAGGATATCGACGCCGTGGCGCAGGGCGCGGACCTGGGAGTGTTGCGAGACACCCCCGTAAACCACCGCGTAGCGGAGCGGAGTGTGCCGCCCGTAGGCGATGAAACTCGCGGCGATCTGGCAGGCAAGCTCGCGGGTGGGCGAAAGGACGAGTCCGCGGATCGTCCGCTTTCCGCCGTCGCGGCGGGCGCCGGGGGCCGGCCGTCCGGTCCGTGCTTGGAGCCGGTGGAGGATCGGCAGGGCAAACGCCGCGGTCTTTCCGGTGCCCGTCTGGGCGCAACCGATCAGGTCGTGGCCGGCGATCACCGCGGGAATCGCCTCGGCTTGGATCGGGGTCGCCGCCTGGTAACCCTCGGTGTGAACGGCGCGGAGAATCGGCTCGGCGAGGCCGAGGTCTTCAAACTTCATCAGTCAACTCATTTCGTGAGACATGGAGCGTCCGGGCGTCGCGGTCGCATCACTCTGCCAGAGTGGGGGCGAACACCTGGGATGTGCTCCGAAGGGAAAAATTCGCTGGAAACCGCGCGTCGCGGCCAGGGCGGCCGACGGCCTTCGCGGGAAGGATCCTCACGCGCCCGCAAAACCCCTGGCACCGTCGGGAGCCACGGGCTCGAAGCCGCCCAGCGGCGGCCTGGCAGGGGGAGGCGCTGGTACGAGGAGCAAGAGAATCAGTCGCGGTCGCAAGCTAGATACCCGGGCGGAAAGGTTGCCTTCAGCGACCGATCGCCGCCCAGGTGGCCGCTACAATCGAATTTGAATGAACGCAGCACGTCCACAGCGCGTGCCGGTCTCGCACCTGGTGTTAGGTGAAGCATACCACGATCTCGGGGTAGGTCAAGAGGACTGCCGGAAAAAGGGGACAATCCCCGGCGGTCTCCGCTTCGCACACGGATTCTCGGGGGAACCGGGCGGTTGCAGCAGGGGCCCGTGGGGCGTGGCCGCCCTTCCCGCTGCGATCTGGCCCGCGGAGGAAAACCCGGTATAATAAAGCGCTTTCCATTCCATCAGGAGACCCGCATTTCGAAGGTCCCCTTCTCATGGTTCATGCCACCGCGCGGCGCGCCCAAAACGAAGAGTTGCTGGCCTACAAGTCGCTGGAAGACGAAGTTTTGACCCGGCGAATCCAGGCGGTCCGCGATGCGCTGGGGCCGCAGTTGTTGATTCTCGGGCACCACTACCAGCGCGACGAGGTGATCGCCCTGTCTGATCTCCGCGGCGACAGTTACAAGCTCAGCGAGATGGCAGCGGCGAGCACCGAGTGCCGGGCGATCGCCTTCTGCGGCGTCCATTTCATGGCCGAGACGGCGGACATCCTGGCCAACCGGCCGGAGCGGCTCGCCGAGCGCGGCGGCCAGCGGGTGCCGGTGATCCTTCCCGACATGTCGGCCGGCTGCTCGATGGCCGACATGGCCGAGGTCGACGAGGTCGAGGATTGCTGGGAGCAGCTTTCCGGCGTGATCGACACGCGCGACCTGATGCCGGTCACCTACGTCAATTCCGCCGCGTCGCTGAAGGCCTTCTGCGGCCGCCGCGGCGGCATCGTCTGCACCTCGGCCAACGCCCGGCCGGTTCTCGAGTGGTCGTTCGCCCAGCGCCGCCGCGTGCTGTTCTTTCCCGATCAGCACCTGGGCAGAAACACGGCGCTGCGGATGGGCGTGCCGGCCGAGCAGATGCCGGTCTGGGATCCGCGCGCCGACGAGCTCGGCGGCAATCCGCGGGAGGCGATCGCTTCAAGCCGGGTGATTCTCTGGAAGGGCCATTGCAGCGTCCACCAGGTGTTTCTCCCCGAGCACGTCGAGGGCTTCCGGCAGCGGCTGCCGGAGATCAGGATTCTCGTCCATCCCGAGTGCATGCGCGAGGTGGTCGACATGGCCGACCAGATCGGCTCGACCGGCACGATCATCCGCGCGGTCCGCGAGTCGCCGCCCGGAACCAAGTGGGCCATCGGCACCGAACTGCACCTGGTCAACCGCCTCAAGCGCGAACATCCGGAGCAGGAGATTCATTTCCTCGCGCCGCTGGTCTGCATGTGCGCGACGATGTTCCGCATCGACCTGGCGCACCTCTGCTGGTCGCTGGAGAAACTCGCCGCCGGCACGCCGGTCAACGTCGTCCGCGTCGGCGACGAGATAGCCGCCGATGCGCTGGTGGCGCTGCGGCGGATGCTGGAAGTCAAATAGGGGTCGGGGTTCAGGGGTCAGTTTTTCATGCCGCCTGATCCCTCCTGCTGCCTGGTTCCCAAGCTCCGGCCGGGGAACGCTCCGTCGCGGGCACCGCCGGATCCTCCGCGTCGTGGATCATCCCCGCGGGCCGTTCACTTCAAATGCCGGCGGAGGAACTCGAACGTGCCGACGCCATGGATTGCGTGCGGGCCCACGAACCACTCGATCTCGCAGCGGTCGCCGATTCCCAGCCGGGCCTGGTAGAGGTGCCGCACCTTGGCGAACTCGTAGGCCACCGCCTCGTCGCTCGACACGCCGTCGAAATGCCCCCGCTCGACCATGAACGGCCGCGGGCAGATCAGCGCGGCCATCTCCGCATAGTTGAACGTGCTGCCCAGGTCGAACTCGAAGATTTCATATTCGATCGTCCCCACGTAGCTGTATTTGGAGCGGCTCGACGCGTTCTTCCAGACCCAGTCGTTGAAATCGGCCGAACAGATCACCGCCGAGTAGTTCTGCACTAGCGGCGGCACGCGCATCGCCGTCTTCCCCCCATAGGAGATGCCGTAGAAGGCGATCCGATCCCCCGCGACGAACGGCAGCGTCTTCAGCCAATCGGTGATCTGCTGATGCTGGGGGACGATGATCGAGAAGAGCGTCTTCTTGAGCGGGTTGGCCTTCCGCTGGAGGGTCCGGAAGCGGTCGCCGAAGACGTAGGGGTTCTGCGGTGCAAACACCACGAATCCCTCGTCGGCCAGCCTGGCCCCGTAGTTCCGATAGGCGCCGAGCTTGCCGCGGATGGTCTTTTCCGGCCGCCCCTCCAAACCGTGCTGGGTGACGACGACCGGCCGCCGCTCCCCCTCCGGGATGCCCTTCGGCACCAGCAGCACGCCGTAGGCGAACACGCCCGGCCAGACATCCAGCACGGTCTCGTAGCCCGACCAGAGAGGCTGGTCATAGACCTTTCGGGTCCGCGGGCGCGGCTCTGCCAGCGGATCGGCAAACCACCCAATCACCTCGTCGCGGAAGGTCTCGCGATACCAGGCGGCCGACTTCAGGAAGGCCTCGAGCGAATCGAACCGCAGCTTGTTCATGAAGTCGGTGCGGACATCGGGGCTTTCCGCCAGCAGCTCCTGGTTGTGCCGGTCCAACTCCGCGACCTGGCGGGCCCGGCGCGCGGCGTCGGCCGGCTCTCCGAGAGGCGTCGGCGTCGGGCCCGGCTCGGCCAGGCGGGCGCCGGGGGCGAGCGAGGCCAGAAACGCGGCGAGCGCCTCCCGGCTGCCGCAGGGTCCCGCGCCAGCGCCCGACTCGACCAGCGTCACCGGGTGCGACTTGGCCAGCGGCCCGAGGATCGCTTCGGCGCGGGCGACTTCCTTGCGGACCCGGCCGATTTCCGGCGAGACGATCCGCCCCGGCGCGCCGCCGAGCCCCGGCGGGACGGTGACCTCCGGCCCCCGGGCCGCCTCGACGACGAGCCGCCGTGGAACGATCAGCGAGGCGATCTCGGCATCGCCAAACTCGTCGAGCAGGCCGAACACGTTGCGGTCCATCGGCTCCTGCCACAAGTCCTGCCGCGCGTCGACGTAGCCGCTGGAGAGGACGCCGCCGACGCGCTCGTCCAGCGCGCCGCCGTAGAGTGCCAGCAGCCCGCCTTCGCCCCAACCGGCCAGGCCGATGGCACGCTCGCGCTGGCCCCGCTCGCGCTCGAACCAGTCGACGACCGCCAGGATCTTCTGCAATTCGTAGCCGATCACGTGGCGGCCCAGTTCATAAGCCGAGCGGTAGAGATACTCGCGATTGGTCAACTGGACGCCGCCCCGCTTCTCCAGCGATCGGTCGATCAACGCCGGCACGACCACGCGGCAGCCGCTCTCGGCGAGCCGCCGGGGAATCTGCGATTCCGGCGAGACTCCCGGCCGGAGGCCCACAAATGCCTCCGGCGTCGTGTCGGCGTCCGGGATCGCCACAATCTCGGCCAGCGGTTCCCTCTCGGGGGCCAGCAGGAGGCCCTCGCCAGACACACCGCCGAACGCCGGCCAGCGGATCGCGTAGATCGAGTACCCCGCGCCGCGGCCCACCAGGGCATCGCGGCGGGTGGTGGCGACCAGCGAGGGGGCGTCGAACGCCCGCCGTTCGTCGCGCAGGCCGACGATCCGCGCCAGCCGGGCCCGGTTCGGCTCGACCGAGGCGGCGTAGGCCGCCGGGCTGGTCGTGTCACGTCTCCAATGCCGCTGGCGGCGGCCGATCGACTCGGCTGTCTTGTCCAGCAGAAACCGGTCCGCGCCGGCGACCATCTGAAAGGCCAGATCGCCGGTCTCCTCCAGCAATTCGGTGCCGGCGAGCGGCTCGCTCGCCACGGTCTGACCGAATTGTTGGCCGGCGCGCTGGAAAAAGGCGTCTGCCTGGCCGGCGGCGCTGGGGGCGTCGTTGGGCCACGCCGCCCAGGTTGGATCGTCGCCGGTGCGAAACAGCCACGTTCCCTCCAGGTGAATCCGGCCCAGCCGAGAGCAGAGCCTTGCCGGGTGGGTGAGAATCCCGCCGTAGCCGCCCTCGTCTTGGACGCGGACGGCAATCAGGTTGGCCTGGCCGAAGCGGACATGCTCGGGCGCGATCGGGTAGGATCGCATCGGCACTTCAAAACGGCTGGCCGGCTCGGGGGCTGCCGATTCGCCGACCTTGACTCCATTGAAGAAGGCCGCGCCCAGGTCATCGATCTGGCCCAGCTCCAGGTAGAGGGTTTCCCCCCGCCAGGCGGCCGGCACGCGGACGAAGCAGCGATACCAGGCGACGCCGTCGTAGGCGTCCAAGATCCCGCCGCGTCCCTTCTCCCAACTCGCCGGCACGGCCAACGGCGTCCAATCCGGGCAATCGGCCGGCGGTTGAGCCGGCGCCCGGGCAATCGGCAGGAAGCTCAGGATCAGCAACGCGAGCACCGTCGGTCGTTTCATGATTCTCTCCGCGGTCACAGCCAGCCGCAAGCGGCACATCCCGGCAGTTCTTGGGAGACTCCGGCTAAGATGCCGATCGCCGATCGCCCACAGGTGGCAAGCCTACCACCCGGCTGCGAGCGATTCAAGAATTCGCCTGGCGCCGATTCTCGCGGATCGGGCGACGATACCGGTTGGCCCTCCAACCCGCAGACCGCTATATTGGAGAAAAAGGGCGGTTTGCGGAAACCGTTCCTTCCGATGGATTAGGGGGACCTTTCGCCTGTTCCCGAAGTGGTCTCTCCTGTTGAGGACTCGATGACGAAGATTACCCAGGAAATGATCGCCGAGGCCGGGGTTGTCGGCGCTGGGGGGGCGGGATTCCCCACGCATGTCAAGCTGGCCGGCAAAGCGGATACGGTCGTGATCAACGCGGCCGAGTGTGAACCGCTCCTCCACAAGGACAAGGAGGTGCTGCGCCGCGAGGCGGACGGCGTGATCGCCGGCCTGGCCGACGCGATGCACCTGGTGGGGGCCGCGCGGGGCGTCGTGGGCATCAAGGGGAAGTACACCGACGTGATCGAGGTGCTCCAGCCCAAGCTTGCCGGAAACATGCAGATCACGCCGCTGGCGGACGCCTACCCCTCGGGCGACGAGTTCATCCTCGTCTACGAAACGCTCGGGCGAGTGATCCCGCCGGGGGCCATCCCGTTGGCCGTCGGCGCGGTGGTGATGAACGTGGAGACCGCCTTGAATGTCGCCCGGGCCGTCGAGCAGCCGGTCACCGAGAAGTACCTGTCCGTCGCCGGGGCCGTGGCCGAGCCGGTGACGCTCCGCGTGCCGGTCGGGGTGACGCTGGCCGAGTGCGTGGCGGCCGCCGGGGGCGCGACGATCGCGGACCCCAACTACGTCGTCGGCGGCGTGATGATGGGCTACCTGGAAGACAACCACCAAGCGCTTGTCGACAAGACGACCGGCGGCGTGATCGTGCTGCCTGGCGATCACGTGGTGGTGCGCCGTCGCCGCCAGACCTGGCAGGAGATCGTCCGCATCGGCCGCAGCGCCTGCGACCAGTGCAGCTTCTGCACGGAGCTCTGCCCCCGCTGGCTGCTCGGCCACCCGATCGAGCCCCACCGGGCGATGCGGAGCCTGGAGTTCAACCTCGTCGGCGAGGCGAACGTAATCGGCACTTCGTTCTGCTGCGAGTGCAACCTGTGCAGCCTCTACTCGTGCCCCGAGGACCTCGATCCGAAGAACGTCTGCACCCAGAACAAACGCCGGCTGATCGCCGACAAACGGCGCTGGGAGAATCCCCCCTTCAACCCGCGCCGCCCCGAGCTGCACATGGAAAACCGCAAGGCGCCCACGGCGCGCCTGATGCAGAAGCTGGGGCTTCGGGCTTTCCGCAACGTCGGGCCGATGGTTCCGGAACTCCTGGAGGCCCAGCGCGTGGGAATCAAGCTCAAGCAGCATATCGGCGCCGCCTGCGAGCCCGCCGTTGCCGTCGGGCAGGCGGTCGCCAAGGGGCAGGTTGTCGGCCGCCGGCCGAGCGCCGATGGAAAGCCGGCCCTCGGCGCGCCGGTGCATGCCTCGATCAGCGGCACGGTGACGGAGGTCCGCGACGGCGTCGTCTGGATCGAACGCGGCAAATCATGATCTTGAGGAAACGCGGACAAGCAAACATGAGTACGAACAAATCCATCGGCGTGATCGAGCTGTCGAGCGTGGGGATCGGCTACCAGATCCAGGACGAGATGCTCAAGGCCGCCTCGGTCGACCTGCTGATCGCGCGGACGATCTGCTCCGGCAAGTACCTGATCGTGGTCGGCGGGTTGGTCAGCGACGTGCAGGCGGCGATCGCGACCGGTCTGGAAGCGGCCGACGAGGCGATCATCGACCACCTCGTCCTGCCCAACGTCCACGAGTCGGTGTTCCCCGCGCTCGGGCAATCGGTGACCCTCGGCGGCAACCACGCCGGCGCGCTGGGCGTGATCGAGACGTTCAGCGGCACCAGCGCCCTGGCCGCGGCCGACGCCGCCGCCAAGGCGGCCCGGGTGACGCTCTTTCGCATCCACGTCGCGATGGCCCTCGGGGGCAAGGGCCTCGTGCTGATGACCGGATCGGTCGCCGATGTCCGCGCGGGGGTCGACGCGGCCGCCGACGCCGTCCGCGAACGCGGCCTGCTCGTCTCCGAGGTCGTCATCCCGCGGCCCCAGGCGGAGCTGTTTTCAGACTATCTCTGATCCGGCGACGGGCGGGGATTGGGTTCTGAAGCCTGCCCGGCTGGCGACGCCTCGCCGCGCTTATTCGGCAGCCACCGGCACCAGGCGAAGCGGCGCCGGCACGGCAACCGCCGATTCGTAGAGATTGCCGACCTGGTGGATCGCGACGGGCACGGTATAGGCCACGGTCGTCACCCCGCCGCGGCTGGCGGTCCGCCCGGTCGGAATGATCAGTTGGGGCATGCCGCCGGACGATCCGGTCGTCTTTCCTTCGGTTGCCGGGTCGGGCGCGGGCTTCAGGCGGCTGTCGGAACCGCCGCTGTCCGACGGAGACCAGGCGCCTGCCGGCGGCGTCGTGTCGAAGGTCTTGCCCGAGGAGTAACCCGGATCGGAGGTTGTTCCGCTGGAGATCACCGTCGAGCCGGAAACGCAGGTCGGGCAGGAGGAGCCGATGCTCGCGCCACCGATGCTCGCGCCGCCGCAGGGATCGCAGATCGTCGCGCAGGGGTTGCAGGCGGGCGACTGAAGGTAACTCACCGGCGTGACGCCGTAAGCGGCCGGCACGGCACGGTAGGTCGTGTAGGCCTCACGGTGCAGCCAGGGGAGCAGGCTCTTCTTCTCCACCGGGCGGTACGTTGTCACCGGCATCCCCGAGCACGGATCGCAGGCGGCGACCGGCTCGTACTCGGTGCGGCTGATCCGCGAGTACTTCCAGCGGTACTTGACCTCGGGCACATAGGTCAGCTGCGACGTGGCGCACGGATCGCAGGGATTGCCGGCCGGCGCGAGCGCCGGCATCCAGACTGTCCGCTGGGCGGTGTACGGCGGCGCCAGCGTCGTCGACGATGGCGAAAGGCAGTCAAACAAGCCGGCCTGGCACACCCCAGGGGCGAACATGCCAGCAAGCAGCGTCAACCGCGCCAGGCGGTGATTGCGAGTTTTCAGGAAGGACATTTGCTCGGCTCCGCGGGAAACGGACTCTAACTGATTTCAGCAGACCTCAGATCCATCCATCTGTCAAGAAGCGTCCCTGCCGATGCGCGGCGTTTGGACCGGTTGCCGTTCAAGGCAAGTTAAGCTGTAGCGGTCGTGCCAGTTCTGACGGGCTCCTTGGCGGGCCGCGCCGGGCTCCGGCCGAATTCGCCGCGGACACCGCTTGCGGCAATCCGCGGCCGACTCCGGCGCCCTGGTAGAGAAGTCTAGGTTACGATTCGGCGCCGCGGAACGCATCCTTTCTACGGATCGCGGGCCGGGCTGGTTCAGGCCGCCCCGGGGCGCTCGGACTAGGGCGATCGTGGCTGGTCTTCGTAGCGGTCGTAGAGCTCGAAGAGGACCTCGCGGACGTTGCCGCCGTGCCTGGCGAAGCAGGCGGCAAGCAGCTCGCGCGTCGCCCAGCGGGCATCGCCGCCGAGCAGGCCGCGGGCGAGTCTCTCGACCGTTTCGAGGGAAGGGGCGCATCGCGCCAGGTCGGGAAGACCGATCGACTTGTGCGCTGTGACAACCAGTCCGACCCCCCCGCGGCGGCAGAAGCGCCGCAGGCCGCGGCGGGCCGCGAAGCCCAACTGCTCGTAACCGTCGACGGCCACGAGCGTTGGCCGCGCGCGGCGCGCGTCGGGCCCGAAGCGGCGGGGCAGCCGCCGCTGGCCGTCGTGCAGCTCGCAGAGCAGGACCCGCTCGCCGGCCCGCTTCCAGTGGCGGATCAGGTCGGCCAGGAGGGCCGATTTCCCCGCGCCGTGCGGGCCGACGATCTGCCCCCTGCGCCCGGCGGCCTCGAACCGCGCCAGGGCCGCCCGCCAGCCCGCCGGCGCGGCGTACGCGTAGGCGATCGTCCCGGGCCGAACGCGGCGTGTCGAGAACGGGTTTTCGCACGGCTGCTCCGGCAAGGTGACCCTCCGCATCAGGTCGGCGGGGCCTTGGCGGCGGGGACGTCGCCGAGGCGGAAGAGCCGCTGCCCGACGACCTCCCGGCCCCGCTTGAGGAACGCGCGCACGCGAACGCACCAGCGGACCTTGACAATCCTGCCGTCGTAGCTCAGCGGGCTGTTCGGCAGCGTCGTGCTGAACCGGCCGGGGCGCCGCGGATCGATCCAGTCGCCATCTTCGGCCGACAGGCGGCGGAAATCGTGGACCGCCAGGTCTTCGTCCCCCTTGCCTTCCGTGAACCACAAGACGGAGATCTCCAGGGCCTTGATCTCGTCGCGATCGATCGCCAGCATCCGGTACTCGCCGGCCAACCTGTCGCCCGGCTGGTAGATCCGGCCGTTTTCGTCCAGCCGGATCACGATCCGCGGACCTGTCATCTCCCCTCCTTGCCGTCTTCGCTCGGGTAGACCAGGACGGGAAAGGAGCGCTCGTAGTCGGGCCAACCGGCGATTTTGCCGCGGACGATGAAACGCCAATTCACCTCGTTATGGGCCGACTGAAAGGAATGCATGGCCCGCTCGGGCATCTGGACCTCGCAACTGGCTGCGAACGGCGCGGGGCGGCCCGGATCGAAGTCGTCGCGGCGGAAGACCGGCTGCTCCAGCACGCGGCAGAGCTCCTTGCGCGTGTCCGTGCCGTGCCGGTAGGTGGCCTCCTCCTCGCAGGCCAAGAGGACCTCGAAACAGCGCAGCCGCAGCCGGCCGGTTTGCGAGACGAACAACTGGTAGCGACCCCCGGGGCGCAACGGCTGGTCCGAAATCTCCAGCAGGGTCGGGCCCACGCCGGTGGCCACCATCGCGTGCCGCGCCGCCCAAGCGACCAGCACGAGTCCCACGGCGGCGAAGATCAGGCTGAACACGGTCAGCGGCCAGTCGGGCTGCCCCCGCATGTGGCCGCGGACCGAGACGACCAGGAGCCAGGCGACGATCCCGTTCCAGATCACCGCGGCCGCAAGCGTCGTTCCCAGCGCCACGCTCGGCGTCGCCGCCGCCGGCAAGCGAAATGCCAGGGCCGTCCCCGGACTGTCCGTCAAATTCACGCCGGCCGGGATCGCGGGAAAATCCGCCGCGCCGCTCCCCTTTTCCTCGAACGGGGCCAGCCGGGCCGCCTTCTGGGTGAACGCCGACCGGCGCTCCGCCGACTTGCCGGCCAGTAGCAGCAGGTAGACGAGGCGCCCGGCGCCGATCAGGATGAACGACACGGGAAGAATGAACAGCAGCCCCAACCACCAGCGGTATGCCCGCACGAGAACCACGCGGCTCGGGTCCTGCGGATCGTACCAGCAGACATATTCCCGGCCGACCTCGAAACGGTCGAGAATCCGCTGGTTCTCCTCGCGCCCCGCCGAATACCCTCCCGTCGCGTCGAATATCCAGATGTCGTACGTCCAAACCACGAACCGTTCACCCTGGATCGAATACTCGATCTGAATCTCCGGCCGGTAGAGCATGCCGTCGTCCCCCTCCTTCTCGCCGATCCGCTTGTCGAGGACCAGGCAGCGGTGGGCGACGAACTCCGTGTTGGCCTGCAACTGCGGAACGACCAGCATGAAATAGAGGACGAACAGGCCGGCGACGCCGCCGACCAGGAAGAACGTGAAGAACACGGTCTCGCCGACGATCGCCAGCGTCTTCGAACCGGTCCGCCGGTGCCCCCGCTTTTTCTCGAAATAGCGAAACGTCCGCGCCAAATCGGCAACTCCCCATCCGCCTGCAACCAAACGCAATTTCGGCAGACCGCCCCGGATCGGCAAACGCTCCCACCGCCGAAATCGTAGTATACCAAGTGCCCCGCTCTTGGGTAGGTTGCCAACGCCGCCGCACCAGGAGAACCCCGGGCGGCGCCACGATTCACCCGGAAACGCAAGCGGCGCGCCCGCCGATTGGCGGCACGCGGCGGGCATCGAGGCCGGCCCGCGGCTGGGGCGGCGGAGCGGCCCCCCGGATCGCTTGCGGATCGCGATCGATGGGAGCAGAACCGCACCCCTCCGGATGGGGCGTCACCGAGCCGAAGGCCTTCCGTTATACTGGTGCTGTCCATGCGCCCTGGGCGCGTCCCCCGCCCCGCGCGGAGCCCATCCAGTACGTTGCGCGTCGCCGGCCGACCGGCTGCCAGCCCCCTGCAAAGGAGTGCCCGTGTCCGACCATCTGCTCGAGGGATTGAACCCGGCCCAACGCGAAGCGGTCAGCCACATCGAAGGGCCGCTGCTGATCCTTGCCGGGCCGGGCAGCGGCAAGACGCGCGTCGTCACGCACCGGATTGCCTGGCTCCTGGAACACGGGGTCGCCCCGGCCCGGATTCTCGCCCTGACCTTCACGAACAAGGCGGCCGAGGAAATGCGCAGCCGAGTCGAACGGCTTGTGCCCGGCCACTCCGTCTGGGTCAGCACCTACCACCGCTTCGCCGCGCGGCTCCTCCGCCGCCACGCCGGCCTGGTCGGATTGGAGGAGAATTACACGATCTACGACGCCGACATGGCGGGCCGAGCGCTGCGGCGGGCAATCGAGCGAGCTCGGATCGATCCGGCGATGTTCAATCTCGATCAGATTCGCTCGCGAATCAGTTGGCTCAAGAGCCAGTTCACGCTCCCCGACGATTACGAACCTCGTCCCGGCTATCCGCTCGGTGAAGTGGTCCGCCGCGTGTATCCCGCCTACCAGGCGCTGCTCGCCCAATCCAACGCGGTCGACTTCGACGACCTCCTGCTCCACGCGGCCACGATCCTCCGCGATTGCCCGGAAATCCGCCGAAGCCTCGACGAGCGCCACCAATTCGTCCTCGTCGACGAGTACCAGGACACCAATCGGGCCCAATATATCATCGCCCGGGCGCTCTCGATCGACTATCCGAACCTGGCCGTGACCGGCGATCCCGACCAGTCCATCTACGGCTGGCGCGGGGCGCACGTGGGAAACATTCTCGAATTCGAGAACGATTATCCCCAGGTCCGCGTTGTCCGCCTGGAGCAGAACTACCGCAGCACGAAGTCCATTCTCCGCGCTGCCGACGAGCTGATCGCCCGCAATCTCAGGCGGAAGAAGAAAAGGCTGTTCACCGAAAACGCCCCGGGGCCGCCGGTCCGACTGGTGATCTACGGGGACCAGAACGCCGAGGCCCGCGCGATCGCCGAGCGGATCGCCGGCGAAGTGGCTTCCGGCAGGCGCCGGCCGCGCCAGTTCGCCGTCTTCTACCGGATCAACGCGCTCTCCCTGCCGTTTGAACGGGCATTTCGCGAGTTGGGCGTGCCTTATCAACTCGTCCAGGGAATGGAATTCTTCCAGCGCAAGGAGATCCGCGACGTCCTGGCCTACCTCCAGGTGATCCATAATCCCCGCGATGATGAGACGCTGCTCCGCGTGATCAACACCCCGGCGCGGGGCATCGGGCGGACGACGATCGAGCGACTGGCCGAGCATGGCGTGGCGAACGGCTTGAGCTTGCTTGACGCGGCGCGCGACCGCCGCGCGATCGGCAGCCTGAACAAGCGGGCGGTCGGCCAGGTGGGCAAGTTTGTCGACCTGATCGACCGCTTGGCGGCGCTGGCCGATGCGCCGATGGAGGAAATCCTCGGCCACGTGCTGACCGAGACGGGCTACAAGGAACAGTATGCAAACGGCGAAGGCGAGGAAGACCAGCAGCGGTTGGCGAACATTGAGGAATTGCTGACCGTTGCCCGCGAGTTCGATGAGCGGCACGCGGGCGAAGCGCGGCTCGACGAGTTTCTCGAAGAGACGAGCCTCGTCGGCGACACGGACGATTGGGAGGCGGAAAGCGACCGCGTGACCTTGATGACGCTGCACGCCTCCAAGGGCCTCGAGTTTCCCGTCGTCTTCCTGGTTGCCGTCGAGGAGGGGCTCCTGCCCCACGAGCGGGCCCACGACAACGCCGACCAGGTCGAAGAGGAGCGGCGGCTGATGTTCGTCGGGATTACGCGGGCCCGCGAAGAACTGCAAATCAGCCATGCCTTCCAGCGGGACTTCCGCGGGCAGAGGAAGATCACGATTCCCAGCCGGTTCCTCATGGATCTGCCGCGGGCGGAGATGGAGATGGTCGATCGGGGGGGGCAAACGCCGGGCGGAGGCGATTGGCCAACTGCGCCCGAGCCCTCGCCTGCCGCGACGTTCCGCTCCCGCCCCTCCATCCGGTTGACGACGGCGGCCGAACTGGCCGGCGACGCCGCCTTGCCGACCGTCGCCCCCGACGAGTTCACCCAGGATATGATCGTCCGGCACAACCAGTTCGGCCTGGGACGGATTGCCGCGCTCAGCGGCAGCGGCGCGACCCGCACGGCCACGGTCGACTTCATCGCGCCGCCGGAGCGGCGCAGGTTCGTCCTCTCCAAGGGCGAGCTCCGACCGCTGAAACTTCGCCCGCTGAAACGGTAGCGCCGCTTTTTCGCCGAACCGTAGGGTGGTGCAGAGCGACCCAGGCCCGAACCGGTCGGCATAGCCGGTAGCGCGGCCGGGAATCGATCCGGCTGGCACGGCCGAACGGTCAGCGCCACGCCACCGCGGCGGAATCGAACGCGCCGCGCGGTGGGCCGGCGCTGGTCGAATGGCTGGTTCGGCTTTTTTCGCCTCCGGCAGGGTGTTCCGTGGGATGAACCGCTCGGCGCTTGTCCGCTCTGGATCACCCTACGGGCTACGGGCGTCGAGGCGGCGTCAGGGACCATGAGCGGAGGCATTCGCGGAGGCTCTCTCGCCGCCGCTGGTCGGAAACCAGCTCGTAGCCGATCCCGGCCAGGGCGATCAGCGAAGCCAACTCGGCTGGTCGTCGCTGCGGCTCGACAACACGCTCGCCCTGCCCGGCTGATTCCTTCGAGACGGCGACCTGGTGGGCGACGTCCAACGAGTCTCTCACCCGCGGCGACGCGTCGCCGGCGGCAGTCTGGGCGGCCGGGCCGTCGTCCTGCCGAGGAGCTTCTTTGACGTGGTGGAACTGGTCAACGAAAGCCCAGCGATGCGCTTGGTCCGGCAGACCGAGTGCCGCGATCCGCTCTCGCGCGGCGGCGTCTTCGACCAGGGGCGCCTCGATGTCTCGTCCCAGGGGCCAGCCCGATTCGTCGGGCGATGAGGGCCGCTCCAGTCCGGTCTCCTGCCGCAAAGCCAGGTCAAAGGCCTCCAGGCTCCCCCGCGATCCGTGGATCTCTTGGGAGATTCCCGTTTCCAGCCGGCGCGGAACAAGCTGCCCGGTCGCGCTCTCCGGCAGACGGTCCGCGACGATCCCCTCAGTCGCCGGTCGGCGCGGGGCGGCGCGCATGGCCGGCGTCCCGGCGAGCCGGCCTGCGTCGGCGTAGACCTTCTCGCTGGCGGTCCGCGCCACATCGACCATGCCGCCCTCGGCCGGGCCGGCGTCGAAATCCCCCAGGGCAAACGGCACCAGTTCCGGCCTCGCGGGGCCGAACCGGGCCTCGCGCTTGCCCACCGAAGCGGAGGCGCGCGGCTCAGCGCGTTCCGCCAGGTCGTCGCTGCCCGCCGGCTCGCAGGCGCTCACCGCCGCGCTCTCATGGAACTCGCCGGAGACCACAAGGCAGCCCGCGGAATTGTAGACGATCACCAGCCGGCCATCCAACTCCACCACCCGCGAGGATCCGGAGGCCAGACCGGGGGCCAGACTGCCGAAGAGGACGGTCCCGCCTTCGCACGCGGAGGCTCCGGCCGTGGCCGAGAGCAGCAGCCGGTCTTCCACCGCCTCGATCGCCAGCCGCCGAAACACTGCGGAACCGCGCGCCGCTCGGCGGGCGGTTCGCCGCCCCTCAAACGCCATCCGTTGGATCAGTGCCTGCATCATGATGTCGCCTGCTTGTTGGTCGAAGCCATCTGCTGATCTGCCCTGCCCTCGGCGCCGGTCGATTCGATGCCGGAATCGATTGCTTCGAGTAGCTGCTTGAACCGGGGATGCCCGCGGACCAGCTCGAATTCGGGCTGGCTGCGGAGGCGGTCCGCGTCGCCGAAACCGGCGGCCACCGCCTCTTGCAGGGCGCGCACGACCTGGTCGGCCCAGCCGTCGCTCCGGGGCTGGTCCGGCTTGGCCTGTTCGCCCCCCTCGGCGGCCGCCGCGGCCGCCAATTCGACGGCCACGCTGAACAACCGCTCGGCGTCGCCCAGCCAGAGCTGTTTCCGCTCCAAGGCAATCTCGAGGGCTTTCCGGGAGCGGCCCTGGCGCTGGAGGAACTGACCCAGGTTCCAGTAGTGATTGCTGAGAAACTGGCGGAAGCGGGCGATGTCCGGCGCCCCCTCGAAGGCCAGCCGCTGGTGTTCAATCGCCGCGCGGAAGTCGGTCTCCGCCGCCGCTGCCTGGCCGAGCCGTTCGCTCGCCATCGCGCGATTGTTCAGCGCGCCGCCCAGGCAACTGCGGTAGTTCAACTCGCCGGGATAGTCGCTCACCAGCTGCTCGAACAAGCCGATCGCTTCGTCGAGCGGGCCGCGCGCCGCCTCCTGGTCGCCGGACTCCGAATAGAGCCGGCCCAGATTGTTGCAGCTGACGGCGACATCCGCGCGGAATCGAATCACCGAGGGGGCCTTGCGAAGGAGCTGCCTGCGGATCTCCGCCGCGCGGCGGTATGCCTCGATCGCCGCCTTGGTCTCTCCGCGCTCGCTGTGCAGGGTGCCCAGGTTGTTGTAGGAAAGGGCCAGATCGCCCTGGTAGTCGATGACCGCGGGCGCCGCTTCCACGAGCCGCTGCTGGATCTTCAGCGCCGTCTGGCAGGCTTCCACCGCCCGCCCGGCATCCGAACCCCGATAGACGAAGCTCAGGTTGTTGCATGTCACGGCCAGGGCGCTCTGGAATCTCCATTCGTGCGGGTTTTCGTCGACGAGCGCTTGCTGGATTTCCACGGCCTCGCGGAAGCGGGTTTCGGCCTCTGCCAGGTCGCCCGCCTGGTGGCCGATCAACCCCAGGTTGCCGAGGGTCAGCGCCAGGTCGCCGCGAAGCCGCGGGCTTTGCGGCTGCCGGGCGACAAGTTCCCGCTGAATGGCGACGGCGGTTTCCAGGGCGTCGATCGCCTCGGCGATCTTGCCCTCGGCGCCCAGCAGCAGGCCGATATCGTTGTGGCAGAGGGCCAGTTCCGCGCGAAACCGCGCGCTCCGCGGGTCGCTCCGCGCCAGGTCCTCCAGCGCTGCCTGGGCCTTGCGGTACTCGCCCAGGGCGCTGGCCCGGCTGCCGATCCGCTCGGTGATCTTTCCGGCCTTGAAGTAGGTCAAGGCCAGGTCGGCCCGCAGCGTCTCGTCGCCGCCGGCATATTCGGCAAACGCGCGGTAGTAGTCGAGGGTGTCGCGGAGCAACTCGGATCGGACCGTCTCCGCACCGGGGACATCGGCCAACTGTTCGGCGAGCCGCGCGCCGAACCGGTCGACCACTTCCCGCGCCTGGCGGAAGTGGGTTTCCGCCCTGGCGCGGTTCCTTTCCGACTCCTCCAGGGCCGCCTTCGTGCGCCCGTGCGCGGCGGCGATCATCATCGTGCTGGCGGCCAGCACGATCGCCATCGCGGCGGCGGCGCACGCGCCGGCGGTGACGAGCTTCGCGTGCCGCCGCGTCCACTTGCCGGCGTGATCCAGCAGGGTTGGCCGCCTGGCCAGGGCCGGCTTCCCGTCGAGGAATCGCCGCAGGTCGTCGGCAAACTCCTGGGCCGACTGGTAGCGAGTCTCCGGCGACTTGGAAATCGCCTTCAGCACGATTGTCTCCAGGTCAACCGCGATCGAGGGCCGGATGCGGCGCGGGGCGAGCGGCTCTTCCTCGCCGATCCGCCGCAGCAGATCCGCGCGATCGTCGCCGTCAAACGCCGGGCGGAGCGTCAACGCTTCGTAGAGCGTGATCCCCAGCGAGTAGACGTCGGTCCGCTGGTCGAGCAGGTTCGAGCGGCCGGCCGCCTGCTCGGGGCTCATGTAGCGGATGCTTCCCAGCACCTGGCCGGTCGAGGTCAGGCCGGCCTCCGCGGTCTGGAACCGCGCCAGCCCGAAGTCCGTCACCCAGACCTTGCCGTCGCGATCGAGCAGCAGGTTCGACGGTTTCACGTCGCGGTGGACGATCCCGCAATCGTGCGCATGTTGCAGCGCCTCGGCGGCCTGGATCCCCAACCGGCAGATGGTCCGATCGTACTGGCGGCCTTGAGCCGATTCGGCCGTGCTGAACGCCCTGAGTGTTGAATGCCGCTCCTGGCCGCCATCGCCCGGCCGGCACGCGTTGTCGGCCTCGGTGGTCGCATCCCCGGCGGACGCCGGGTGGCCGGCCGCCGCGTGGTCGGCCGCGCGGAGTTGGGCCAGCGCCAACTCGAGCGAGCCACCTTCCACGTATTGCATGGCGTAGTAGTGGACGCCCCGCTCGCAGCCGACGGAGAACACCGGAACGATATTCGGGTGATGCAGCTGCGCGGCCGCCCGGGCCTCGTTCTCAAACCGCGTGATCTGCTTCTGGTCAAGCACGGCCGCAAACGGCAAGACCTTCAGCGCAACCCGCCGGTCGAGCGAGATCTGGCGGGCCAGGTAGACGATCCCCATCCCGCCGCGCCCCACCTCGCGGATCAGCAGGAAGTCGCCGAGCTGTCTTGCCAATTGCTTGCGCGGACCGCCCGCCGGCGGCCTCGGCGCGGAGATCTGGCCTGCCGCCCGGTCGAGGAACTCCAGGCCGCGGAGCGATACCCGAAAGGCCTCTGCCAGGTCGGGATGCGCGGCCAGCATCGCCTCCACGTCCGGGGCGACCACCTCCTCGCGGCTGGAGAGGTAGCCGTCCAGAAGCTCGGCCAAGCGCTCCTGCTGCTCGGGCGAAAGCTGCTCCAGGGGCGATGGATGACTGGTGGTGTCGTGCATGGCCGGTTCCTATTCCACTCCGAGGGCATCGAGCCGTTGCCGCAATTGGTTGATCGCCCGCAGCCAGACCATCCGCGTCGCCCCCGGCGTGCGATCGGTCCGCTCGGCGATCTGCTTGAAAGGCAGGCCCTCCAAATGGCGCAAAACGATCACTTCGCGGTAGTCGGGCCGCATGTGAGCCAACTGGTCGGCGAGAATCACGACGTATTCCCGGCGGCACGCGCTGGCGCTCGGCGAGGCCGCATGATCGACCAGCACGGCGTCCAGCCGGGCCGTCGACCGCTCGATCGCCGCCCCCATCCCTTCCAGGGAAACCTCCCGATGGACATTCCGCTTCTCGGCTAGGATGTGGCGTTCCACCAGCCGGGCGAGATTATTGACCAGGATTTGCCGCAGCCAGGCGAGGAATTCCCTCTCCGACTGGCCACGAAACTGGGCGAAATCCCGGTGCGCTTCCAGAAACGTCTCTTGAACCACGTCGGAAGGGCTCACCCGTGCCTGGAGCCTCGCGCTGAGCTGCGTCGACGCCAGCAAACGCAGGTAATTGCCGTACAGCGCAAGCAACTCGCCCAGGACGCTCGGCGAACCACGCTTGGCGTTCGTAAGTAATTGCTGTGGATCAGGTTGCGAGTCTCGGCACATGGGCGCACGGAGGAGGTCAGCAGTCCCAAGGTACAGGCTCCAACTCCGAGGCTCTGGCACTCCCAATCGAACGCCCAAGTCTTAGCCACGCTAGGCGATTGGGAACGGAGCCTGGGACCGGGCCAGCTCATCTATCCCGTTAGGCCGAATTGTCCGGCAATTGTCACGCCACCCGAAAGGGCCTTTTCCTCGATTTTTCGCGATCTGCTCAAACTCGGCGATCGCAAGCACCGGTCTTCCGTGTCCAGGGCAGCCTCAGAGTTTATGGCTTCGTTCCGCCGAGGCCCACAATCGGCGCGCCGCCCGCAACTTCGCCGGCCAGGGGACCCCGGCAACCTGGATTCCATTATAACACGTCCGTGGGACGGGGCGGACAACCATTTCAGGGGGGTACTGCGTCTCGTCTTTCGACTCTCCCGGAGCATCAAGTATCCGGCGGACCAGCGCGAGGTAGAGCGGCCGATGGGCTGGAAGTACGGCGAATTCGCCTGCCCGATCGATCAAGGCGACATCGATTTCCACCGCGTCGTGAGGATTCTTCGCGACGCCGGCTACACGAACGACCTGAACATCGAGAATGAGTCGCTCGGCAGGCTCGCCGAGGGCGAGCGTGCCGCGGCACTGGCCAGGGAGGTCCAATACCTCAAGCGCTGCCTGGCCAGCGCGTAAGCCGCCCGAACCGTCGAACGCCCGCCGCCTGTCAGCGGACGTGGATCAGGATCGCATCCTCGGCGGGAATCGTCAGCTTGAGGCCATCCCCAAGCAGATCGCCTGCGTTCAGCGCCGTGCCGGCCGCTGCCGCGCCGCCGGCCAGCCTGGCGGTCCGCGGAGCGTCCAACGGATGCGGGAGCTTGTCCGGGCGGAGCAGGCAGGCGACTTCGCGGGGGCTCGAATCGAGGTTCACCAGGAGCAGGTAGGCCTCGCCCCGGCGGCTGTAGACGGCCGCAGCGGACTTGTCGTGTGAAAGCTGGACCGCCCCGTTCCGCCAGTCGGCGAAGCGGTAGGATGCGATGTCCCCGAGCGGCTCGAGCAGCGGAGCCAACTGAAAAGCCTCCTCGCCGGCCGGCCAAGGAGTCACGCCGCCGAGGAGTGCTTCCAGGGCGAAGAGGCGGTGGAGCCGCCGCGGCGACTTGGCGTTGAGCACGCCGTAGCTGATCACGCCGCGCGGGACCGCGCCCGCCAGGGACCACTCCAGCGGCAGGTCTTCGAGGGCCGGGGCCTGGTCCGCCCATTTCCCGTAGCCCCATTCGGTGGCCACCACGTAATCGGCGAAATTCTCCGTGGCGAACATCGGGGTCGTCGTGTTGTGAATGATCACCAGCCCGGCCGGCCCGACGCGCTGCCGCGTCCACTCCATCAGGTCGAGCAGTTCGTCGATGTCCCAGTGCCCCTTGGCCGCCGCCTGGTCCGCGCTCCCCTCGTGAAGCGGATTGCTGCAATGCAGGGCGACATTCCAGTCGTAGTAGACGCCGTCGAGCGGGTGGTTCTTCAGCACGCGGTCGATGGAGAACTTTAAAAACTCCAGCCAGCCGGACCGCAGGCACATCTGCGCGCCGAACTCGCGCTGCGGGCGGTAGAAATTGTGCCGCAGGTCTCCCTTGCGGTTCTTCCGCCCCCACTCCTGGCCGTGCTCCTGGAACTCCTTCGTGTCCGGGTGCAACTCCTTGTTCGAGAAATAGGTCGCCGTCCGGATCCCCGCGCTGCGGCAATCGGCCAGCACCTTGTCGAAGCGATCCATGTCCGGGTAGGGAGGATACGCGCCGTCGCGCCAGAACAGGCCGTCGTCGTAATAGTCGCCGTCGTTGTGGCAATGGACTGTCTGGACCCCCTTCTCGGCCCAGCGGAGAATCGTCTCCCTGGAAACCCAGTCGCCCCGGTTGCGGTTGAACGTGGTATGCAGCCACGGCCGCTGCGCGCGGCCGTCGAGAATCGGAAACGCCAGGTAGAAGTCGAAAGCGCAGTCGTCCGCCAGGGGCACCGCCGCCTCGGGGCTCCAGACGGGCGCGATCGAAAGCGCCAGGCCGGCTGGAGACGCGCTCCGCTCGAGCAGACACTGCGCCCGCCGCTGGCCGCCGACACGCAGGTCCCACTGCGAGAGGTCCGAGCCGGCGAACCACTCCAGGCCCTCCTGCCCGCCGTCGACGAAGATCATCGATCGCGGCGCATGGCTGAGTTTGAGGCCCTGGTCCGAGGGATGGTCTGGGCGGAGCTTCCCCCAGACGTTGCTCCCGAACGAAAACGCCGGCTCGCCGTCCTCCTCGGTGAGCCCTTTGCGGTAACCATAACTGGAAAGGCCGCCGGTCAGGATGGTGGAGACCGGGCAGACCTCGCGGACGCTCGTCCCGGCCGGCGCGCGCAGCTCCCGGCGGATCTTGACGTATCCCCAGCGGTACTGGAGCGTGGTCTTCACGCGCACGTCCGAAGCCCGGCCGTCTTCGCCTTTCAGCGCGCTCTCGACGGTGACGATTTCAGCGAGCCCCTCGCGGCGGAGCGTGACGTGCGGATTCGTGTCCTCCAGGTCCGTGAGGATCGCTCCGTTTGCATCGCGGACGCGGGTTGCGAGCGGCCCGGCGAGCAAATTGCCCGCCTTGCCGTGCGCTAGCGCGATCCGAGTCACGGCGCCCCCTTGCTTCAGGTCCTGCTCGACGGTGTAGTAGGCCGTGCGGAGGGTCAGAATGCCGGCTGCCTCGTCGCGATCGATCGCGTAGGCCTGGGGCCAGGTTCGCGGCGGCGCACTGTCGGGCGGGTCGGCCGCCGCGCACAGCGCGGCAAGAAACGCAACGATGCACGCGCCGACCGTCTCCACCGCCGCGCGGCGAGACGGGCCGCGGCGGATGCGGGCCAAAGCCTGTTGAGAGATGCGGCGCGGAGAAATCCTCATCGTGCGGATCGCAATTGAAGAACAGCCGTTGCAGAGAAACCTTGCCATCTTGCGGTCTCCGGAATCGTGATCGTCTTGCGCGTGCCCCTGGCCTCGGTCCAGGCATTGTAACCCCTTCCGCTGCCCATGTCTTGCCGATCACCCGCGGCTGGATGCGGAAGGCAATTTCGGTCTTTTCCGAGCACGGACCCTTGATTTCCTGGCTCCAACGATGCGAAACTCTGCTTTTCAGCGTCTTGGCGAGCGCCGCTCGGCCAATTGGAGCGGACGACCAACGAGAACGCGCTCTTCCGCGGCCTCCCGTCGGTCGCCCCGGGGGCGTCGTCGGCTATCGCAGGCAGCAATCCGTTCCGGGAGGAGAACATGAGCATCTCGCGTCGTCAGTTTCTACGCACTACGGCTGCCGCTGGCGGCAGCGTCCTGGCCCTGCGGCAACGCGTCCACGCGGCCGGCAGCGACCTTCTCCGCGTCGGGCTGGTCGGTTGCGGCAGCCGGGGGGCCGGGGCCGCTTCGAACGCGATCAACGCCGATCCGGGCGTCCGCGTCGTCGCCCTGGCCGACGTGTTCGCCGATCGAGTCCAGGCAACCCTCAAGTCGCTCCGCGGCCGGCATCCCGACCAGGTCGATGTGGACCCGGCGCGCTGCTTCGTGGGGTTCGATGCGTACAAGGAGTTGATCGCCTGCGGAGTCGACGTCGTCTTGCTGGCCGCGCCGCCCCATTTCCGCCCCTTGCACCTGGCGGCCGCGATCGCCGCGAACAAGCAC
>JAAYCB010000182.1 GCA_012744395.1 Pirellulaceae bacterium
GCGGTCGCCTGGTGACGATGACTGCCTACAACGCCAAGGGCTCGGGCAAGGGCGTGCAATCGCAGGCGACCAAGTACCTTTACACGTCGACAATCAATGCCTCGTGGCAGACCGCCGCGGTCTATCCCGACAGCGACGACGTCCTCTCGCAGGACTCGACCAGCAAGGTCTGGACGATCACCACCGACAACGGCGACCACGTATCGCTCACCTACGATCGCCTCGGCCGCACCACGAGCACCACCGATCAGCGGGGCGTGGTCCGCGAGTTCACCTTTGACCTGGCCGGCCGCTTGGCCACCGACACGGTGACCGACCTGGGCTCCAGTGGAATCGTGGATAGCTCGGTCCGCCGGATCGGCACCACCTACGACGATCTCGGCCGTGTCCGGACCGTCATCAGCTTCAGCGACACCTCGGGCACAACGGCTGTCAACCAGGTGCAGTATGTATACAATGGATGGGCGAACTTGGCCCGCGAGTACCAGGAGCACGGCGGCGCGGTCGACGCCAACACGCTCCATGTCGATTACACCTGAAGTTTTGCAAAACGCATTTTGGCCTTACGAAAACTGGGCAAAATCGGTAAAAAGGCGTAAAACTCGCATGGCGCACGCGAGCCGGAGCGGCGCGCGGGACGCCAAGCACGGCGGCCGGTTGCCAGCGAGATGGCGACCGGCGGCGTACGCGAACCACGGAGGGTTACCGGATGCCAGGGATCGTCGAGTGGCCGACGGTGGTGCAGGAGGGCGTGGAGCAGTTTGGGAAGTTCTTTGAGAACGATTGCCAACGTCGGCATTTCGCCGAGTACGTCTGTGGCTTGATCATCGCTCAGCGCAAATCGGTAGCGGGCATCAATCGGGAGTTCGCGGAGACGACGGACCAATCGTGCCTCAACCGCTTTCTGACGGAGGCGCCCTGGGACATGGAGGCGTTGAACGAAGCCCGGATCGATGCATCAGGAAGACGCTTCGACGAGATTCTCCGAGCGCGGCGTGATCGCCATCGACAACGTGTTGATCGACCATTACGGCAAGACGATCGAAGATGTGGGGTACTTCTGGGACCATGCGGAAGAGCGGTACAAAATCGCCCACGCCTACGTGTTTGCCAATTACGTGTGCACGACAGGCAAGCACTATCCGCTGTACTTTCGACGGTTCAAGAAGGAAGAGCAGTGCGAAGCGGATGACGAAAAGTTCATCAATCACACTGAGCTGACGATCGAATTGGTAGACCAGGTTTGCGAACGAAAGATTCCCGGTACGTTCACCTGGGACAGTTTTTTCACCAACGCACGCACTATGAACCACGTTCACAGCAAGAAAGATGCCCAGGGCCATCCTCGTGCGTACGTGGGTGACCTGAAGATGAATCGCAAAGTAATCTGGAAGGGTGTCGAGCAGAAGATCAGCGAAGTCGCGGCGCGCATCCCAATCGCGGACCGGAAGGAAATCCGCCGTGGTGACAGTCGGCAGTGGTATTTCACGGCGACGTTGAAGATTCCGACGGTCAAGCATAAAGTGCGTGTCGTGATCCTGTGGGACCAACGCCGCGACAAAGAACCGCGCAAAATCTTGGTCACGAATCGAACCAACTGGGAAGTGCACCGAATCCTGTGGGTGTACCGTGATCGCTGGACGGGCACGGAGACCTTTCACCGGGACGGGAAACAGGAACTCGGCATGGGCGATTGTCAGCTGCGTGACGGTCAGGGCCAGACCCGGCACATGTATCTCGTCATGATGGCGTACAGTCTGCTCACAGGCCAACTGAAACAAGCCCGCTCGCGTGACTGGGCGCTCTGCAAGCTGATGACCATCGGCGAAGCCTCTCGAGCGATGCTGCGTGAAAGCCTGCGGCAAACACTGACCTGGGCGGTCGATCAGATTGTGAACCGATCGCGCAAACACAAGGAGGTGCTCCTGCAGTTGGGGCTCGCCTGATGCCAAAACCTGGCACTAACCCGAAGTCAGGGCCGAGCCCACGTTTTGCAACACTTCAGCTGAAACATGAAGTCTTCGGAAAACCGCCCAACCAACCGCCGCATCAGTCTCGCTCCCCCGAACGTGGCCGGTTCCGATTCGCGGGCTTCTTCTTCGCCGCCTTCCTGGCCGCCCGCTTCCCCTTGGCCTCCTTCGCTTCCGCGGACGCAAGTTCCGCTTCGATCTCCTCCACCGTCGGCAACGCCGACTTCAAACTCGCCGGCAGCGCCCGCGTCAGTTGGCAACTCGACACGCCAATCGGCTTGTCGATCCCGCTGAGGGCATATTCCGCCAGCATCCGGCTGCTCGTCTGGCACAGAATCGGCCCGATCGTCGGCCCGTCGCTGCCGTGGCGCAACGGGTCGTTCACCACGTTGCAGTAGAAGGTCAGCTTGCCGGCGTATTCGGGCTTGAACTTCCCCTTCTTCAGGTCGATCACGACAAACGACCGCAGCCGCAGGTGGTAGAAGAGCAGGTCGATGCAGAAATCCTCCTCGCCCACGTCGAGGCGATACTGACGCTCGACGAAGGCGAAGCCCTGCCCGAGCTCGAGCAGAAACTTTTCCAGGTGGCGGATCAGTTCCGTTTCCAACGCGCGCTCCTGGAACGGCTCGGTGAGCGTGAGAAAGTCGAAGAGATGGGGGTCTTTCAGGGCTTGTGTGGCGAGGTCCGATTGCGGCGGCGGCAAAGTTTCAGACCGCCTTGCCCTGTCGCTCGTGGGCCTCGGCGTCGATCTGCATCGCCAGCATGTTTCGGCTCCAGCCGCCCGCGAGGGTCGGCTCCATGTACCACCGGCGGATTGCGAGGTCTTTGACCTTCTGCATCAGGATCACGTGATGGAACCAGGGAATCGACCAGAAGGGCGATTCCGGCAATTGGGCAGGCGGTGGTTGCCGTTTCTCGGCGGCGGGCAATTTCGCAACCGGTTGTGGCGAAATCATAGCTGGGGTAGTTTTGCAGCAGCTGCAAAATCGCTGTGGGATCGGGATACTCCCGGTAGAACGCGATCATGTGACCAATGTTCCGTTCGGAGAACCCCTTCAAATCCGGCAGTTCGTTCTTCAAGTGCGGCGCCAGCCGCGGAATCACGCCGGCGCCCCAGCCTTCGCGATGCTGACGCTCGTGGATGATCCGCCCAATGTCCCAATAAAGCCGCACCAGTTCCGCGTTGACCGACAGAATCTTACACTCGGACACGAGGCCGTCGGCGTGGTCGAGCGCATCGGCAGCGAGGTCAAGAGCTTCCAGGAAGGTGAGCGCGTGGCGGTGAATGCGATTACTCCTTGCTTCCAGTGCGACAACTGCGTCCGCGGCTACACCTCGCAGTGCACCGAGATGCTGGGCGGATGGAAGTTCGCCAATGTCAAGGATGGCGTGTTTGCCGATTACTTTCACGTGAACAGTGCCGAGGCAAATCTCGCTCAGATTCCGGATTCCGTCGCGGACGAACGGGCCGTGTACACCTGTGACATGATGTCCACCGCCTTTGCCGGGGCGGAGAACGCGGATATTCCGATGGGTGGCACGGTCGCCATCTTTGCACAAGGCCCGGTCGGTCTGATGGCGACGGTCGGTGCGCGACTGCAAGGCGCGGGGTTGGTCATCGCTGTCGAAACTGTCCCCAAACGCAAAGAACTCGCCAGGCATTTCGGGGCCGATGTAGTCGTCGATTTTTGCGAGCAGGATGCAGTCGAGGCGATCCTGGGACTGACCGACGGCCAAGGCGTCGATTCCAGCATCGAAGCACTCGGCGCCCAGGCGACTTTTGAAATGTGCATCAAGGTAACGCGGCCGGGCGGCACAATTTCCAACGTCGGCTATCACGGCGAAGGCGACTATGTGAAAATTCCGCGGCAAGCGTGGGGCGTGGGGATGAGCGACAAGACCATCCGCACGGCACTCTGCCCCGGCGGCAAGGTTCGTATGCGGCGGTTGCTGCGGTTGCTGGAAACGGGCCGCGTCGATCCAACCCCCATGACGACGCACACGTTCGCGTTTGATGACCTGGAGCGGGCCTTCCGCATGATGGACACCAAGGAAAATGGAATCATCAAGCCGTTGATCGAGTTTCAGCAGGGACCTGAACTCAAGAAGCTGTAGGGGGAAGTGCCCACACTTCGGCGCAGAAGTCGCGGGCACCACCACGTGCTGCATTCAACAAACATCGCAATCTAAGCAGAAACTCATAAAAGCGCACCAATACCTGCTGAGCGCGACGGCTCGTGCCCTGTTCCTGGGATGCTCCGGCGCCCCAAGCACCACTCCGAACGACGCGACATCATCATAAGCGGGTGGTGTTGAATCAGAAGCAGCCGCCCAGGATGACGCGGCAACGCTTGGGTGAAGTGAAGGACAAAGTGGGCGAGGCCGCCGAAGTGACGCGCAAGTTTACCTCGCAAGAGATGCAAGCTTATGGGGATTCTCTGAAGAACAAGCTACAGGAACTCGACACGCAACGCGAACAGTGAAACAGCAAGGCGAAGAACTTGCTGGCGATGAGCGTCACTGACGAGCAAGAAAAGACGCGTGTCTTTCGACAGCGACGACCAGCGCCGAGGGTGCTCAAGCCAATCGCTGCGATGAGGTTGCGGCATTCGGCCCTCTTGCTGTTCTCTCGGGCAAGCCGGTGTATACTCTGGTGCTGAAGTCAACGGGCGCTCCCCATCCCACGATTCCTCGATTCCGGGAGGTCTTCGATGAACAGCCAAGAAAAGTCCCGATCCACACGCCGTGTGTTCCTACAGCGCGGCAGCACGCTGGCCGCACTGGCGGCTACCGCCGTTCCGCGGGTTCACGCCGCGGAAGACAATACGATCCGCGTCGCCCTGGTCGGTTGCGGGGGCCGCGGGACTGGCGCGGCGGCCAACGCCTTGTCGGTCCGCGGCGGACCGATCCGCCTGGTGGCCATGGCCGACGTGTTCGAGGAGCGGCTCAAGAGCAGCCACCACCAATTGAAGCAGCAATTCGCCCAGCAGTGCGACGTGCCGGAGGATCGCAAGTTCATCGGCCTGGACGCGTATCGGCGGGCGATCGACTGCTTGCAGCCGGGCGACGTCGTGATCCTGGCCACGCCGCCGGCCTTCCGCTGGCCCCACTTCGCCTATGCGATTGAAAAGGCCGTCCACGTCTTCATGGAAAAACCGGTCACCGTCGATGGACCCACGACGAAAAGGATGATTCTCCTGGCCGACGAGGCTGCGAAGAAGAACCTGAAGGTGGGCGTCGGCCTGATGTGGCGGCATTGCCAGGCCCGGCAGGAACTCTGCAAACGGGTTCAAGACGGAGAGATCGGCGACCTGGTGATGCTGCGCGCCTACAGGCTGCATGCGCCGATCGGGTTCTTCGCGGCGCCGCCCAAGCCGGACCGGATCAGCCATCTGATGTATCAGATCCAGCGCTTCCACGCCTTCCTCTGGGCAAGCGGCGGGTGCTATAGCGACTTCTACATCCACAATATCGACGAAGTGTGCTGGATCAAGGGCGCCTGGCCGATCGCAGCGCACGGCCTGGGCGGCCGCCACTTCCGCGGCGACAGCCTCGACCAGAACTTCGACAACTACTCGGTCGAATACACCTTCGGCGACGGCACGAAGCTGTTCCTGTTCGGCCGCTGCATGGCCGGATGCGAGTCGCATTTTGCCGGGTACCTGCACGGCACGAAGGGGCTGGGCACGATTTCCAGCAACATCACCGGGCGGGGCGCCTGCCGGACCTATCAGGGGCACGACCCGGTGGACGCGAAGATGCTCTGGAAAGCCCCGCCCGAGCAAAACCCCTACCAGCTCGAATGGGACGACCTGGTGGGCGCGATCCGCGCCGATCGGCCCTACAACGAAGCGCGGCGCGGGGCGGAAGCCAGCCTCGTGACCTCGATGGGCCGGATGGCGGCGCACACCGGCAGGACGGTCACCTACGACGAGATTGCCCAGTCGGATCACGAATTCGCGCCCGGCGCCGACCAGTTCACGGCCGACTCGCCGGCGCCGCTACAGCCCGACGCCGAGGGGAAATACCCGGTGCCGCAGCCGGGTTTGGTCACCCAGCGCGAATACTGACAAGTAGCGACCGGTTGAAACGGCAGGCGAGGCGAACCAGAATAAACCCTGGCGCGGGCCTGATCCGATCCGATTCCTGACGGGAGCGGGCTTTAGGAGCGCGCCCCCCTCGTTCGGCCAGCGGCTCGTCCGGACCTGGCGGCCTGGCAGGCGATCGGTGGTATTTCGGCGAACTCCGGATTGGAAAGGACAATATGGGCCTTGGTCAAGAACCCGTGCGGATCATCAACAGCGTCGCCCCGATCCGGATCAACGATTTCGGCGGCTGGACGGACACCTGGTTTGCCAGGTTCGGCAAGGTGCTGAACATCGCCGTCTGCCCGATGGCCGAGGTGCAGATGCGGGTCTTCGAGCGGAACGCCAGCCGCCCGGCGATCACGATCTACGCGGAGAATTATGGGGAACGCTACACGCTGGATGGGGTGGGGGGGACCTACGATCGGCATCCGCTGTTGGAAGCCGCGCTGCAATTCATGGGCGTGCCGGAGGATTTGGCGTTGGAGATCGACATCTTCTGCGAGGCGCCGGCCGGCGCGTCGACCGGCACCAGCGCGGCGGTGAGCGTGGCCTTGACCGGCGCGCTCGACCTGTTGACGCCCGGCCGCTTGACGCCCCACGAGGTGGCCCGCGCCGCCCACCGCATCGAGACCGAGCTTTTGCACCAGCAGTGCGGGGTGCAGGACCAGTTGGCGTCGGCCTACGGCGGCATCAATTACATCGAGATTCTCGAATACCCCCACGCGATCGTCAGCCCTCTGCTCCTTTCGCACTCCACGCTCTGGGAATTGGAGGCGAGGCTTTCGCTGATTTTCCTGGGCCAGTCGCACAGTTCGTCGAAGGTCCACGAGCGGGTGATTGCCGAGTTGGAGGACGCCGGGCCGGACGCGGAAAAGCTCCATCCCCTGCGGCGCACGCCGATCCGCGCTCGCGACGCACTGTACGCGGGAGATTTTCCCGCCTTGGGACGGGCGATGATCGACAACACGGACGCGCAGGCCGCCCTGCATCCGGAACTGGTCAGCGCCACGCACCAGGCGGTGATCGATGTCGCGCGACGCCACGGAGCGATTGGCTGGAAGGTCAACGGCGCCGGCGGGGATGGCGGTTCGGTGACGCTGCTCGGCGGCGCCGAGGCGGCCAAGAATCGCCAGATGCTCCGCGCGATCGCCGAGGCTGTTCCGGGGACGCAGAACATTCCCGTTTATCTGAACGCCACCGGTCTGCGGGTCTGGGAGTTTCCGCGGTAAGCGTTTGCGGGGCTGCGCTTTGGGCTGGTTTGTCTGGGGGAGTCTGAGCAAGCGCGCGGCGGAGGTTCCCAAGCTGGGGAACCCAGGAAGCGCGCGTGAGGACGGATAACACGAGTTGGCCTCGCTAACGCTTCGGGTTGCAGTAGGGTCGGCCGAGGTTCCCAAGCGGGAGCTTGGGAACCAGGGGGGCCGGAGCCCGGAAAGGGGGACGACCGCGCGGCTAACGCTGCGTGGTGAACAGGTCGGCCAACTCGGCTTCGCTGCGGATGCCTTTCAGTCTCTGGACCTCCTGGCCTCCGACGAAGAGCAGCATGGTGGGGATCGATTGGACGCGGTATTGCGCGGCCAGGCCGGGACTGTCGTCGACATTGACTTTCACAATCCGGCCGGAAGTCAATTGCTCGGCGACTCGGTCGAGGATTGGCGAGAGGCGCTGGCAGGGCCCGCACCAATCGGCATAGAAATCGACCAGGACGGGTTCCTGCGCCCGGAGCACCCAATGCTCGAAATTGGACTGGTCGGCATAGACCAGCCTGGCGTCCTCGTCGGCCGGAGTCGGGGCCGTGGCGGCGGCCGACGCCGGCGACTCCACGGCCTGGCTCCAGGGGCAGGTTCCCCGCGACGACGAATAGACAACCAGACCGACGAGCACAACCGTCAAGACGATCAACAACCAGTTGGTTCCGTTTAGACTCATGGCAACAGCTTCCTTCCTGAGAATCTGCTAGAGGTCGTCGGGCAATGGCAAACCGCCGAAATCGCGGCGGTTTCCGTACTTCTTCTCCGTTGGATGCGCCCCCCGCAGTTCGGGTTACACGGCCGGCGGGCGATTTCCGCGAAGCGGCAGAATCCCTGCCTGCGGCCGCCTTTCCCGCGGCCGCGCCGCACGCCAGCCGGAGCCCCTCTCTGGAAGGCGGCGCTAGCGCAATTGGTGCTCCTCCGCCGAGCCGTTTAGAATGTCGGGCGCGAGGCCGTTCTCCCATTTCCTGAAATCAGCACAAGGAGTCGCCACGATGTACGCCCGCCACCGCGTTTTCGTTCCGCCACTGCCCGCCGTGATGCTTGCCAGCCTGCTCGTGGCAGTGCCGGTCTCGGCCCAGGCTCCGGTCGACCTGGCGGCCCAGCCATATCTGCTCGACACGGGCCTGCTGTCACGCTCGATCTCCTTTGAGAACCCCACCGGGGCGGCGGGCGAGGGGGGCAAGGCGGCCAGCAACCTCGGAGTCGGGCGCAAGGGAGCGCCCAGCCGATCGATCAAGCCGGGGGAGACCGTCCTGTTGTGCAACATCGAGGGGCCGGGCACGATCCGCCATATCTGGATGACAACGCGGCCGATTCCCAAGAATCTCCGCAGCCTGGTCCTGCGCGCCTGGTGGGACGACCAGGAGCACCCAAGCATCGAGTGCCCCGTGGCGGATTTCTTCGGCATCGCTCACGGGATTGTCAAGCCGTACGCGTCGGCGGTGCACTCGGTCGGTCAAAGCGCGGGGATGAACATCTGGCTGCCGATGCCGTTCGCGCGCCGCGCCCGAATGTCGTTCACCAACGAGGGAGACAAAGACATCCCGCTCTACTACCAGATCGACTACACGCTTGGAGACAAGCATCCGGCCGACGCCGGGCGGCTCCACGCGCTGTTTCGCCGCGAGAACCCGACGACCGAGAAGCGCGACTTCGAGCTGCTGCCCATCCGCCGGGCGAAGGGCCGTTTCATCGGCTCGGTGATCGGCATCCGCAACCTTCATCCCGATCAGTGGTGGGGCGAGGGCGAGATCAAGGTCTACATGGACGGCGACGACGAGTTTCCCACGATTTGCGGGACCGGCAGCGAGGACTACGTGGGACTCTCCTGGGGAATCCAACAGACGCTGTTCCCGCTCAACGGCTGTAGCCTGAACCAGGACAGTTTCGTCTCCATGTACCGCTGGCACCTGCCCGACCCGATCGCCTGGCGGACGGAGTGCCGGATCGCGATCCAGCAGATCGCCTACAAGGGCGGTTTAGTGGAGACCGAGGACGACTGGTCCTGCGCAACATTCTGGTACGAGCCGGTGCCGAGCGCCGCGCTGCCAGCGTTTCCCAGCCTGGCCGAGCGGAGGGCCGATCTTCCCGAGAAATGACGACTGGTGCGGCTCGCCCGGCGACGGCCGGACCGGCCACACAGGGAATTCAGCACAATTGCCAGAGAATCGCGAAAGCGCGAAAGGGCGAAAACGGAGAGGATCAAGAGGCGCCAAACGCGTTCACTTGCAGCGACTTGTCTTTTTCGCGCTTTCGCGTTTTCGCGATCCGTTCTCCACCTTTTCACGCCCCGTTCTCCGCTGCCCGGCGGACAAGTCTTCGACTTGCCACGGTCCGTCTTGTTTCCGGCTGCTAGAAATCGAACTGCATGCGGATCAAGAAGGCGTCGAGCGGGACGTTCGGCAGAGGCGTTCCGGCGGGCGTGAATCGCTGGCGGACGTCGGTGTGGACGTAGTTCCACATCAGGCGGGCGTTGGGCGTGAGATACCAATTGACGCCGAAGGTGTGGTCCGCCGCGAAGCCCGCCCCGAGCCCCGCGCCGGGATCGGTCAGGTCGAGATTCGAGTAGCGGTAGGCGAGCTCCCAGGCGCCGCGGCCGCTTCGGGAATCGCCGTCGCCGGAGCGGATGCCGAGGAAGTTGCCCAGCGGTTTCGTGCGGCCGAAGCGGCCTTCGCTGCGGCGATAGGGGCGGTGCTCGCCGGTCAGGAAGTAGCTGGCGTAGATATAATAGCCACTCACGAAGGCGTCTTCGGCGCCGCTCTGGCTGAGGAAGCCGGCGACATATTCCGACTGGACGGAGAACGGCCCGAAGACAATCGCCACCTCGGGGCCGAGGAAATTGCCGAAATCGGCCGCGTCGATCCTGCCCGTGTCGAGGATCGTCGGGCCGACGCCGTTTTCCGGCCGGCTCCGAAAACGCGGCTGGAGGTCGTCGAAGTCCCAGTAGCGGTACCCCAGGCCGAGGTGGACCAGGCCGCGCCCGCCGCTCGCCTCGTCGTACCAGGGCAGCCATGTCCCGCGCGCGGTGAAGGAGTAGCCGCCGTCGTCATTGGAGCCGAGGGGGACGGACTCGGTGTCCATGTGCCGGAATCCGCCGAACGCCCAGGTCAGGGTCTCCTGTTCGTTGTGGTTCAGCGCCATCGCGCCGACGTTCCTTGCCGGCGCCAGGGCGTTGGGCAGTGATCGTTCCATGAACGTGATCGACAGCGTGCTGGTCAACTCCTCCAGGCTGAAGGGTTCTCTGAAGTGCCCCACGCGGACGGTGTTCAACAGCCGCAGATCGCGGATCTGGAAGTAGACGTCCTTGAACGCGGTGCGCTGCTGCCGCGCCGTTTCGGAAAGCAACTCGCGGTCGGCGAAGTCCAGCTCGATCTTGTAGCTGTAGACGTCGAACATCTCCCCTTCGGCGTGCAGTCGGGCCGTGCGGAAGTAGACCGTGTCCTGCAAATTCGCCGAACCGTATCCAGCCGGAGCGGCCGCTGCGGCCGCCGCGTTGTCGTTGAACCAGACGCTGTCGAGGAAGACCCGCCCGCCGACGGTCACCGACGGCTTGGCGGCGGCCTTTCTTTTGTTTTCGGCCTCCTTATCGGCGGCCTTCTGGAGGGCCTTTTCCAGCGCCGCGACGCGCGCGGCCAGGTCCGCTGCGGTCTGTTGGCCGCCGACCGGTTGGGCGTCGAGCCGGCGATCGGCCTGGGAGAGCCGCGCGATTGGCGGCTCCGCGGCAAGCTGCCCACCTCCCCCGGACGGCTGGACAAGCTGAGCGTTCGCGCCGGTTGACAGGATGGCCACAAACGCCCCGGCCAAGCAGGCGCACCACGTGCCGCTGCCTCGATGCATGTAGATATCTCCGCCGAGATGGACTGGCGACACAAGCGGCGTTGCCACACAAGTCCACCGGTTGGACACTCCCAGCGGGCCGGCGCCAGCCGTCATGCTCGAAACCACCGTAGCAGGTTATCGAAACCGCGCAGGCCGGAGCATCACGAGAACCGGCATAATGCGGCGCGGCGCTGCCGGAAAGCGCCGCAGAAACGGAAGAATCGATATAAATTGCCAGCGAAGGCGAGGCGATTCCCAAGCTGGAGATGGGGACCAGGAGGATGGCGGTGGGAACCAGGAAAGCTGGTGCCTGGGGACCCGATGAGGGGGGGGAAATCGGCGAATCGCCTTGACATTTGCCATGCCGCCGGATATCCAAGAAGAGACAGATTCGGGGTCCTGGAGCGGCCGGCGTTGTACCTCAAGGCGACGGCCTGTTTGCCGGGAGCCCGATTTCGCCGAAATCTCGTTTGCCGAAATCTCGCCTGTTTCGGCCGGTCCCGCGGCCCATCTGTCGATCGGCGGCCTGGAGATGGCTTGGGCGCCATGCGTGTTCTCGGGCTCTCAGATTGTGGCGAGGTCCCCCAAGCGTGTCCTTCGAGAATCACAATGATCAACAAGGGAAGCGTCGAAATCGTGCTCCCCTCCGTTCTTGCCGCGCTAGGGGTCGTTGCCTTGGGGCTTTGGCTTAGTGTTGGCCGCCGGATGGAATTCGCGCCCCGCCTGCCGGGCGCGGACGGCGTGCCGAGCCGCGGCGATCTGGAGCAGGAACCGCCCCCGCAGCCGACCGGCCCGGTTATGCTGGGCGGCAAGCCCTCGTCGCTCAAGGGGAGCTGGCCCTGGTTCCGCGGCCCCCGGTTAAATGCGATCTCCACGGGTGGCCCGCCGCTGGCGCGGACCTGGCCCGCGAGCGGCCCGGAGAAGCTTTGGAGCGTCGAGCTTGGCCCGGGCCATGCGGGCGCGGCGATCGATCAGGGCCGCGTGTTCGTGCTCGACTACGACCCGGCCGCGATGGCCGACACGATGCGGTGTTTCTCGCTGGACGACGGCGCTGAAATCTGGCGGAACAGCTATCCCGTCGAAGTGGTCGAGAACCACGGCATGTCGCGGACCGTGCCCGCGGTCTCCGGCCCCTACGTCGTCTCGTTCGGCCCGAAATGCCACGTGGCGTGCTGGAGCGTCGAGTCGGGCGAGTGCCTCTGGCTGCTCGACCTGGTCGGCCAGTACCACGCCAAGGTGCCCAACTGGTACGCCGGGCAGTGCCCGCTGATCGACGGCGACCGCGTGATCCTCGCTCCCTGTGGAGACGCGTGCCTGGTTGCCGTTGACATCAAGACGGGCAAGGCGGTCTGGGAATCGGAGAAGGCCGACAATTGGGAGATGACGCACGTCTCGATCCTGCCAATGACGTTTGCCGGCCGGAAGATGTACGTCTATTGCGGCTCGGGAGGCGTGATCGGGGTTTCCGCGGAAGATGGCCGCACGCTCTGGCGGACCACGGAGTGGGTCGGCAAGATGGCGACCTGCCCCACGCCGGTGGAGATCGGCGATGGCCGGATTTTCTTCTGCGGCGGATACGCCGCCGGCGCCCGGATGATGCAGCTCAGTGCCGGCGGCGGCGGGCTGGAGATCAGCAGCCTGTTTGAACTGAAACCCAAGCAGTTCGAATCGGAGCAGCATACGCCCGTGTTTTACGAGGGCCATCTATACGGCGTCCGTACGAAGGCGGGTGGCGAGCAGCTTGTCTGCATGGACCTGGCGGGCAAGGAGATCTGGAACAGCGGCCGCGACAAGTTCGGCCGCGGCCCGTACATGATCGCCGACGGACTGATTCTCCTGCTCAACGACCAGGGCCGGTTGACTGTGGCGGAAGCCGCAGCCGACGCCTACCGGGTCCTCGGCCAGTTCGAGGTTCTCGAAGACGCCCACGACGCCTGGGCTCCGATGGCGCTTGCCGAGGGGCGGCTGATTCTCCGCGACCTGGTGCAGATGAAGTGCCTGCGGCTTGCCGCTTTGTGATCCCTGACCCGCCCGATGAACAGTGCCCAGGAGGCCCCATGACGAACCAACCCGCCGTCCGGCCCGCAGGTCTCGGTGTGATCGTCGTCGTCGCGACCGCCGCGTTGGTGGCTGGGCTGGCGGTTTGGCTGATCGACCGGTCGGGCGGCAGCGGCCATCGCCTGCCGGAAAAGTTTGTCTACCAGATCGACAAGTACAAACAGATCGACCCGGGCCTGCTTGCCTATGAAGAGGTGTTTTGCTTCGACTCGGGCCTGAAAGACGCCAGCGCGGTGGCGATTGGCCTCGAGGACAGGATCTTCGCAGCCGGAGACCGGTCGATTCGCATCTTCGACAGCCGAGGCGGCCGGCTGGCGGCGATCGAGCTCGCCGCCCGGCCGTCGTGCCTGGCGGTAGCGCCTGCGGATCATCCGCAGGCCGGCCGGGTGTTCGTCGGCTTGGGCGATCAGATCGGAGTATTTTCGGGCGAGGGCCAGCCGCTGGCCAGTTGGCCGCCGTTGGGGGAGAAGGCCATTTTGACGTCGATCGCGCTGGCCGAGGCGGACGTATTCGCGGCCGACGCCGGCCAGGCCCGCGTCCACCGCCTCTCCTTGGAGGGCGACGTGCTCGGGGCGATCGGCGGTCAGCGGGGGGGCAGGGGGTGGGCCCCGTTTGCCGTGCCCAGCCCGTTCTTCGACGTGGCGATGCACCCGGACGGCTGGCTGCGCGTCGTCAACCCGGGCGCTTTGCGGGTGGAGGCCTATTCGTTTGAGGGGAATCTGCAACTCTTCTGGGGCGAAGGGGGTGCGCGGATCGACGGGTTCTTTGGCTGCTGCAATCCGGCCAACATCGCCGTCCTGCCCGATGGCCGGTTCGTGACCGCCGAAAAGGGGCTCGTGCGCGTCAAGATCTACTCGGCCGACGGACAGTTCGAATCGGTCGTCGCCGGACCGGAGACCTTCGGCGCGGCGGCCGGCGCGGTCAACGAAAGCCTCTCGGACCACGAGTACACGGCCGTCGACGTGGCGGTCGACGGCAAGGGGCGGGTCGTGGTTCTCGACCTGACGACCGCCAAGATCCACGGATTTCAAACCAAGGCCGGATCCGGTGAAAGCGAGGCAGCCGATGGCAGTCGATAAGGTTCAACCTCCGCCGCGAGCGGATCGCCGCGATTGGCTGGTGTCTGGCGCGCGCTGGGCCATTTTCGGGGCAATCGCCGCCGCGAGCGGCGGCTTGTGGCTGAAGTCGCGGAGGCTCCGGTGCGGCGCGGAGTCCCCGTGCGGGCAGTGCTCGCGACTGGGCGTCTGCCGCTTGACGGAAGCGGCCGCGGCGCGTCGAAGGGGGAAGGAGTAGTTGTCATGACGTCAGCAACGAACAGGCAGGATCGGCGGCAGTTTCTCGGCGGTGGAGCCCGCACGGTCGGGGCGATGGCGCTGGCCGGCTTCAGCGGTTTTCTGGCGGGGCGGTCGGGCAAGGCCGAGGAGACCGTCTGGCAGATCGATCCGGATGTCTGCACGACCTGCGGCAACTGCGCGACCTACTGCGTGCTGGACGAGTCGGCGGTCAAGGCCGTGCAGTGTTTCGATCTGTGCGCGATGTGCGATCCCTGCCCGGGCTACTTCGACCTCAGCCACCAGGAGCGGACCACGGCGGCCGAGAATCAGCTTTGCCCGACGGGCGCCGTGCTGCGGACATTCATCGCCGAGCAAGCGGGCGTGCCGCGGTTCGAGTACTACATCGAGGAGAAGGACTGCATCGGCTGCGGCAAATGCGTGGAAGGCTGCGCGATGATGAACGGGTCGCTCTACTTGCAGGTCAGGCACGACCGCTGTGTCAACTGCAACCAGTGCGCGATCGCGATTGCCTGCCCGAGCCAGGCCTTCCGCCGAGTGCCCGCCTCCCAGCCCTACCTGATGAAGAAGAAGGCGCTGGCCGCCACGCAGCGGAGGGGCAGTTGATGAGACGACCGCTCGGCATCTTGTTTGCGACTGCCCTGCTCGGCCTGTTGGCCGCCGGGGCCGGCGCCCAGGACCTGCTTTCGCGCCCGGAAATCGACGGCCACGCGACCCCCACGGCCGAGTTTCCCGAGCCGCGCTCGGCGAGCCTGGAATATGGTGACGTGGCGGTGCTCGCGCTGGCGTTGGGCCTTTCGGTCTACTTGGCGCTGGTCCGCCGATCGCGCCGCGGGCTGTTCCTGTTGGCGATCGGGTCGCTGGCGTATTTTGGCTTCTATCGCCAAGGCTGCGTCTGCGCGATCGGCTCGATTCAGAACGTTGCGTTGGCCCTGTCCGACTCGAGCTATGGCGTCTCGCTCGCAATCCTCGCCTTCTTCGCGCTGCCGCTGGTGGCCACGCTGTTCTTCGGCCGCACGTTCTGCGCGGCGGTCTGCCCCCTGGGGGCGATCCAGGAGCTGTTCGCCCTGCGGCCGGTCAAAGTGCCGCCTTGGCTGGACCAGGCGCTGGGCCTGGCGCCTTATGTGTACCTGGGGGCGGCGGTGGTCTACGCGGCGACGGGCACGGCGTTCATCATCTGCGAATACGACCCGTTCGTGGCGTTCTTCCGCCTTTCGGGCAGCGCCAACATGCTCATCGTGGGAGCCTGCTTTCTCGTCATCGGCCTGTTCATCGGCCGCCCCTATTGCCGGTATCTCTGCCCCTACGGCGCGCTGCTCAAGCCGCTCTCGCGGCTCTCGCGGTGGCATGTGCGGATTCCACCCGAGGAGTGCATCAACTGCCGGCTCTGCGAGGACTCCTGCCCCTACGGCGCGATCCGTCCGCCGACGGTCAAGCAGTCGGTTGCGGACCGCAAGGCGACCCGCTTGCGGCTTGTCCTGCTCCTGGCGCTGTCGCCGCTGATCGTCGCCGCCACCGGCTGGGCCGGCCGCGGGCTGGGTGTCCCCCTTGCGCGACTCCATCCGGAATCGCAGCTTGCCGAACGGGTCCGCTTGGAGGAGACCGGCCAGGTGGAGGGGACGACGGATGCCAGCGATGCGTTTTACAGCACGGGCCGGCCGCGCCAGGAGCTCTACGCCGCGGCGCTGGCCTTGCACGAGCGGTTTGCGGTCGCCGGGATGTTGCTGGGTGGATGGGTCGCGCTGGTCATCGCCGTCAAGCTGATCCACACGAACCTGCACCGCCAACGGACGGAATACAGCGCTGAACGAGGCAATTGCGTCTCCTGCGGACGGTGCTTCTGGTATTGCCCCGCCGAACAAGCCAGGTTGGGGTTGATCGAAAACGTCGACGTCGTGGTCAAGAGGCCGGCGGCGGAGAAAGGTGAATCTTGAGCAGCCATGACTGAATCGAAGCCGCCGCAAAACGATCGCGAGACGCTTCACGTCGGACGGGTCGCCGCATGGCGCACGGCTGCCGTCCGCTCGTCCTATGTCGCAGCGGTTTTCATTGCCCTGGTCGCCCTCCTTCTCTTGTGGGACTTCAGCGGGCGGCTTGTCAAGGACCCGTTGGACTCCGACGCCTATCGGCAGCTCCGCGGGCAACTGGCCGGCAGTCCGGGCGATGCGGCCCTGCGCGAGACGATCCGCGCGGAGGACCGGCGGCTCCGCGAGGACTACTTTCGCCAGCGGCGATTTACCCGGACGGGCGCTTGGCTGGCCCTGGCGGGAGCGGTGGTGTTGCTGGTTTCCGCCAAGGCGGCGGTGACGCTTCAGCGCAAGCTCCCCGCGCCACTGCCAGCCGCGCCGCCGGACGATCGGGAGACGCGGGAGTCGAATGCCGCCCGCTGGACGGTGGCGGGCCTGGGAATTGCCCTTGTCGGCGCCGCGGTGCTGCTCCGCTGCACGATCCGGACGGAGCTGGCCTCCGTCACCGCGGCCGGTTCGCCGGGCGAGTCATCCGTGGCGCCCAAGGTCGATCCAGCGGCCGCCGGGCCGCCGCCGACCGCCGCGGCATCGACCGGCGCGCCCTCCGCGGCCCTGCCCTCGGCGGAAGAGATCGCCGCCAATTGGCCGCGGTTCCGCGGGCCGGGAGGCCTGGGGATTGCCCCGGCCATGGACCTGCCGGCGGCCTGGGACGCGGAGTCGGGCGAGGGGATCTGTTGGAAGGCACCGGTCTCCCTGCCCGGCAACAGCTCGCCGATTGTCTGGGGCGACCGGCTGTTTCTGACCGGGGCCGACGAGCAGCGGCGGGTGGTGCTCTGCTACGACGCGGCGGAGGGGAAGCAGCTTTGGGAGACCGCGATCCCCGCCACGCCGGAAAGCGAGGGCAAAGTGCCGGAACTCTCGGAGGACACCGGATTTGCCGCCCCCACGCCCGTCACGGACGGACTGCGGGTCTACGCGATGTTTGCCAATGGCGACGTTGCCGCCGTCGACTTCGAAGGCAAGCTTGTCTGGACCAAGGGGCTGGGGATTCCCAAGAACATCTACGGCCACGCCTCGTCGCCGGCCATGTGGCGCGATCGCGTCATCGTCCAGTTCGACCAGGCGACCCCCAAGGATCAGCTTTCCAGGCTGATCGCACTGGACGCGGCGACGGGTGAGACGGTCTGGTCGACGCCGCGCGAGGTGGCCAACTCCTGGCCGTCGCCGATCGTGATCGACCACGAGGGGAGCCAACAGATCATTGCCTGCTCCGATCCATTCGTGATCGCCTACAACCCCGCCGACGGCAAGGAGATCTGGCGCTGCAAGTGCCTCCGGCAAGACGTCGGTCCATCGCCGACCTACGCCGACGGGATCCTCTACGTGACCAGTGAATTCCCCCAGATGACGGCGATTCGCCCCAGCGGGACGGGCGATATTACGGACAACGACGAATATGTCCTGTGGATCGCGGAGGACAATCTGCCCGACACGTGCAGCCCGCTGGCAACCGCCCGGCATGTCTACGTCTTGGCGTCGTACGGCTACCTGACCTGCTACGACGCCAAGAGCGGTGAGCTCCGCTGGGAATGGGAGTCGGACGACAGCTACACTTCGTCGCCAACCATGGTCGGTGATCTGATTTACGTCTTCGGCCTGGAGACCTGCGCGGTGATCTCGCCGGGCGGCGAAGGGGCGGAGACGGTGGGCAAGGGGACCCTGGGCGAAGAGTGCTTGACCACCCCGGCGGTTCACGGCGGGCGGATGTTCATCCGCGGCAAAGAGCATTTATTCTGCATCGGCAAGAAGTAGCCGCGGCAGGCGGCGCTGTAGAATTCTGTCGCGGCACGGTCGAGGCGGCGGCATTTCGATCGATCCAAATCGTGGTTTCGGGCGCGAACGTCGCGTGAAGGCCAACTGTATGAGCACGGACTTGGACCTCAGTTTCGTCAACCAGTGCGTCGAGCAGATCGGCCGCAACCGGGAGGCGGTGATTCCGATCCTCCAGGCGATCCAACAGCACTATCGCTACCTGCCGGCGGCGGCAATGGAGCGGGTCTGCCAACTGACCGAAATCACCCCCTCGTCGATCACCGGGGTCTCGACCTTCTACACGCAGTTCCGGCATCATCCGGTCGGGCAGCATATCATCAGCGTCTGTCATGGCACGGCGTGCCACGTGAAGGGCTCCGGATTGGTCCAGGATGCCTTGGAGTATCAGCTGGGGATCTCGGGAAATGGGCAGGACACCGACGCCCAGGGCCTGTTTACGTTGGAGAAAGTGGCTTGCCTGGGCTGCTGCACGCTGGCTCCCGTGGTGCAAATCGACCAGGTTCCCTACGGCCACGTGTCTCCCGCGCGCGTGCCGGGGATTCTCGACGACTTCCTCAAGCACGGCAAGCAGAGCGAAATCCAGATGCGCCGCCGGGAAGGCGAACGCCCAGCCGATGTGGGCGAAGTGCGGGTGGGGATGGGCTCCTGCTGCCAGGCCCAGGGGAGCAGCGGCGTCTACCATGCAATCGGCCGGGCGCTGGAGCAGAGCGGCGCTGCGGCGGTCGTCAAACGCGTCGGCTGCGTCGGCATGTGCCACCAGACGCCGATGGTCGAGATCGTCACGCCCGAGGGCCCTTCGCGATTCTTCTCCAAGGTCACTGCCGACGAGGCGGAAGAGATCGTGCTCGACCATTTTCAGCCGAAAGGGCGGATTCGCCGGTTCAGCCGGGCCGCCGCCCGCTGGCTCGACCGCTGGATCAGCGACGAGGCCGGCCGGCCGGTGGAACGCCGGGCGCTCGATATCGCCCAGGGGCCGGCGTGTGCCTTCCTCCGCCACCAGATCCACCTGGCAACCGAAGGCAACCCGTCCGCCGATCCGACCGACCTGGACGAGTATCTCCGCCAGGAGGGGTTCGAGGCGCTGCGCAAGTGCCTGGCTGAGATGCAGCCGGAGGAGCTGATCGAGGTGATTCGCGCAAGCGGCTTGCGCGGCCGCGGCGGCGCCGGGTTTCCCACCGGCAGGAAATGGGCCAAGGTCCGGGAAACGGCCGGCGAGAAGAAGTATGTTGTCTGCAACGGCGACGAGGGCGACCCGGGGGCGTTCATGGACCGCATGCTGCTGGAGAGCTGCCCTTACCGGGTGATCGAGGGAATGACGATTGCCGCCCGTGCTGTGGGGGCGGATGAAGGGGTGTTCTACATCCGCGCCGAGTATCCCCTGGCGGTGCGGCGGGTCCGCGAAGCGCTGGATGAATGCCGCCAGCGGAACCTTCTCGGCGGCGACATCCTGGGGACCGGCTTCCGCTTCGAGATCTCCGTCAAGGAAGGCGCCGGCGCGTTCGTCTGCGGCGAGGAGACCGCGCTGCTTGCCTCGCTGGAAGGAAAACGGGGCATGCCCCGGCTCCGGCCGCCCTTTCCGGCCGAAAGCGGCTACCAGCAGAAGCCGACGCTGGTCAACAATGTCGAGAGTCTCGCGCTGGTGCCCTGGATCTTCCGCAACGGCGCGGAGCGGTTCGCCGCCTTGGGGACACCCACAAGCAAAGGCACGAAGGTCTTCGCCCTGGCCGGCAAGGTCCGCCGCGGCGGGCTGATCGAAGTCCCGATGGGGATCAGCGTCCGGCAAATCGTCGAAGAGATCGGCGGCGGGGTGGCCGAGGGCCGCCGATTCAAGGCCGTCCAGGTCGGTGGGCCGTCGGGCGGATGCGTGCCGGCGGACCTGGCCGATCTACCGATCGATTTCGAGGCCCTCTCCCGCGTCGGCGCGATCATGGGCTCCGGCGGCCTGGTGGTCCTCGACGACAGGGACTGCATGGTCGACATCGCGCGCTACTTTCTCCGCTTCACCCAGGACCAGTCGTGCGGCAAGTGCACCCTCTGCCGGATCGGCACCCGCCGGATGCTCGATATCCTCGATCGGATCTGCGCGGGGCAGGGGAGGCGCGGCGACCTGGAGGAACTGGAGAGCCTGGCGCGCGCCGTCCGCGCGGGAAGCATCTGCGGGCTGGGCAAAACGGCTCCCAATCCGGTGCTCTCCACGCTCCAGTATTTTCGCGATGAATACGCGGCCCACCTGGAGGGCCGCTGCCCGGCCGGCAAATGCCAGGACCTGATCGCGTACAAGATCGATGATCGCTGCATTGGCTGCACGCTCTGCGCGCAGCATTGCCCGGTGAATGCCATTCCCTTGACGCCCTACAAGAAGCACACGATTGACGACCAGCTCTGCACCCGCTGCGACACGTGCCGCAACGTCTGTCCCACCGGCGCCGTCTACGTCGAGTAACCTGCCGCCCCTTGCGGGCGGGCCCCCAATCATACCGCCATGCCAAGCATCACGATCGACCAACGCGAAGTGGTCGTGCCCGAGGGCGCGACGATTCTCGATGCCGCCCGAACGATCGGCCTGGAGATTCCCACGCTCTGCCATCTGAAGGGCTACACGCCTTCCACGTCCTGCCTTGTCTGCATCGTCAAGGTGGGTGGGCGGCTGGTGCCTTCCTGCGCGACGGTGGCGGTCGAAGGGATGCGGGTGGAGAGCGAGACCGAGGAAGTCCATCAGGTGCGGCGAACGACCTTGGAGCTGCTGCTCAGCGACCATGTGGGCGATTGCCTGGCCCCCTGCCATTTCGCCTGCCCCGCCCACATGGACATCCCCTTGATGCTCCGCCAGATCAGCAGCGAAAACCTCCGCGAGGCGATTGCCACGATCAAGCAAGCCATCGCGCTTCCCGCCGTCCTTGGCCGGGTCTGCCCGAAACCCTGCGAAAAAGGCTGCCGGCGGAGCGGGGCCGACGGGGCGGTGGCGATCTGCGACCTGAAGCGCTTTGTCGCCGACCAGGATCTTGCATCGCCGCAACCCTATCTGCCAGACCGGCCGCCCGAGACGGGCCGGAGCGTGGCCGTCGTCGGCGCCGGTCCGACCGGTCTTTCCGCGGCCTACTACCTGCGGCGGGAGGGGCACCAGGTGGTGATCTACGAACAGGAGTCCCAATTGGGCGGCCGGCTGCGGCGTGAATTCGGGGCCGAGGCATTGCCCCCCGACGTGCTCGACGCCGAGATCGCCACAATCACCGCATTCGGGATCGAGACGCGACTGGGAATGCGGTTCGGTCGCGACCTGGTGCTCGAAGGGCTGCTCGAGCGGCACGATGCCGTGCTGATCGCTTGCGGAGCGGTTGGCAGCGGAACGGTCGAAAGCTGGCAATTGGTGGCCACCCCGCGGGGCATTGGCGTTGAGAAGGAGACCTATGCGACAAGCCGCCGCGGGGTGTTCGCCGCGGGCAACGCGGTTCGCGCCAAAGGGCTCGTCGTGCGGAGCGTCGCCGATGGGAAGGAGGCCGCCGCGGCGATTGGACGATTCCTCGCGGGAAGGGACGTGGCGGAGGCACCGAAGGCTTTCTCCTCACGAATCGGTAAGCTGACGGCGGAGGAGCTGGCAGCCTTCGCCGCCGGCGGAGACACGCGCCCGCGTCAAGACCCCTCTTCCAAGGCCGCCGGGTTCGAGCCGACGCTCGCCGTCGAGCAGGCCGGGCGCTGCCTGCATTGCGATTGCCGGGCGCTCCACACCTGCAAGCTCAAGCGGTACGCCGAGATGTACGGCGCCGATCCGAATCGTTACAAGGGCGAGCGGGCCGTATTTCAGCAGGACCTGCGGCATTCGATGGTCATCTATGAGCCGGGAAAGTGTATCAATTGCGGGCTCTGCATCGAGATCGCCACGTTGGCCGGCGAGCCGCTTGGCCTGACATTCATCGGACGCGGTTTCGATGTCCGGGTGGGGGTGCCGTTTGACCGCTCGATGGCGGAAGCGCTTGGCAAGGTGGCCGAAAAGTGCATTGAAGCCTGCCCGACCGCCGCCCTCTCAATGCGGGACAGTCACGGTCCGTGCAGGTGCAATGCCTGAAACCGATCTGACTGCACCCCCTCTTTGTGCGGGCGCGACGGATCCAGGCTCGCGCGGTCAGGTCTTCTTAAAAGTTGCAGATTCACAGGATCATCCGGAAAAGGCGTGGGAACCGCGCGCGGCGGATCATTGCCATTGGGAGCGTCTCGGCAAACAGCCGATAAAAAGGGCAGGTAGGGGTGCGCGGGATTTGCCGGATGAGACGCCCCCAATGGAATGCTGATCTGTCGCGAATGGAAGCGCCCGGCATGAAGAAGATATGTTCCGTGATTTCGGCAGTCTCCGTCGCCGTGATCTGGTCCGGGGCCGCGCGGGGGGAGACGCTCGAACAGGCGTGGACCACCGCGCTGGCGGTCGATCAGCGGATTGCCGCCAGTTCCGACCAGATTCAGGCGGCCGAGTGCACGACGTCGGCCGCGGTGCGGTCGCGGGTCCCGTCGATCAAAAACACGACTGGCTACACTTCCTTGACCGACAGTCCGAGTTTCGCCTTCGGCGGAATGGGCGTGACGATTCTGGACCAGGACTTCGTGGCCAGCGCCACGATGGCCCAGGTGCCGATCTACACCGGCGGCGCGATCAGCAGCGCGGTGAATGCCGCGTCGGCGCAGGCCAATGCGACCCGGCATAACCACCGGAAGACGATTCTCGACGTGAAACTCGAAGTGGCGATTGCCTACACGACCGTTCTCCGGGCGCAGAAAGCCGTCGAGACCGCCCAGGCCAACGAGGAGAGTCTGCGGGCCCACGAGAAAGTCATCCGCACGCTGCTCGAACGCGGCCAGGTGCCGCAGAACGATCTGCTGGCCGCCGAGGTGGCGCTGGCCGACGCCGTGCAGAAAGGGCTCCAGGCCCAGAATGCCCTGGCAATCAGCCGGGCGAACTACAACCGCCTCGCGGGCCGGATGCTCCACGAACCGGTCGACCTGGCGGAGCTTTCGCTGTCGCCGATGGCTGGCCAGCTGGAACCGCTGATCCAACGGGCGCTGGCCACTCGGCCGGAACTGAACGTGCTCGCATGCCAGGCGGAAGCCCTCCGCCACCAGGCCGAGAGCACCAGCGCCGCAACGCGGCCGCACGTGGGCGCCCAGGGAGGCTACGTGTTTTTCGAGTCGCCGGCGGTGGACCCCAACAGCTATGGCGCCGTGATGCTCAACCTGGAGTGGAAGCCGTTTGACGGAGGCGTGACGCGGTCGAAAAGCAACTCGATCCTTCACAACGCCAATTCCGTCTCGCGGATGCGACAGAATCTCCAGTCGGTGGTCCGCTTCGAAGTCCAGAACGCCTGGCTCACCGAGCAGGAGACCCGCAAGCGGATCGACGTCACGTCCAAGGCCATCTCCCAGGCCGAGGAGAATCTGCGGGCGGCTAAGATCCGCTTCCAGAACGGCGCCGCCATCAATACGGAAGTCCTCGACGCCGAGACCCTCCGCACCAAGTCGTACGACAACTACTACAACGCCATCTACGACGCCGTGCTCGCCACGTTCAAGCTCCAGCGAGCCGTCGGCACGCTCTGAGGCGGAGTTTTCATATTCTTTCCGGCTGTCACACCTGCACGCTCGCCTTGATCCGCATTTCCGCTGTCAAGCTGTCTCTGGCGAGCCGCTTCACGGGTTCTCCAGAATTCTTTGACCGCCTGGTGCGCCCTGGGTCGGTAATTCGCTAAGTCAACACCCATCGCCTCTTATGCCCCATCCCCGGTGATCATCTTCCGCTCGCGCGGACTCAGATCGTAAAGGTCAAACACGGCCCTGTTACACGCCGCGGACCGTCCTGCGCCGACGGACTTGACCAAGGCGTCGCGCTCTCTTTTCGGAACGTCCCGCCATCGCGGAAGCCTGATGCGCCTTAAATACTGGGCCTGAAAGCGAAGGTAGCCCCCCCGCATCTGGGTTGAGTACGAGGAAACGAAGAGGTGAGCGATTCCCGACACCAGGACGGCCTGAAGGGCCCTCAAGTCCCATTCATCGGAGGTGATATAATACAGGTTGTGATGCGGATAGAATCGTCCGTCTTCATAAACGACGTGGGCTGTGCCCTTAATGTCTGGAATCAGCAGCTTCGGCTGGTAGGTAAGGTGTTCGTGAATGCGGTCGATCGTGCGATACCATCCACGCGGGTTCTTCTTGGCGCAGTTTCGCGAGCGGATGACGTTTGCGTGCGTCTCCAGATATCCTGCCAGCTTCGGAAACCGGCGCAGATCAACGAGCGTCCCGTCCCGGTTGAATGGGTTGATGACACCGAACCCTTGCCACTGGACAGTGCCGTTCTGGATGTCCGCAGTCCTGACAAGAGGCAGCTTGCGGCTGGTCTCTACATCGAGCGAATCGAATCGGCCGATGAACACCTTGTCCGCGCCGGTTGCCACCCCGATCCCGACTTTGCAGCCGACCTCCTCCAAGAGAGGAAACTGCGATTCGAGCTTTCGCACTAGGGCAAGCTGGTCGAGGGAATCGAGTATCCATGGTTCGCGCCCGTTGGCGACCCCGCGGATTTCGACGACGTCGCTATTTCGAGGAGCGTCCTTCGCGACGATTGCCTGAGAGATTCTTGCCAGCTCTTCGGGGGCAATCCTGGGGCGGTGGGCGATGCGTGTGGGCCCCGGCGGTTCCCGGCGTATGATGGTCACGGCGGTGTAGGCGGTCACGTCCGAATGAAACGCCGGCGTGTCGACCATATCGATGTAGCCGGCAAGATGGTATTCACGCGAGACGAGTTCGCGAAGCGGCCCACCGTATCGATTCTTCATCCAGCGGTCGGAACAGATGAACCCGAGAGTTCCGCCGGGCTCCAGACGCCGCAAGCATCGTTCCATGAATGGGACGTAGACATCCGCCCTGTCGTAGAGCGTGGTGTACCGGGATCGGTACTCTCGCAACAGAACATCCGGGATTAACTCTTGCCTGACGTAGGGCGGATTACCGACGGCATGTGTAAATTTCCAAGGCAGGTCCGCGAGCAGAAAATCTCCGTGGATGATCCACGATTGAAGAATCTCCGCGGCGCCGCGTTTTGTGATGCCGTGAGAAGCGAGCACCTCGGCGATTCGTGTTCTTGTGCGCTGGATGCTGTCAGGGTGAATCTCAACGGCTCGAATCGCACTGGACAGGCAGTGCACTGCATCCGATGGCTTCCCGTGAGATATGTAGGCCGCCAGCAGCCGTTCAACCACGGGCAGAAGAAAATCGCCATTGCCGAAGGAAGGCTCGAGGATTCGGAACTGGTAGAGGGGCAGATCTTGCGTGTAGCCAGCCAGATCGAGAATGAACTCGACTACTTCGCGACGCGTGAAAACCGCGCCTCGGTCCTCCGCGTTGCCAGCGGCCAGAGCTTCGACGGCGTCCGAAAAGTCGATGATCGGCAGCAATCCCTGTCGTGCCACTGGTCCCTCGGATTTGTGTGATCATTTCCCTTTCGAGCGTGCCAACATTCGAATCGCCTCGGCTGGCGCATTATACAGCCTACTCCGTTCACGTGAAAGCCGCCCGACAACGCAGCTCGGCTCGAATCACCCGTTCGACTGAGAACTCCGGGAAACGGCGCGACATCAGCGCTGAAACTGCTGGCACCAGTAGATCGTGCCGCCGGCGCTCTGATAGGCCGCCACGCCGATCCGCCGGTAGCCGCGGTTGAGAATGTTCGCGCGGTGGCCCGATGAGCGCATCCATCCGCCGATCGCGGACTCCGTCGTGGGGTAACCCATGGCAATGTTTTCAGCGATCCCAATCCGGTTATGCTGGAGCAGGCGGCGGCGGGCCATCCAGATCGCATGGGTCCGAGCGGTCCGTACCAGGTTTGCGTCGACCGCGAGGGCGGGCAGTCCATAGCGCGCCCGCTGGGCGTTGGTCTGATCGACGATCGCCTTCTCGATGGCGATCAACTCGAACTTCGTCGTGGCGTCGGGCGCAGCGTCTGTCGTTCCTTCGGCGGCGATCAGCAGAGTGCAGGCGAGAATCTGAGCGAGCATTGGACCTCCCCGGTCATGACTAGGGTCGCGAGACTTCCGTGGCGAATTTCCGTGAACCGTTCCGTTGGCTCCCGGATGCTGCCCAAAGTAACGGCGCCGTGCCAAGCTGGCCTGCTTTGGCAAGCACGGCAACCTGGGAGGGAACATCGCAATCCGCCGTCATTCCAGGCTCGCCTCTAAAAAACCTGGAACGGTCCCCTCCCGCGTTAAGGTGGGTGTCCTGCAAAGGATTTGCGGGCAGTCTTCCTAGGATAATGGCCCCTGCGGCGATTACAAGGTGGGGCACGGTGGTTTTTTCACGGATTCAGGAGCGGATCACCCGCCTCTTTCTGGCACGCTTCGAGCCGTGCCCGCAGGTCGGCGGAGATCGCCGCGAATTCCGGCCGTTCAAAGAGATTTTCACGCTCCAGCGGATCGTTGCCCAGATCGAACAGTTGGAAGCGGCCGATTCTTGGGTAATGGATCAGCTTCCACCGGTCGGTGCGGATCATTCGCTGCACGTCCTGAAAATGGCCGAACACGTGCGGGTAGACCTCGGCGCTGACGTTGTGGATCGCGGCAACGAGGCTGCGGCCCTGAACGGATGGGGGGATCGGGACGCCGGCCAATTCGCAGACCGTTGGGTAAAGGTCGCGGAGATAGCACTGCGTGGCCCGGACTTCGTTCTTGGGGATGCCCGGCCCCGACAGGAGCAGAGGCACGCCGACCGTGTGTTCGTACATGTTCTGTTTGCCCCGCAGTCCGTGGCTGCCGATCGCCAGCCCATTGTCGCTGGTGAAGATAACGTACGTCCGTTCGGCCTGGCCGGTCGCCCGGACCGTCTCGAGAACACGGCCCAACTGTTCGTCCATGTGCGTGATTACGGCATAGTACACGGCCAGATCGGCGCGGACGTCATCCGGAGTCCTTGGCCAGGGGAGAAGCTGTTCGTCGCGGCCCTCGAGGTTGCCGTGGTCGAACGGGTGGCGCGGGAGGAAGTTTTTGGGCAGGGGAATGTCGCCGGGTTTATAAGCGCCCGTATAGCCCGGCGGCATGAGCAGCGGATCGTGCGGTGCGGTGAAATTGACGTGCAGGAAGAAGGGCTTTGGCGATTCGGCTCCACGGCGGATCAGCTCGATCGCCGCGTCAGCGAATTTCGTGCTGATGTCAGGAGTCAATCCGACGCCCAACTCGGGGTCCATCGAGCCATCGTCGCCCTGGAAGACCCAGCCGCGGTAGCCGGTCACCGGGCGCCCGTGGAAATCGACCGCGTCCCGTGCCCAACGACTGCCGCCGGCAGCGAAAAGGCCGCGCGTCTGGTCGTAGCCTCGGGTGGTCGGCTTCCCGTCGTTCATCCACTTGCCGACGTACCACGCGTGGTAGCCGGCCGAACGCATCGCGTCGCCCCACAGGGTCAGGTCCTGCCGGATTCGTCCGCCGCCGAGGCTGCTGACGCCGTTGGCGAATTCTCTGCACCCGGTAAGGATTTCCGCCCGGCTGGGCACGCAGAGAGGGTCGGGGGCGATGGCCCGTGTGAAGGCGAGCCCCTCGCGGACGAGCCGGTCGAGCGTGGGCGTGCGGATATGGGGATTGCCCAGAGCGCCGATCGTGTCGGGACGCTGGTCGTCGGTGACGACGACGAGAAAATTCGGCTTCGATTGCCGCCCGGCGTCCCCTGCCTCGCAGCGCGCCGTGCAGGCCATGCCGGCAGACGCCAGGAAGAGCATCCAGCGCGCGAGCATTCCAAATCGACAAAACACGGCGCAACTCCCGGCAAAAGGCGACCCCGCATCCTTGCGGCATTATGATCGGCACGCTCGGGAAAGTACAGAAATCCCCTCGCCCCGATCCTGCCGGCGATTGCCGGTCGCCGCCGAGCCGAGCTGGCGGCAACCGGTTGCGAGCCCGGCGACGTCCGGTAGGATAGAAGAGTAATCGTTGACCGGCGAGAGTCCCGGTTTTGGCGGCACGCATCGCCGCGGGATAAGACGAGAAGCCCGCGCGCCGCGAAACCGGGGGCATCCCACTCGGGTCCGCCCAGCGAGCCGGACCGGGGGTTGCGCGGGGGGACCCGCGGGCCGCGGGAGCGAGTTGGAGAAGGCGACGGCTGATGGCACGTTCGACAAGGATTCGATTGGGGACCCGAGCCAGCAAGCTCGCCCGGTGGCAGGCCGACTGGGTGGCGGCGCGGCTGGAGGAATTGGGGGTGGCGGTCGAGCTGGTTCCGATCACCACCCGCGGGGACCGCGATCAGCGCGGGCCCATCGGCACGATCGGGACCCAGGGGGTGTTCACCAAGGAGATCCAGCGGGCGCTCCTCGACGGCCGGATCGATCTGGCCGTTCACAGTCTCAAGGATTTGCCCACCGAGCCGGTTGAAGGATTGTGCCTGGCCGCCGTCCCCGAGCGGGACTCGGTGCGCGATGCGCTCGTCTGCCGAGAGCCGGGTTCGCTGGAAGAGCTCCGTCCGGGGGCGGTGATCGGGTCGGGCAGCCTCCGCCGCCGCGCACAGTTGCTGCACCGCCGCGCCGACCTCCAGATCGACGACATCCGAGGCAACGTCGATACGCGATTGAAGAGACTCGCCGACGGGGCTTTCGACGCGATTGTGCTCGCCGAGGCCGGTCTGAAGCGCCTTGGCCTGGCAAGCCGGATTACGCAAATCCTGCCGCCGGAGATCATGCTCTCAGCGGTCGGGCAAGGCGCTCTCGGGCTCGAGACACGGGCGGAGGACCTTGCCACCCGTTCCGCCCTCGAGCCGCTCGATCATCCCGCCAGTCATACGGCCGTGCTTGCCGAAAGAACCATGCTGGCCGCCCTTTGCGGCGGCTGCCTGGCCCCAATCGCCGGGTGGGGCCGTGTGGAAGGAGCGAAGCTGGTCCTTACCGGCCGCGTCGTCGGCGGCGACGGGAAATGCCGCATCGAGGCGACCGAAAGCGACCGGCTCACCGACGCCGCGCGGCTCGGCCGCCGCGTGGCCGATCAACTTCTGGATCAAGGGGCGGGCGACCTGATTGCCGCGGCTCGCGGGGCCTGGGGTTGATCGGCGGCTCCAGGCCATCGGCGCCGGGTGGCGGATGGATCATGCCGCCCAGGGCCGCGCCGGCTCGGCGTTCCGGCATGGTCGGTGCTCGCGCGATCCTCCCGGCTGAGCGCGCGACCGGCCGCAAGGGCCCAGGCAATCGAGCCTGCGACCCGCAACGTTCAATAGACGCCGGGCAAGTCCAGCCGGCCAGCGATCGGGGCGCCGGCACAGGTTCCCAAGCGGGAGCTTGGGAACCAGGGAATCCTTCACTCGCCGGGCACGAGCGACTTGACGAATTCCCTGAACGCCGCTTCGTGCCGTGCGATCGTCTTTTCCGGCCCGTAGGCCTTGACGAACAGGTGATCGCCCTCCATCGGAATGATCGCTCCGAGCATCCGGTAGTCTGCGCGTTTCTCTCCCGGTGCAAACGGCCCGGGCTGGTCGTTGAACGTCCCGCTGAGGTCGACCAGGGTCACCTTCCGCCCGGCCACGTCGAGCGTCTCGCTGGGCTTGTCCTTGAGGTCGTCGAACTGGCCGCGCCAGCGTTCGAGATTCGCTTCGACCGATCCGCCCGCCGTGCTGACCGTCAATCGGCCGTCGGCCTGGTCGCCTTCGGCCTTAGGGAGGGCAAACTCGGCCGTGATCAGGCTGACGCGCGGCTGCCGCTGGATCCAGTCCTCCGGCGCCTTGATGTTCAGCGCTGCGGCAGCCGTCGCGGCAGCCGGCGGCGCCTGGGGCATGTCCGGCAGGCGGGCCGGCGGGGCATCTGCCGCCCGATCGCCTCCCCGGCCGTCCCCCTCGATCGATTCAGAGGGGGGCACGTCGAGCGTTTGCCGGCGCACGGGATGGTTCGTCTCGCCGCAACCGGCAACAAGCATCAGGCAGCCGAAGCACGCGAAGATTCGCTGGTTCATGAGAAGAAACCCCTTGGCAAAACAGTTCTCAGCCCGTCGCCGCGCAAGCGCGGGGCACGTCCGCTGCGGCGAGAACCTGTAACCTTTAATCTGTAATCGTCAATCCGCGGACACCCAGAAGCACCGGCGGGCGCTGCCCGGACCGCCGCGCGGCTCAGAAGAGTCCGACGATTTCCTCGTCTTCGTTGATGTCGATCATCTCGGCCGCGGGCGTTTTGGGCAACCCCGGCATGGTCATGATGTCGCCGGTCAGCACGACCACGTATCCCGCGCCGGCTGCGACACGGACGTCGCGCAGCGGCACATCGAACTTCTTCGGCCGGCCCTTGAGGCCGGGGTCGGTCGAGAGGGAATACTGCGTCTTGGCCATGCAGATCGGCAGTTCGCCGTAGCCGGCCTCCTGGAGCTGATGGAACTTCGCGCGAAGCTTCTTGTCGGCCAGGACCTCGGTCGCGCCGTAAATCTCGCGGCAGATGATTCCGACCTTGTCCCAGAGCGTGCAGGTGTTCGGATAGAGCAGCGTGAAATCGGTTTTCGTATTCTCGGCGACGCGGATCACGGCGCGGGCCAGCGCCTCGGCGCCGCTGCCGCCCCGCGCCCAATGCTCGGCGCGGAGGATCTCCACGCCCAGGTACGCGCATTTGTCCTTGATGAACTGGATCTCTTCGTCGGTGTCGGAGAGAAACGAGTTGATCGCCACCACGACCGGCAAGCCGAACCGGTGGACGTTTTCGATGTGCTTCTTCAGGTTCTCGACGCCCTTGTCCAGGGCCTCGCTGTTCGGCCGGGTGAGGTCTTTCAAGGCGACGCCGCCGTGGTGCTTCAGCGCCCGGACCGTGGCCACGATGACGACGGCGGCGGGACTGATCCCTGCGCTGCGGCACTTGATGTTCATGAACTTCTCGGCGCCGAGGTCCGCTCCGAAACCGGCCTCCGTCACGGTATACTCGGCCAGGCGCATGGCCAGCTTGGTCGCGATCACGCTGTTGCATCCGTGCGCGATGTTGGCGAACGGCCCGCCGTGGACGAAGGCCGGCGTATGTTCGAGCGTCTGCACGAGGTTCGGCTTGATGGCGTCCTTCAGCAGCACGGCCATCGCGCCGTGGACCTTCAGATCGGCGGCCGTGACCGGCTTGCGGTCGCCGGTTTGCCCGACCACGATCCGCCCCAGGCGGTGTTTCAATTCGGTGAGCGACTCGGAGAGGCACAGGATGGCCATGACCTCCGATGCGACGGTGATATCGAAGGTGCTTTCGCGCGGCACACCGTTGTTCGGACCGCCAAGGCCGACCGTCACGCTGCGGAGGGCCCGATCGTTCATGTCGACGACGCGGCCCCACTGGAGGCGCCGCACATCGAGCCCCAGCCGGTTGCCGTGATGGATGTGGTTGTCGAGGATCGCGGCCAGCAGATTGTGGGCCAATTCGATGGCGTGGATGTCGCCGGTGAAGTGGAGGTTGATGTCCTCCATCGGCACGACCTGGGAATAGCCGCCGCCGGCCGCCCCGCCCTTCATGCCGAAGCAGGGGCCCATCGAGGGCTCCCTGAGGCAGACGGCGGCCGTCTTGCCCGCCCGCCGCAACGCGTCGGCCAGGCCGATGCTCGTCGTCGTCTTGCCCTCGCCCGCCGGCGTGGGGGTGATCGCCGTGACCAGGATCAGCTTGCCGCCGGCCGCGCCGGCGAGCCGGTGAAACAGGTCCAGGGAGACCTTGGCCTTGTACTTGCCGTAGAGTTCCAGATCGTCGGCGGGGATGTTCAGTTCCGCGGCGATCTCGGTGATCGGCCGCAGGCTGGCCCGCCGGGCGATTTCGATCGCGGCAGGCACTTCGGGCAAGTTGGAGGGCATGGTCCGTTTCCGCTAGGTTCGCTGGTAAAGTCCCCCAATATATAGTCCCGCCGGCTGATCGCTGCAAGCGCAGCAGCGGCTGTCTCCCCGCGGCGCGGGCTGGCGCGGATCGCCCGGTGCCGGCGGCAATCGGGCGGTTGGCTTGAGCAGGGACGGCCGGGGGGAGCAAGGGGACGGTCTCCCGGCAGCCCTCAGGGGGAATCGCCAGGCTTGGTTGACTTCTGGCCGCTCGACTCCCGCGGGTTGCCGGCCGGCGGTTCTTGCGGAGCATGGTGGTCGCGGTCGAGATACGTATTGGCCCAGGAGGAGGTGTGCAAGAGGTCCGCGTTATGCAACACAGGGGGGCCATCGGCCAGCGATTCCGACTCCCCATAGTATTTGAGCCGCTGGTAGACCCTCGTCCAAAAACACTCCTTGTCCCCCAGTTCACACCTGCCGTCGGCCGATCCGCCGCAGGGCCCGTTGCGGCTCCCCTTGGAGCAACCCGCCAACGGGCATAGATAGGCGCAGTCAGGCAGGCTGCAATCGCCACAGTCCTGGCATCCATAACCGAGCTGCTTGGCTTGACGCTCCAGCCAATAGGAGAACGGGCCGAGAATCCTGGAATTGTCGACGCGCGAGAAGACACGGCGCATGACGCCCCAGAGGGCCTTGCCGCGCGTGAACGCCACGTCGTGGACGCGCCGCGAAAGGCGGTAGCCCAGGGTCACTTCCTTGCTCCGCGGCGGTCGCCGGAGCGACTGGAGATACTCGGAGTTGACCCGCGAGGGGTCGCCCAGCCCGGTCGCCGGATCATGTTCGAAGAGGAAGAACTCGCCGGGCCGGCCATAGCGGATCTGCTTGAGAAACTCGCGCCAGTCTTCGCCGCCGAAACCCTCCGCCATCTCGATGATCTCGGCGAACACGGCCGCGTCGGCCGTGCCGCCGAGGTAGCCGGCGGCGAAACCGAGACCTTTGAAGACCGCCAGCTGCTTGGCGGCCAATTCGCGGAAGAACTTGCGGCCCTTGTCCTTGCCGGCGGCGTACTTGTTCACGTCGTCCATCAGCGAATCGCTCACCACGCAGCCGGGCAACTTGCCGGCGTGGAACATCCGGGCCACCGTCTTGGTCAGCAGGTAGACGTTGCCGATCACCGGCGCTTCCATTCCCCGCGCGGCGAGCAGCAGCTTGACCTCGTTGAACTTCCGCATGTCGTATCCCAGCTGGGGGATCACCCAGCGGGCGCCGGCGCGGAGCTTGCGGAGGAGCTTGAAATACTGCGGCACAAGCTCGGATTCGCGCAGCTTGAACGGCGAGACGGCGCAGCCGATGAAGAAGTCGGTCGCCGGCAGCGTCTGCGGCGCCCCGCGGCGGCCGGGAATCGTGAGCCCTTCGTTCATCGACCGCATCAGCTGGATCAGCCCGAGCGAATCGAGGTCGAACACCGGCCGCGCTGTGCCGCCGAAGCCCCCGCTGGGATAGTCGCCCGTCAGGGCCAGCACGTTGTCGAACCCCGTGGCCGCATAGCGCCAGCAGGCGGACTCCAAACCGTTGCGATTCATGTCCTTGCAGGTCAAATGCAGGACGACTCTTCGCCGCTGCGACGAGACCAGCCCGCCCAGCCAGTCGGCCGGCAGCATCGGCACTCCACCCGGACTGTCCGTGATCGAGATATACCCGATCCGCGGATCGGCGAGCAGCGTCTCGGCCAGTTCCCTGATCCGATCGGGTTGCTGCGGCGGCGAGAATCCCCGCGCCGTGACGACCTCGGCGCCATAACAGAAAGAGTCGCCGAGCAGAAGGTTGCGATAACTCGGCCGCGCGGCCGCGGCAGGTGGAGAGCCGTTGTGCATGGGGCTAGGGGCTCGGGGTTCAGGGTTCAGGGTTCAGGGTTCAGGCCTTCCCTCCATCCTCGTTCCCAAGCTCCGGCTTGGGAACCAGGAGAGCCGCGAGACCGGTCATTCCTGGGACCCGGCCGATTCGTCTGGGGCGGCGGACAGGTCGACGCAGACGATTTCACGGTCGTTTCGAGCGAAGACGCGCCGATTGGCGAACGCGGGATGCGACCAGACCACGTTGCGCCTGCCAACCCTGAGCGTCGGCTCGATGATCTTCAGGCGGCCGATTTCGTCGTATCCGGCGGGGCCGAGCCGCGCGAGGACCAATTCGCCGTGTTCGTTGAAGAGGAAGAACCGGTCTCCGTGGCGGATCAAGAATGCATTGGCCCAGCGGTTTTCTCCGGTTGCCTCAAGCGTCTCCCAGAGCCGCTCTCCCGTGTCCAGGTCGAGGCACCGCAGGTGCCCGTAGCTGTCGACCCCGAACAGGTGATCGGCAAACACCGCCGGCGTCGACATCAGGCAGTGCAGCTTGTCGGTGTTCCGCGGCAGTTCGCTCCTACTGAAGCCCTGCCAGAGGAGTTCGGCCGCGGGCCCGCCTGGCGCCAGGCGCAACATCCGCGGACCATCGAAAAACGAGGAGACAAACAGCAGTCGCCGTTGGGGATCGAAGACGGGCGTGGCGACCGCATGGGCCATCTTGGTCTTGTAGGGGAATTCCCAGTAGGGCTTGCCCGTGGCCGGGTCGAGCGAATGGACGCCCAGCGAGTTCCAGACAATCAGTTGGCGGGCGCCGCCGGCCTCGATGATGATCGGCGAGCTGTAACCGGGGTCCTCGGCGTCGAGGCTGCGCCAGACCTCTTCGCCCGATCGCAGGTCGAGCGCCACGACGCATGCGCCGCCGGCGCCGCCGGCAAGCACGATCAATCGCTGGCCGTCAACCAGCGGAGCGGAGGCCATGCCCCAGGGATTGATCACCGTGCCGAAATCGCGGACGTAGTTCTTGGACCACAGCACCCGGCCATCGGCGGCGGCGAGGCAGACCAAATCGCCCATCGCGCCGACGGTGTAGACCCTGCCGTCCGAGACCGTCGGGGTCGCCCGCGGACCGGAAGGATAGCTGACCTGGTAGCGGCAGGGGTAGACGTGCTGCCAGAGGAGTTTGCCGGTCTTCTCATCGAGACAGAAGACGCGTTCCGCCCCCTCGACCGGCGCTGTGACATTCCACGCGTTGACCGATGCCGTGGCGTCCGCCGGAAGAATCCGGTCGCAGCCGAAGACGCGGCCTCCGGCCACGGCGGGGCCGGCGAATCCACCGCCAAGCGGAGTTCGCCAGGCATACGCCGGCTTCTCCGGCAGGGTTTCGACGACGCCCGTTTCGCGCCAAACGCCGTCGCGCTGGGGGCCGCGCCATTGGGGCCAGTCGTCGGCCGCCAGGCGGGCTACGGTCGTCAACACCAGGACAACCGAAAGGATGGAGGGGAAGCACCGATTCTTCATGGGTCGTTCCGAGTGTCCGTCAAGGCTTGCGGCGCCGGCACGCGTTCCGGTCGGGTGTCGCCCGCGCGTCGAAGGCAGGATAGAATCGTCTCAGCGCGGCCCGCCGCGGGAGACGACCGATACGATTATAGCCGGCGGTCGCCCGCCTGGCACGCGGGCCGGACGGTCGATTCGGCACAACGGCTGCGCCGGGCGACCAGCCCGGCACGCGGGCGGAATGCCGCACGGTGCCGCGAAGAGGGCATGCCCTTCCCCGAAGTCGCCCTGAAGAAGGCAAAACGGCGGACCCGCCATCGGGGCCGCGGGAGTACGATCAAGAGATGCGGGAGATCAACGGCGAGCGGTTCTACGTGCGGCTGGGTGCGTCCCAGGCGAGAAAGCGGCTTCGCGGGATCGGCTTCGGAGTGCGAAAAGTCGAAACCGCCGGCACCGGCCGCGCGCTGATCATCCACACCGCCACCGGCGAGCACCTCCGCAAGTTGAAGGCGGTGTTTCGCGATGTCCTGGAGGCTGAAGACGGAGAGCCGGGCGAAGTCTGAATCGCTCAAGAAGAACCCATGCAGAGGGGGGGGTCTCGTCTTTTTGCCGCCAAAAGGGTCGTCCGCACCTTGCCTTTCCCGGCCGCTCGGTGAATCATTCGGGAGACAATCCGGAAAGGAATCGCGCGGCAACACGTCTGGCTCGCATGAGACGCGGGCCGGCCCGTTTCCCCCGTTTTTCGTGCTGAAAAGGAGAATTCCATGGTTCGGACGTTCTGTCTGCTGGCGCCGGTGGCCTTGCTGCTTTCGTCTCTCTCGCCCGCTTGCGCGGCCGGGGTGAAAATTGGCGACAAAGCGCCTCCCTGGTCGGGGATCATCGGCATCGACGACAAGGAGCACAGCCTGGCCGACTTGAAACAGGCGAAGGCCGTTGTGCTGGTGTTTACCTGCAACCACTGCCCGGTCGCCCAGGCCTATGAAGACCGGCTGGTTGCCCTCCAGCGAGATTACCGGGACAAGGGCGTTCGGCTCGTCGCCGTCAACGTCAACAACCTCGACGCCGACAAGCTCGGGCCGATGAAGGTGCGGGCAAAGGAGAAGCAGTTCAACTTCCCTTATCTCTACGACCCGACTCAGAAAATGGGCCGCGACTACGGCGCGACCAAGACCCCCGAGATTTTTGTCCTCGACGGCGAGCGGAAGATCGCCTACCACGGCCCGGTTGACGACAGCCAGAATCCAGACAAGGTGAAGACCCAGCACCTGAGACAGGCTCTGGATGCGATCCTGGCCGGCAAGGCGCCGCCCAAGGCGGAAGTGCTCGCCTTCGGCTGCACGATCAAATACGACAACTAGGGTGAATATCTTGGGAACCGTCCCGCTGTTTCGCGGCGGGTTCTGGCCGGGCGGCGGATCAGAAACCCATGTTGCCGCGAAACGCGGACGGTCTCCCGCGACTCCGCCCGGCGCGAACGAACCGGGCCGTCGCCCAAACTGGACCGCCAAGAGGATCATGCCATGTTCCCCCCGAACCGCTCCGTACTGGCGATACTCCTCGCCGCGACCGCTGCCCTTGGATTCTCGGGATGCTCGGATACGCCCGCCAACGATGGCTCGGCTGCCGCTCTGGCCAGCGGCGCGGCTGGAGAGGCCGCCGCGGGCGGCCCGCCCGCGGCGTCGACACCCGGCGGCGCTCCGGCCGAGGGACTGGCTCTGGAGATCGTGGATGAAAAGCGCTTCCAGGAGATTCTCGCGGCCAAGCGCGGCCAGGTGGTTCTGGTCGACTTCTGGGCAACCTGGTGCATCGAGTGTCTCGAACTGATCCCCCACACGGTCCGGCTGCACGATGCGCTCCGCGATCGGGGGCTGGCCGTTCTCCTGGTCAGCTTCGACTCGCCCGACGATCGCCAGACCGTCGAGGAGGTCCTCGCCGGCCAGCAGGTGGATTTCGAGAGCTATATCAGCCAGTACGGGGCCGACGTGAAGTCCGCCGAGGCCTTCCAGATCGAGCGCGCCACCTTGCCGCACTTGAAGCTTTACGATCGGCAGGGCGTCTTGCGGAAAGTCTTCTCGACCGGACGAGTCCCCCCCGAGCCGTTCGGAGCGGACGATATCGAAAAGGCCGTCGCCGGACTTCTGGCCGAGTAGCGCGTCGCCGCCGCGGCGGCAACCGGCCCGGAAGGTCAGGGCATGTGGTTCCATCGCGCGGGACGGCGGCTCGAATCCGCCTTCGATCCCGGTCGGGGAAGATTCACCCACCCCGGGCTACGCCGCCAAGCGCTGGCTGGGGAGGGCAAGTGCGCCTGGTTCCCAAGCTGGCGCTTGGGAACCAGGCGCTTTGTTACGGGAACCAGGCGTTTTGGTGGGGGAACCGGCTGTGCTTGGGGAGCGCAGAGGTTCAGCGCTAAAGCGAGATCGTCGCGCCCGGCTGGATCACCAGCGGCTCGGCGGCGGTCTCCGCCCGGACCCGCGCCGCCCAGGCGTCGGCGTCCTGGTCGATCAGCGGCCAGGTCTTGTTGTGCACCGGCACAACCCGCCGCGGGGCCAGCAATCTGACCGCCTCGAGTGCGTCGTCGGGGCCCATCGTGTAATTGTCGCCGATCGGCAGGGCCGCCAGCGCCAGCCCGCAGGCGCCGATCAGCCGCATATCGGAGAACAGGCCGGTGTCGCAGGCGAAATAGACGTTTCCCTCGGGCAGCGCGACCACGAACCCGGCCGGATTGCCGCCGTTTGCGCCGTCGGGCAGCATCGACGTATGGTGGGCGATCGTCATCTTCACGCGCCCGAATGGGAAATCGAAGCCGCCGCCGAGATTCATCGCGTGCGTCTTCTCCAGCCCCTTGGCGGCGAACCACTGGCAGATTTCAAAGTTGGCGATGATCGTCGCGCCGGTTCGCCGGGCGATCCTCTCCGCGTCGGCCATGTGATCGAAATGACCATGGGAGACGAGGATCCAATCGGCGTCGACCTCGCCGGATTTGACGGGCGAAACCGGCGAATCGTCGAGAAACGGGTCCAGCAGGATCGCTTGCCCAAGCGACTTGATCGACCAACTGCCGTGTCCCAGCCAGGTAAGTTCGGATGCCATCGGTTGGGGTCTCCTTGGAGAAGCTATCAGTCATCAGCGATCAGCGGAAGAAACGGCGCGAGTCTTCGCGAGACCCCGTACCGGCAGCTGACGGCTGATCGCTGACGGCCATCTGTCACTTCGAATCTCCGCCCTTTGCGCGATGCGCGCGGAACCAGCGGACGAGGCGGTTCGTCGAGGCGTCGTGGTTCAGTTCGGGCTCGTCGGCGGCCTCCAACTCCGGCAGAATCCGCTCGGCAAGCGCCTTGCCCAGCTCGACGCCCCACTGATCGAAACTGTTGATCTGCCAGATCACGCCCTGAACGAAGATCTTGTGTTCGTAGAGGGCCACCAACTTGCCGAACGTCTCCGGGTCGAGGCGCTCGGCCAGGACCGTGTTGGTGGGCCGGTTGCCTTCGAAGACCTTGTGCGGCACGAGCGCTTCGGGCGTGCCTTCGTTCAACACCGCTTCCCGGCTCTTGCCCAGCGCCAGGGCCTCGGTCTGGGCGAAGAAATTGGCCATCAGTTTCGCGTGGTGATCGCCGATCGGATTGTGGCTCTGGGCGAAGCCGATGAAATCGGCGGGCACGATCTTCGTCCCCTGGTGGAGCAGCTGATAAAAGGCGTGCTGGCCATTCGTGCCCGGCTCGCCCCAGATGATCGGGCCGGTCTGCCAGGCGACACGTTCGCCGTTGACCGTCACGGACTTGCCGTTCGACTCCATGTCGCCCTGCTGGAAATAGGCGGCAAACCGGCCCAGGTATTGATCGTAGGGGAGGATCGCGTGGCTGGCAAACTGGAAAAAATTGTTGTACCAGACGCCCAGCAGGCCCAGCACGACCGGCATGTTGCGGTCCAGCGGCGCGGAGCGGAAGTGATTGTCCATGGCGTGATAGCCGTCGAGCATGCGGAAGAAATTCTCCGGCCCGATGGCGATCATCAGCGCGAGCCCGATGGCCGACGGCAGGCTGTAGCGCCCACCGACCCAGTCCCAGAACGGGAACATGTTCCGCTCGGCGTCGATTCCGAAGGCGGCGACCCGTTCCGCATTCGTCGACAGCGCGACGAAGTGCCTGGCGATGGCCGCCTCGTCCTCCATCGCCTCGAGCAGCCAGCGTTTGGCGCTTTCCGCGTTGGTCATCGTCTCCTGGGTCGTGAACGTCTTGCTGGCGATGATGAACAGCGTTTCCGCCGGGTCGAGATCGCCCGTGGCCTCCGCCAAGTGGGTGCCGTCGATGTTCGAGACGAAACGCACGGTCAGTTTTCGGTCGGTGAACGGCCGCAGCGCCTCGCAGGCCATCGCCGGCCCCAGGTCCGATCCGCCGATGCCCACGTTGACGATATTCTTGATCTTCTTGCCGGTGTGCCCGACCCACTGGCCGCCGCGGATTCTCCGGGCGAAGCCGGCCATCTGGTCGAGCACCGCCCGAATCCGCGGCATGACGTTCTCGCCATCGACGTAGATCGGCGTGTCGGAGCGGTTGCGCAAGGCCGTGTGCAACACGGCTCGATTCTCGCTGGCGTTGATCTTCTCGCCGGAGAACATCCGCTCGATCGCGGCGGGCAGGTCCGCCGCCGCGGCCAAGGCGACGAGCAGCCGCATGGTCTGGTCGGTGATCCGGTTCTTGGAATAGTCGAGCCACAGCCCGCACGACTCGATCGTCAGCCGCTCCGCGCGGCCGGGGTCTTCCCGAAAAAGGTCGGCCAAGTGCAGGGGCTCGACGGAAATGAAGTGCTCTTCGAGATTCTTCCAGGCCGGTTGCTGGTCGAGTCGCATGATCATCGTTTGCGCTTCCGATCCGGGTAAGGGTCCGCGTCTTCCAGGAACCATGAAGGATAGCCGACCGCAGCCCCCTGCCGCCAGAGGGGCGCGCGGGCGGCCCCCCCACTTGCCCTGGAGCCCCGGGGCAGGAAAATGGGTGGACGAGAGATGACAGGTCGCAGGTGTCCTGGTTCCCAGGCTCCCGACTCTCCTGGAATCCTGCCCCCCCGGCTGCCAAGCTCCGGCTGGGGAACCGTGTCGACGTTGCCAGGCCGGAGCCTGGCAGCGAGGTGAACACTGTTCGCCATGACGGGAAACATGTAGCCCCCCGACGGCTTTCGCTCCAAGGAACCACGCGCATGGAAAATCTGGAACTCATCCGCTCGCTGAAAATCCCGGCCGACACCAAGATCGTCATGCTGGTGGCCGACGGAATCGGTGGACTGCCGATCGAAGAGGGAGGTCCCACGGAACTCGAGGCGGCCAGTACGCCGAATCTCGACCACCTGGCCCGCAAGGGGGTCTGCGGCAATTCGATCCCCATTCGGCCGGGGATTACGCCGGGCAGCGGTCCGGGGCATCTCGGGCTGTTCGGCTATGATCCGCTCAAGTACCAGATCGGCCGGGGCGTGCTCGAAGCCGCCGGGATCGGATTCGCGGTCGGACCAAACGATGTCGCCGTCCGCTGCAACTTCTGCACGATCGACGCCCAGGGCAGGATCACGGACCGCCGGGCGGGTCGCATCCCCACCGACCAGAGCGCGCCGCTTGCGCGGAGGCTCAACCAGGTCAGCATCCCCGGCGTCGAGGTCTTCGTCGAGCCGGTCCAAGAGCACCGTTTCGTCGTCGTCTTTCGCGGCGAGGGGCTCGGCGGCGACGTGGCCGACACCGATCCGCAGAAGACAGGCGTGCCCCCGCTCGATCCGGTGCCGGCCAACGAGGCGAGCGAGCGGACCGCCGAAGTGGCCATCCGGTTCGTCGAGCAGGCCCGCGGGCTGCTGGCCGGCGAGGCGAAGGCCAACTGCCTCTCGATGCGCGGCTTCGCCCGCCGACCCGACTTGCCCAGTTACGAGCAGGTCTACGGCCTGAAGGCCGCCGCGATTGCCGCCTACCCGATGTACAAGGGTCTGGCGAGCCTGGTCGGGATGGAGATCATCGGCAAGCCCGCCAACCTGAGCGAAGAAATCGACGTGCTGGAGAGGGCCTGGAAGGATTACGACTTCTTCTTCGTCCACTTCAAATACACCGACAGCCGGGGGGAAGACGGCAACTTCGAGGCCAAGGTGAAGATGATCGAGCAGTTCGACGCGGTCGTTCCGCGGATCGAAGCGCTCAAGCCGAATGTGCTGATCGTCACCGGCGACCACAGCACGCCGGCGGCGATGGCCAGCCATAGTTGGCATCCGGTGCCGACGCTGCTGGTGGGCGACCATTGCCGCCCCGACACCTGCCAGAAGTTCGGCGAGCGCGAAGCGCTGCTGGGCGGGCTGGGGCATTTCGAGGCGCTCCACCTGATGCCCATCGCCATGGCCCACGCGGGCCGCCTCGCCAAGTTCGGCGCGTAGCCGCGTAGGACGGGTCTCCCGGCCCGTCGCGATACCTTGTAATTGGCGATCGGTGGGGCGGCGCTGCCGAACCGGTTGCGCAAAAGCGGTTGGATTCTCGACAGGCAACGGCCGTCTCAACCGCATCGGGACGGTCCGCTCTCGACCACCCTACCGGACGAATCGGGCGCCAAGCCAGTTGGCATGGTCCTGCACGTCCGCCCGGTCGGCGTAGTCGACGACCAGGTCGACGCGCTGCGCGCCGCGGACGTCGACCTCGATCGGCGCCGGCGGAGCGCCGCCGCGAATCGTCGGGCTGACGTACTTCTGACCGCCGTCGACAAACACGCGGAACCGCACACTGCCGAGCTCTCTGGCGGCGTCGTCGATGGCCAGCGACGCCTGAAACGACCTGGCATCCTCCGGCGGCGCAAAGGTCAAGCGGCTGGCGGTGTGCATGCCGATCCCCTTCAGATGGATTTGCCCCGCATTGCGGAGGCGGCCGCCGAGCACGTTGCGATCCAGGCGATAATCCCAAGCGAGGTTGAGAAACGGCACGTGCCGGTAGCCATCGGGCGCCAAGTCGGACAGGTACACCACCCGATCGCTTGCCGGCTGGAGAAACACGATGCGCTGCGGATCGATCGTCGACGCAACGCCGCCGCCGACCAGCGTCGCTTCCCGCTCCCCGATCGCCAGCCGCTCGGCCAGCACGCGGCTCCCGTCATCCAGTCCGACGACGATCCGGCCCGGCGCGGCGGCGGATTCCGCGTCCGCGGCCTGCGGAAACGTGATCGAACTGATCCGGTCGAGGGCCAACGTCACGGGCCCGACCTCGGTCTCGAGTTGGATCTCCGTGCCGCCGAGGGCCAGCAATCGTCCGCGGACCACGTCGCCGTTGAGCAAGACCGCCCGAGTCTCCGCCGTCTCGGCTTGCAGGGCGCGATCGAGGAGCCGGTCGCGCTGGACGGGCGCGGCGGGCAGCTCGAGTACCACGGCCGCGAGACGGCTAAAGGGAATTTCCAATTGGCCCAGGCTGTCGGCATCGGCCCCGATCACCCCATCCTTCAGGTCGACGCGTCGGGCGGCCAGGAGCGATCCGTCGCGGAGCAGCAGGACCGGCCCCCGTTCCGGCTCCGCGCAGCGGCCCCAGCAGACGATGTCGCGGCGGGCGAACACGCGGCGGCCGCCCGCTGCGTTGAACACCAGGCTGTCATCCGAGTCGCTGGCGGCCAGGGTGGCCGGGAAAGGCTCGCCCTCGACGGGCACCAGCAGCGGCCCGTCGCCGGCCCGGAGCGGACCGGCAGCGGTCAGAATCGCAATCGCGATGGCAAAGACACCTGGCCGGAACGGGATACTCATCTAACGCTGAAGGATCGGCAGATAGTTGTTGGGCACCTGGAGGACAATGCACGACATGGCGGTGGCGTATTCGGGCGAGATCGGCGACACCCAGGAGCCGTCGCTCCTTTGCCGCTCGACCAATTCATCGCGGATCGCCGGATACCAGCGTTGCCAGAACGTGCCGCCCTGGCGCCACATCGCCTGGACGGCGTAGTAGTGCGCGTAGTAGTAATAGCTCCCCGCCGAGGCGGCGCTGCTCTGGCCGGGCAGGAAGCCCATCAGGTACTGGATTCCCTTGGCAAGCTCCGGCCCCTCGTAGACCCCGGCGCTGTGCAGGGCGACGACGCCCGCCGCCGAGCGGCCGAACGCGCTTTCGCCGCCGCTGGCCATGTACATGAATCCGCCGTCCGGATTCTGGCAGCGGCGAACGTAGGCGATGCACTTGTCGATCGTCTCCCGCGGCACCTCGATCCCGGCATTCCGGGCAGCGCGGAGGGCCATCACCTGGCAGATCGTCACGGAGATGTCGGCGTCCAGCCGCCGCGGTTGATACCGCCACCCGCCCTCGTCGTTCTGGGTATTGACGATCAGGTTGACAGCCCGCGCCAGCTTGTCGCGGAGTTCCTCTTCGGCCGACATCCCGTAGCATTCCGCAAGACACAGCGCGGCGAACCCGTGCCCGTACATCGGCCCGTGGCTGGCGGACCCCGGCGCCGTGATGAATCCGCTTTCCTGGGTGCGATCCATGATGTAGCGGACCGCCCGGTCGACGTTCTCGCCATACGGCCCGCGGTTCGGCGTGCTCCCGCTGGCCAGGAAGGCCAGCCCGGCCAGCCCGCTAATCGCCACGTTGCCGCGATAGCCGCCGGAGGCGAAGGAGCCATCCTCGTGCTGGGCCCGGGCAAGATAGCGGAGGCCGTTTTCAATGGCTTTTTCCGCCGCCGGGCTGATCATCCGCCCGGCCTCGGCCTCGACGAGCGGGGCCTCGGCCGCCAGGCCGCCGGCTCCCTGCCAGAGCGTGGCTGCCGTCACAGCCAGGGCGCTGACCAGTCCGGTCAACCATCGGCCGCGGCGGCCCGTTTGACTCGTCATGGCACGGTCTTCCGATCCGCAGCGAGGCGTTTGTAGTATTGCTCGATCAGGTCGGCGTATTTCGGCAAGAACTCCTCGACCGACAACTGGAGCATCTCCTGGCGCTCTTGCTCCGGCAGCTCACCCCAAACCTGCTTGATCGCCGCGATCGCCTCGGCGATGTTGCCCGACTGGCCTTCCGCCTTGCCGGGCTTGGCGTCGCTCGTGGTCGACGGCTTGGCGGCGGGCTTTCCCTCCTCCGGTTCGCCCGGTTTCGGCTGCTCGGCGGGCTTCCGCTCGGCGGTGCTTTGGGAAGGGCTAGCGCACGCCTGGCACTTCTTCTGCGCCTGCTCGAGCAGCTTGTCCAGATCCGCGACGATCTCCGCCTGGACCTGCTGCGTCATCTGGCCCGAGTTGGCCTGGCCGATGAGCCCTTCGGCGAGCCTCATGCTGCGGGCGATCCCGACCAGCGGATTCTGCATTTCGTCGATCGCCGCCGCCTTCAATTCCTCCTTGAGCAGATCGTTCCAGGCATCGATCCGCCGCTGATCCGCCGTCTTCTTCTGTTCCACCGCCGCAGGACTTGGAGCGCTTCCGGAGTTGCCGAACAGTTGCCGGTCGACCTCGGCGTCGGCCTCCCCCCCGGCATCGCCGAACAACTGGTCATCCAAGGAACGGGCGGCCGGCGGCGGTTCGGCAGCCGGCGCCCATGCCGATCCGAGGGCAACGGCCGGCAGGATTGCCACGAGGCCGCCAAGACGTAAAAGGCTGACGCAAGGCATGGTCTCACTGCTGGTTAGGACAAATCGGCGCTGTCTGAAGCCCCTACCTGGAATGTTGCCGGTCTCCCGCCATTTGTCAAGCCGCCCGCGGACGGGACAGGCGGCAACCCGGTGTCGAAGAATCCGGGATGGACTCCCATCGACGCTATCTGTTCAAGATTCTGCGCGCGTTGTCACGGAATATCTTGGCCTGGACGTCGGCCGGCAGGTCAAGCCGGTCGAGGAACTCGAACTGGCCGACCTGCTGGCCCTCCGCCAGGTAGTCGGTGCCGAACAACAGCCGGTCAGCCCGGCGGATGAGGAACTCGCGGCCGAAGTCCGGGTCGCGGCTGATGGCGTTCAAGCCGCTGCCGGCCGACAGATCGCCATAGATGTTCGGGTACTTTTCCATCAACCGGTCGACCGCGCCGCCGGGCTTGACCGGCCCGGTTGGATATCCGCCCAGTTCTTTCCTGTCGCTGACCGCCGAGATCGACGACCACCAGCCGGTCGCATGGCCGATGAACGTGGCGCCGGGCGCCGCCTGGAGGGCGCGCTCCAGGCCCGGCAGTCCCGGCTCATCGGTGTTGCGTACGGTGTCCATATGCAGGAGCACGGGCCACTTCAGGTCGGAGCAGGCGCGGAAGATATCCAGGTTTCCGGCGTCGTCGATCGGCGTGCCGCACTTGTGCTCGCCCAGGCCCTTGGCGCCCGCCTCGATGTAGCGATCGAGCATCCGGCCGATGGCCTTCCCCTTGACGTAGGTTGCGCGGGGATCGATGTCGCAGAACGGTATCAGCCGGTCGCGATGGGCCCGAGTCTGGTCGAACACCCAGTCGTTCGACACCATGTAATGCCAGCTTTCGGGCGAGACGAGCGGCAGCACCACGGCCTCCGCCACCTGGCGCTCGTCCATCCAGCCGAGCAGGGCCTCCGTCGAGAGCGGCGCCTGGCCGGCGACCCAGTCCTGGGTCAGGTGGACATGGATGTCAACGTATTTCCCCGCCGGATGCTGCCCGGCGGCGGCACGCGCCGCGCCCTGCACCAGCCCGTCGGCGAGCGCCCCGCCGAGAGCTGCCATCGCCCGGCGATGAAAACCGCGCCGCGAGAACCGATCTCTGGATTGGTCGGACATGGGATTCTTGTTCCAGGTTGACAGGGTCTGATTGCCTGTTGACGAAGCCACCCGTGCGGTTGCCCGCGTTCGCGCCGCGGGACCGCCCGGCGGCCATCTTCGGTGCCCGTCGGTAAATCCCTTCACGTCAGATTTCATTGCACGCGCCGGGGATCGGCGGGGCGTAGCGGCCCTCGGCGTCGGCGCGGACCGGGGGCTGACTGTCTGCGTTGAGCGAGTCGAGGTTGGGGCAGAAGGCGAAATCCGAGGCCAGGGCCTCCTCCCAGGTAATGACCCTGCCCGAGTGGACCGCCGCGCGGCCCATGATCGAGGCGAGGTCCGCGTAGGCGGCCCGGCGAGCCTCATTGTGCCGCCGGTCCGCGCGGATCGCGGCCAACAGCACGTTCCATTCTTCCTGCCAGGGGCTCTCCGACCCGCGGTACCTCGTCGACCAGTCTTTCCTCTCCTGGTAACCGTAGTTCCAGTCGATGTTGTCGGCGGCGATCACCTGGCTCTTGTAGGTCCGCACGGTCGGCGCGTGGATGTTGCCCGAGAACTGCGCGGCGCGCTTCGTGCCGTGGGCGAACGTGGCGAACTCGTTGTAGCAGTTGGGGATATACCTGCCGACGACCATCGCCTTGGCGCCGTCGGCAAAGGTATATTCGATCGAATAGGAATCGACATTCTCGCTTGCGTCGGGGCTGTTGGCGATCCGCCCGCCGACGCCGTGGGCACTGATCGGCCAGGCGTCCTTGAGCCAGCAGCATTCGTCGATCTGGTGGACCATCAGCCCGATGAACCGCCCCGACGACGCCCAGAGGAACCAGGGCGCGCGGCGAATCTGCCAGAGCAGCTCGTTTTCTCCCGCCTTGTAGGGCGGCAGGCCGCCGCCGGCATCCATCCGGTAGGCGCGGATCCACATGATCTCGCCCAGCTCGCCGTCGCGGATTCTCTTGATCAGGGCCTGCCGGGCCGGCGAGTGGCGGCACATCAGGCCCGCGGCGATCTTCAGGTTCTTCTTCTCGGCCGCCTCGCCCGCCCGAATGATCCGCTTGATTCCCGCCGGATCGGGGGCGAAGCTCTTCTCCATGAAGACGTTCACCCCCTTCTCCACGGCATACTCCAAATGGATCGGGCGGAACGCGGAATGCGTCGTCAGCAAGGCCACGTCGCCGGGGCGGAGGCAGTCGATCGCCTTGCGGTAGGCGTCGAAACCGACGAACCGGCGGTCGGCGGGAACGTCGACCGCCGGGCCGAATTCGCGGGCGAGGTTCTTCTGCGAGGCGGCAAGCCGCTCGGGAAACAGGTCGGCCATCGCCACGAGCCTGGCGTTGCCGTTGGGAACGGTCAGCGCGTTGGCCACCGCTCCCGAGCCGCGGCCGCCGCAACCGACGAGCGCCAACCGGATCGTGTTGTCTTCCGCCGCATGCACCCGCGGGATGGCGACCGCCGCAAGGGCCGATCCGCCGGCCAGGGTTCCGCCCCACTTGATGAAATCCCGCCGCGATAGCGACCCCGGCGACAGATCGTTGCGTTTCATGACGTTTGCTCCTTATCGATATTACAGGCCTTGTCGATCATCGACTCCCAAAGCTCTCTCTGCCCGATCATTGCCGCCACGCGGTCGGCGACGACCTGGTCCTGCTCCATCAGTGCCCAGCCCTCCCATCCGGCCTTGATCAACAACTCGACCATCAGCGCGTAGGGGTAATCCGGGTCGTTGAGGTCATGCAGGTGGATGATCCGCGAGAGACAGTCTCTCACGAGGTTGAAGTTCGCCGCGAAGCCGGCGCCCTTGGTGTCGCGCGGGTCGCAGTTCAGCCGGACGCGGACGCTGGGCCGGGTCACCCGGTCCATGAACGCGCGGATCGTGGGCAGTTCGCCGGCCGAGCCGTGGGCCTCCAGCGACACCTCCTGGCCGAGGCCGGCGGCCGCGGCGCCCAACTCGTTCAACGCCCGGGCAATCTGCTCGATCGTCTGCACGTGCGGAACACCGGCGTGGAATTGGTTGGGAAACACGCGGAGCACGTCGCAGCCCACGTCGCGGCTGAGCCGCAGATGGGCCTTGGCCGCCTCGATCGCCGCCTGGAGCTGCTCCGGCTGCGGCCAGTCCATCCGCTCGCTGCAAGCGATGCTCACAATCCGCACCGGGCTGTCGGCAAACCGCGCCTTGACCTCGGCGCGCTCCCGGGCGCTGAGCGTCACTTCCACGCCATGCGCGTGTTTCAGGTTCGTTCGCAACTCCACGCCGGCCAGACCGGCCTTGTGGCAGTTGGCAATCAGCGTAGGAATGTCCCAGTCCTTCCCCCAATTGTACGTGGCCAGACCGATCCGCATCTTGGCCTTGACCGCCGCCGGCGCCGCGGCCCCAAGAGACGAAAGGACACCGGCGCCCGCGGCAGCGCCGATTCCGACGGCGAGAAACGCGCGCCGCGACGCCGTGCGTGCCGACGGATGATTTGGGAGAGTCATCTGGTCTTCCTGTGCTATCGTTGATGGGTGACCCGGGGAGGCTGTTTCCGGGCAGCTCACACCTGTTGCGGAACCTCGAACGGCCGGCGATATTGCCGGGCCACCAACTCGTTCGCCGGCCGGCTCAGCTCGCCGACGAACCGCTCGGTCTGGGAATCGAACGTGAGCATGGCTCCCAGCGTGGCGGGCGTTTTGTCCAAATCGACCCCGTTGGCCGACAGATGGGCCTTGAACCGCTGGTAGGCCGCGGCCATTTCCCGGTTCCCCTCGACCCGTTCGCCGATCTCGTGCTCGGGCACGGCCCGGCCGACGCGGTGTGAAATATTGCCCAGGTGGACCAGCGCGGCCGAGAGGTGGCCGTCGAGAATATCGGCCGCCAGATCGGCGGCGAGGCGGCTGCGGACCGCGTCGATGAAATTCGCGCCGAGCTCTGGCGTTGCCGGCTGGAACTTCTTGATCTGCCGGCCGCTCGAAGCCAGGCAGTCGAGCCAAGCCCCGCCCAAACGCCCGAGGAGACCGCCGCCGATCGCTTGAGAAAACCACGGCGAGAGATCCGGTTCATGGTCGCCCTCCTCCTCAGAAATGCGAGAGGAACCCTCACGTTTCCACTTTAAACACGCCAACTCAGCGAATCATCTTCTGCCCGGCCAGCCACTCCAGCGCCGCGCTCTGCCAGGCATCCCACATCGGCCCCTTGTAGCCATCCAGTCCGTGGCCGCCGCTGGGCAGCTCCAGGTACTCGGTCGCCACGTGGTGCGCTTTGAGGGTCTCGTGGAGCATCCGGCTGTGGTCCGCCGGGACCGTCTTGTCGTCCTGGGCGTGAGCCAGGAACATCGGCGGCGTCTGGCCGGTCACTTGTTTCTCGTTGGAAAACAGGTCCACCATCTCGGGTTTCGGATCGGGCCCGAGCAGGTTGCGCTTCGATCCGCCGTGGGTCTTCGCGCCCATCGTGACGACGGGGTAGACGAGGATCACGAAATCCGGTCGGCAGCTTGCCCGCTGGATCGGATCGGCCGCTTGGGGCTCGCCGCCGTCGAAGTGGGTCCCGGCGGTGGAGGCGAGGTGCCCGCCCGCGGAGAACCCGATGATGCCGATGCGGGCCGGATCGATGCCCCACTTCTGCGCGTTCGTCCGAACCGTGCGGATCGCCCGCTGGGCGTCCAGAAGCGGCACGAACGGCCTGCCCTTGGGGAGCCGGTATTCGAGCACAATCCCCGCGATCCCATGCCCGGTGAGCCAGCCGGCGATGCCATGCCCCTCCGGGCCGCTGACCAGGCCGCCATACCCGCCGCCCGGGCAGATCACGATCGCCGCGCCGGTGGCGGTTCCCAGCGCCGGCCGATGGACCGTGATCGAGGCGTCGGCCGCCTCGGACCCTCCATCCCCGACAGGCGCCCGGCCCGACCAGAGCGAGAGTCTCTCGGGAGCTGGCGGCGCGGCGTCTTGCCCCCCGGGCATCGAGGCGGAGGCAAGCCGGGCATCGGAGGGGCCGCCGCCACCCTCCGGCCCCCTCGCCACCGCGCCGGGCGCGTTGCCGGCCGCCAGGGCGGGCGCTATCGGCAATGCATTGAAGGACAAGGCGGCCGCCAGGGCAATCGCCAACGGCATGGAACCGCGAAACGCAAGACCGTCGGATGCGCGCATGATCTGAATCCTCGGTGAGCGGGCGCGGCGCAAGGGGCTGGCGTCCGATTCTTCGCGGCACGCAGGCTCTTCGCGGCACGCAGCCGCATGGTCTTCATCCGACGGCGATGCTCGCCGCGAAAGCCGGGCAGTCGCCGTCACCGATTGCCTCCGCAGTGCCTACGATAAGCTCGGCGTCCGATCGGCGTCAAGCAGCCGCGGGACTCGCCCGGCCTGGCAAGCGTCTTTCGCCGTTGACCCCGGCGCGCTTTCGTGTTCGCGGCACGCGGGCGTCTCTGTGGCCACGGCGACCGTGTTTGCCGTGAAGACGGCGCCGGGCCGAGCGCGTTGCCGCGGGCCGGCGCCGGCACTACACTTGACGGCAGCCGTTTCCCGTTCCCCTACGATTCGCCAAGCCCGAGGACCGCTGCCATGACAACTCCCCAACCAGCGCTGCGCAAGATCACCCGCCGCGATGCACTTTGGCAAGGATTGACCCTGGCCGCGCTGGCGGCCCGCGCGCCCGGCCGTGCGGCCCGGGCGGCGGATTCGCCGGCCGGCGCTGCGCCGATCGAACTGGGCGGGCGGCGCGAGTTGTTCGTCGACGACTTTCTGATTGCGAGCCTGGTGGGCGCGGAGTTGAAGCTGCACAAGCCGGCGCCGCGCGAGGCGGTCCTGGTCTGCGACGCGCCGTGGGAAGGGAACACATCGGCTTACTACACGCTGTTTCGCGACGATGACCGCTTCCGCATGTACTACCGCGGCGCGCACTTCGACGAAACGACCAAGCGGGCGACGCATGCGGAGTTCGCCTGCTGCGCCGAGAGCGCCGATGGCGTGAACTGGACAAAGCCGGAGTTGGGCCTGTTCGAGTCTGGCGGCTCGAAGCGGAACAACATCGTCTGGGCCGGGCCGGGCACGCACAACTTCACGCCGTTCAAAGACGGCAATCCCGCCGCGGCGGGCGACGCTCGATACAAGGCGCTGGCCGGCGGATCGGCCCTGATCGACGGCAAGACGCGGAGCTGCCTCAACGCGCTGAAGTCGGCCGACGGGATTCACTGGACGATGATGTCGGCCGCGGTGATCACCGCCGGCGCGTTCGATTCGCAGAACCTGGCGTTTTGGGACGCCGCCCGCGGCCAGTATCGGGCCTACTGGCGGATCTTCGCCCCCGGCCGCGCGGCCGGGGGCGCTGGCAAGCCGGAGAGCGTTCGTGCCATCCGCACGGCGACTTCGCAAGACTTCATCAATTGGGAAAACCAAGCCGATCTGCGGTACGTGGACTCGCCGGACGAACACCTCTATACGAACGCGATCCAGCCCTACTTCCGCGCGCCCCATTTGCTCGTCGGTTTTCCCACGCGGTTCCAGCCCAAGACCCAGCAGGTGGAACCGGTGTTCATGACAAGCCGCGACGGCGTCCTCTTCCGCCGCTGGAGCGAAGAGCTGATTCCGATCACCGCGCCCCAGGACCGCGACGGCAACCGCAGCAACTATATGACCTGGGGCCTGCTGCAACTGCCGGGCGACGAGCGGGAAATCTCGGTCTACGCCACGGAGGCCTACTACGCCGGCCCGGGGAGCCGCGTCCGCCGCTTCACGTTCCGCACCGACGGGTTCGTGTCGGTCCACGCCGATGGCGCGGGGACGCTGGTCACCCGGCCGCTCCTATTCACTGGTTCGAAGCTCTCCCTGAACATCGCGAGCAAAGGGCGGACCCGGGTCGAAATCCAGGACGCCGGCGGCAGGCCGCTGCCGGGCCTGACGCTGGCAGAGTCCGCGCCGATCACCGGCGATCGGATCGAGCAGGCCGTCTCGTGGAACGGCGGCGACCTGGGCGCGCTGGCCGGCAAGCCCGTGCGGCTGCGGTTCGTCATGGAAGACGCGGACCTGTTCTCCATCCGATTCCATTAGCGGCAAGGAGCGGCGGCGATGAGGGATCGTGCGGCGGATTGTTGGGTCCTGGCGGCCTTGAGCCTGATCTGGCCGGCATGGGCGGCGTTCGGCCGCGCGGGCGAGAGCCCCGCGACGGTCAAGGGCCCCGCGGTGGTCAAGGGCCCCGCGGTGGTCAAGGGCCCCGCGGCGGCCAGCCAAGAGGCCGACCTGGTCGCCAAGGCCCTCGAGGCGAGCGGCGGCGCGGATGAGGTCGTGTTTGCGGTCCGCGGGCTTTACGAGGACGGCCATTACTACGCCAACTTCGGCCACTGGTCGATGGACCCGAACAAGATGATGTACGCGCCCGGCGGGTCGCGGCTGTGCAGGCTGAACCTGCGGACGCGGCAGCCGGCGGTCCTCCTCGACGATCGCCAGGGGTCGATTCGCGATCCGCAAGTGGACTACGATGGCAGGAGGATCCTCTTCTCGTACCGGCCCGGCGGAACGAAGCACTTCCACCTCTACGAGATCAACCGCGACGGGAGCGGGCTGCGGCAACTGACCGACGGCCCGTTCGACGACATCGAGCCGACCTATCTGCCCGACGGCGGCATCCTCTTCTGCTCATCGCGCTGCAAGCGGTTCGTCGCCTGCTGGTATACGCCCGTGGCGACGCTGCACCGGATGGACGCCGACGGCCGCAACCTCCGCCCCCTCTCCTCGAACATCGTCCACGAGAGCACGCCGTCGGTCATGCCCGACGGCCGCATCCTCTACACCCGCTGGGAATACGTCGATCGCGACCCGTCGAAGTTTCACGCCTTGTGGACGATGAATCCCGACGGCACGGGGCAGATGCTCTACTACGGCAATTCGACGGCCGATCCGTGGGTGTTGATGATCGACGCGAAACCGATTCCGGGCAGCACGCAGGTGGCGGCGACCTTCTCGCCGCACCACGGCAATCGCGAGCACGATGGGAACATTGTCGTGGTCGACTGCCAGGCCGGCCCCGACGCGCCTCTCCGCGCCCGGCAAATCAGTCCGAAAATCACCCTGGCCAACGGCTGGATGGGGGGCGCGGAAGGGTTTCGCGATCCCTACCCGCTCTCGGCCGACTGTTTTCTCGTGGCCCACGTCAACCGCCTGCTGTTGATGGACGGTCAGGGACGGGCGCAAACGCTCTACAAGGCGGAGACGATGCTTCACGAACCGTGCCTCCTGCGACCGCGGCCGCGGGAGCGAGTGATTGCCCCGCGTTCGGACCCAAGCCAGGCGACGGGGTGCGTGTTTGTCCGCGATGTCTATCGCGGCCGCAACATGGAGGGCGTCCAGCGGGGCGAGATCAAGAAGCTGCTCGTCCTGGAACAGCTGCCCAAGCCGGTCAGTTTCAGCGGGATGCAGCAGAACCTGAGCATGAACGGCACGTTCACCCTCAAGCGGATTCTCGGCAGCGTGCCGGTCGACGCCGACGGCTCGGCCGCGATCGAGGTGCCCGCGCTGCGGAGCCTGTACCTGGTAGCGCTGGATGAGAATGACCTTGCGGTCAAGAACATGCAGAGCTTCTTCACGGTGATGCCTGGTGAAACGCTCGGCTGCGTCGGCTGCCACGAGCCGCGAATGGAGGCCGCGCCGCCCGCGCACGCGCCATTCGCCTTGGAGCGCTGGCCGCAGAGGCCGGAACCCGCCGCGGGCGTGCCGGAGGTGATCGATTATCCCCGCGACATACAACCGATCTGGAACCGGCACTGCGTGGACTGCCACTCGGCGGAAAAACCTGAAGGGAAAGTGATCCTGACGGGCGATCACAACGAGTGGTTCTCGCAGAGCTACTACACGCTGTTTGCCCGGGACCAGGTCCGCGACGGCTGGGGCTATCTCGAAGACGGCAATCGCCCGCCGCGCCAGCTCGGATCGGGAGCCAGCCCGCTGATCAAGCTGATCGATGGCGGCCATTACGATGTGCGGCTCTCCGCGACCGAGCGCAACCTGGTGCGGCTCTGGCTCGACTGCGGAGCGACCTACCCCGGCACCTACGCAGCGCTTGAGACCGGCACGGCGGCCGTGGCAATCCCGATGGCCGTGCTGGAGCGCCGCTGCGGAGCCTGCCATCCGGCGCCGCCCAGAGACGAGCGCGACAGCGTGATCAGCGCTCCCCGGCTGTATGGTGGAGAACCCCTACACGAGGGGGGCGGCGGCCGCCCGACGACCGTGTTGACCGGGCTCGGACCGCGAATCCGCAAAGTGCGGGCGCTGCACACGAGGACCGGATACGCGAACGTTCCGGACTACTGCCTGAACCTCTACGACCTTGCGCAGCCCGAAAAATCGCTGATCCTGATGGCGCCGCTGGCCAGTTCAGCGGGGGGGTACGGCTGGTGCCGGGGAAAATCCGCGGAGGGCGGCCAGGGGCAGCCGGCCGCCGTCTTCGCCAGCCGGGAGGACGGCGACTATCAGGCGATCCTGGCCGCGATCTCGCTGGCCGGCAAGCGTTTGCAGGCCATCAAACGGTTCGACATGCCCGGCTTCCGGCCCAATCAGCACTATATCCGCGAGCTGAAGTCTTATGGCATTCTGCCGCCGGGTTTCGA